>JBOGYE010000242.1:0-28190 GCA_050696635.1 Solirubrobacteraceae bacterium | reverse complement strand
GGTCAAGAGCGCCTCAACGAGGAAGGCGTGGTCCTCGAGGTAGGCGTTGAGCTTCGCCTCGCCGTCCTTGTATGTGCGCAGCACGCGGCCGTCGGGGTCGCGCAGGCTGCGCAGCACGAACGCGGCGCAGGCGCGCGCGGCGTCCAGGTAGCGCGGCTCCTCAAGCACCGCGCCGGCCTCCGCGAGCGCCGAGATCATCAGCGCGTTCCAGGCCGTCAGGCGCTTGTCGTCGGTGCCGGGGCGCACGCGCGCGGCGCGCGCGCCGTACAGGGCGCAGCGGATCTCGGGCAGACGCTCGGGCACGGGCCCGCGCCCCTCCAGCACGTGGCCGTGCTCGAACGGGCGCGGGCCGAAGTAGCCGATCGCCGCCTCGGCGTCCTCGCCCAGGGTCTCGCGCAGCTGCTGCGGCGTCCAGACGTAGAACTTCCCCTCGACGCCCTCTGAGTCGGCGTCCAGCGCGCACCAGAAGCCGCCGTCGGGGTCTCGCAGCTCGCGCAGCACAAAGTCCAGCGTCTGCTCGCAGACCGCCCGCAGCCGCGGCTCGCCGGACACCTGAAAGCCGTGCAGGTAGGCGCGGGCAAGCAGCGCGTTGTCGTACAGCATCTTCTCGAAGTGGGGCACGGTCCAGGTCGCGTCGACGCTGTAGCGCGCGAACCCGCCCCCGACCTGGTCGTGGATCCCGCCGGCCGCCATCGCGCGCAGGGTGTGCAGTGCGAGCTGGTGCTCGCCGCGCGCCAGCGCGAACTCGATCACCGATGCCTGGGGGAACTTCGGCGCGCCCCGAGTGCCGCCGTTGACCGGATCATGCGCTGCTCGCAGGCTCTCGATCGCCTGGTCCAGCAGGGCCGGCGACAGCGGAGTGTCGGCGTCCGGGAGTCGCACGGCGCCGCCGAGGATCCGCTCGCCCTGCTCGCGCACCTGCTCGCGGCGCTCTGACCACGCCTGCCAGACGGCGTCGAGCACGGCGCGCCAGCTCGGCAGTCCGTGGCGGGGCTGGGGTGGAAAGTAGGTGCCGGCGAAGAACGGCGCCTGGTCGGGGGTCAGAAACGCGTTCAGCGGCCAGCCGCCCTGGCCGGTGATCGCCTGGCAGGCCTGCATGCAGACCGCGTCCACGTCGGGGCGCTCCTCCCGGTCGACCTTGATGCACACGAAGCGCTCGTTCATCAGCGCCGCGGTGTCCGGATCCTCGAAGGACTCGTGCGCCATCACATGGCACCAGTGGCAGGCCGAGTAGCCGATCGAGACCAGCAGCGGGCGGTCGGTTGCGCGCGCCGCAGCCAGCGCCTCCTCGCCCCACGGGTACCAGTCGACCGGGTTCTCAGCGTGCTGGCGCAGGTAGGGAGAGGTCTCCGCTGCCAGCCGATTGGGCATGATGGTGAGGCTACCCACACGAGAGGAGGCGGATTTGGCATCCAGTCGCGAGACGGTCAACGCACCCGGCGCCCCCGCGGCGATCGGGCCCTACGTGCACGCGATCGAGTCCGGCGGACTGCTGTTCTGCTCCGGCCAGATTCCGCTGGACCCGCGCACCGGAGATCTCGTCGGCGGCGGCGCCGCCGACCAGGCGGGGCGCTGCCTGGAGAACCTGGCCGCCGTCTGCCAGGCCGCCGGCGCGAGCCTCGGGGACGCGGTGCGGATGACGATCTACATGACCGACCTGTCGCAGTTCGCCGCGGTCAACGAGGTCTACGGCTCGTTCTTCGAGTCAAGCCCGCCGGCCCGGGTGACGATCGGGGTGGCGGCGCTGCCGCGCGGTGCCCAGGTCGAGATCGACGCGGTCGTGGCGCTGACGCGGTGAGCGAGCAGGCGCCGATCCCGCAGGCGCCGACGCTCGACGACGTGCGCCGGGCCGCCCTGGCCGGGGACGGGGTGGTGCGCCCGACCCCGGTGCTCAGCTCGCGCACGCTTTCGCGACGAACCGGGATCACGATCGCGCTGAAGGCCGAGAACCTGCAGCGGACGGGCTCGTTCAAGCTGCGGGGCGCGCTGGCGAAGATCGCCTCGCTGGATGACGGCGGCGGCGTGGTCACGGCCAGCGCCGGCAACCACGCCCAGGCGGTCGCCTACGCCGCTCACGAGCGAGGGATGGCGTGCGAGGTGTTCATGCCCGAGTCGGCGCCGATCTCCAAGGCCGAGGCGACGACGGCGCTCGGCGCGACCGTGCGGCTGGTGGGCGAGTCGGTCGACGAGTCGCTGGCGGCCGCCCAGGAGCGCGCGCGCGAGACCGGGCTGGCGTTCGTGCACCCGTTTGACGACCCGGTGGTGGTGGCGGGTCAGGGCGGGCTCGGGCTGGAGTTGGTCGAGCAGGTGCCGAACCTGGCGCGGGTGATCGTGCCGGTCGGCGGGGGCGGTCTGATCAGCGGCGTCGCGATCGCGGTCAAGTCGCTGGCGCCCGAGGTGCAGGTGATCGGCGTTCAGGCGGAGGCGTGCGCGCCGATCGTGGAGTCGGTTCGTGCGGGCGAGCCGGTGGCGGTCGCCTCGGCGCGCACGATCGCCGACGGGATCGCGGTCAAGCGCCCGGGCGTGCTGACGCTGGCGCTGATCGAGCGCTGGGTCGATCAGATGGTCGCGGTCGCCGAGGACGAGGTGGCCGAGGCGATCGTGTTCCTGCTCGAGCGCACCAAGCTGGTGGTCGAGGGTGCCGGGGCGGTCGGCGTCGCGGCGGTGCTGGCCGAGCGGGTCGCGCACGAAGGTGAGGGCACCACAGCGGTGATCCTGTCCGGCGGCAACGTCGACCCGGGATTGCTGGCTCAGATCGCGCGCCGGCACGAGAGCCAGGAGGGGCGGCGCTACGTGCTGCTGGCGCGGCTGCCAGATCGGCCAGGCTCGCTGGCGCTGCTGCTGACGCTGGTCGGCGAGCTGGGCGCGAACCTGCTCGACGTCGAGCACATTCGCGAGGGCTTCGATCTGCACGTCCGCGAGTCGGCCGTACAGCTGGTGCTCGAGACCCGCGGGCCCGAGCACGCCGAGCGCGTCCGGCGGGCGGTGCGCGAGGCCGGCTACGCCAAGCCGCTGGTCATCCGCTGAGGGCTGAGGGCTGCAGGCGCGAGGCGCCGGCCTGCAGGCGCAGGGCGCCGGCCTGCCGGTGCTCGTCGGCGGCGTCCACCAGCGCCGCGATGACTCGGCTGCGCTCGTCGGCCTCCGGGTGCCACTGGACCCCGAGCACGAACTCGTGACCGGGCAGCTCGATCGCCTCGGGCAGGTCGTCGAGCGCCGAGCGCCCGGTGACGACCAATCCGGCGCCGATCCGGTCCACCCCCTGGTGGTGGTGGGACTTGACGCCGTGGCGCAGCTCGCCCGCCGCGCGCGCGGCCAGCGAGCCGGACTGAAGCTCCACGTCGTGGTCTGACCCGTCAAAGCTGCCGGGGAAGCGCCGGTGCTCGCAGTGGCCGACGACGTCCGGCAGGTGCTGGAGCAGGGTGCCGCCGACGGCGACGTTGAGCACCTGCATGCCGCGGCAGATCGCCAGCACCGGCAGCCCTCGCGCGATCGCGCCGCGGGTCAGTGCCAGCTCGAACGCGTCGCGTGCCGGGGCGGTGTTGTTGGTCGCCGGGTCGGGCTGGGCGCCGTAGGCGGCCGGGTCCAGGTCGCTGCCGCCCGACAGCATCAGGCCGTCGAGGTGGTGCAGCAGCTGGTCGGGCTCGTCGGCCGCCTGGGCGTCGGGCGCCAGGATCAGCGCCAGTGCACCCGCGCTCTGGACCGCCGCGATATAGCCGGCCGGCAGCAGCGCCGCGCGCTGGCTCCAGACGCCGAACTCGGCGTGCATGAAGGCGGCGGTGATGCCGATCACGGGTCGGGGCATGGCTGAGACTGAATCTAGCGTCGCGAACCGCAAATTCGTGTGTAGCCACGCCCAGCCACTCGCGAGGCTACTCACGAATTTGCTAGCCGCCGTCGTCGTCGCCGCGCAGCAGCGCTCGACGCACCTTGCCGCTGGCGGTCTTGGGCAGCTCGGCGGCGAACTCGACGATCCGCGGGTACTTGTAGGGCGCGGTCTCGTGCTTGACGTGGTCCTGCAGTTCGGCCGCGAGCGTCTCGGACGGGGCGTGGCCGTCGCGCAGCACGACCACGGCGCGCACGACCGAGCCGCGCTCCTCGTCTGGCGCGGCGACCACCGCCGCCTCGGCGACGGCGGCGTGCGAGACCAGCGCGGACTCGACCTCGAACGGCCCGATCCTGTAGCCGGAGGAGATGATCAGGTCGTCGGTGCGGCCCTCGAAGTACAGATAGCCGTCCTCGTCGCGCGCTACGCGGTCGCCGGTCCGCCACGGCTCGTGCTCGGGCGCGGCCTCGCCGTTCAGCGTTGCGATAAAGAAGGTCGGGTCCGTGCGCGGGTCGGCCAGCACCAGCTCGTTGTCCTCGATCGTCAGCTCGACGCCCGGCAGCGGGCGGCCCATCGAGCCCGGCCTGACTTCGTCGTCGTGCGAGGTCCCGGTCAGCTGGCCGGTCTCGGTCTGCCCGTAGCCATCGCGGATCGTCAGGCCGGTCGCCTCCCGGAAGGCGCGCAGGACCTCGGGGTTCAGCGCCTCGCCGGCGGCCACCAGGCCGCGCAGCCACGGCAGCGGCTCGAGCTGCGCGCGCTTGGCGATCACGCGGTACTCGGTCGGCGCCATGCACAGGACGTTGACCCGCTCGCGCGCCAGGATCTCGAGCCGCTCGTGGGGGTCGAACCGCGCGTCGTGCAGCAGCGCCGCAGCGCCGTTCAGCCATGGCGCGACGAACACGTTGCGGGCCGACTTCGACCAGCCGCTGGCGGCCGTGCACCAGACCAGCTCTCCCGGCGCCGATCGCAGCCAGTGCGAGGCCTGAAGCCGCTGGCCGGGGAGGTAGCGCTGGCCGTGCACGATCCCCTTGCACTCGCCGGTCGTGCCGCTGGTGAACACGATCAGCGCCGGGTCGGTCGGCGCCAGCTCGACGGCTGGCGCCAGCGCCGCCGCCGGCCCGGCCGCCGCCGCCGCCGGCTCGGCGGCGAACAGGTCCTCGCCGGGGGCCGTGAGCACCTCGCATGGCGGCGCCGCAGCCGCCAGCTCGGTCTGGTTTCGCTCGTCGGCGACGATCAGCGTCGGCCGCGCCGCCTCGATCCTGTGGCCCAGGTCGGCGGCGCGCAGCTGCTCGTTGCACGGCAGCGCGACCGCCCCGATCCGCCAGCACGCCACCATCGTCAGCACCCATTCGGGCCGGTTGCCGATCACCGTCATCACCACGTCGCCGCGCCTCACCCCGCGTGCCCGCAGCGTTCCGGCCGCGCGCGCTGCGCCATCGGCGACCTCGCCGAAGCTCCACTCGCGCCGACCGTCGTCGCGGCGCAGCTCCACCAGCGCCCGGTCGCCCGGCCGGGCGGCTTCGACAACATCGCGGGCGAAGTTCATGCCCGCAGGGTAGGGTGCGACAGGATGGGTCTGATGTACGGCAACGGCCCGCTCGGCGAGCGCCCGGCGGGAACCTTCAACTTCGAGCCGCCGCCGCCCGGTGCCACGCTCTACCTGGAGCCGACGCAGAAGCGGATCCGGGTTCAAGTCGGCGGCGAGACGATCGCCGACAGCCGCCGCGCGTTGATCCTGCACGAGTCGGGGCTTCAGCCGACCTATTACTTCCCGCCCGACGACGTCCGCACCGACGTTCTGACCGCGACCGACCGCCACACGCACTGCCCGAAGAAGGGCGACGCCTCGTACTACACGATCACCGCCGGGGGCGAGACGGTCGACAACGGCGCCTGGTGCTACCCGGACCCGCTGCCCGAGGCGGGGTTCATGCGCGGGCTGATCGCGTTCTACTTCGACCGCATGGGCCGCTGGCTGGAGGAGGACGAGGAGATCGCGGTGCACCCCCGAGACCCCTACCATCGGATCGACGTGCTGCGCACCGAGCGGTGGGTGCGGGTGTCCCTGGATGGCGAGCTGCTGGCCGACACCCGGCGCGCGCTGGCGCTGTTCGAATCCAACCTGCAGACGCGCTGGTACATCCCGCGAGAGGACGTGCTCGCGTGGCTGACGCCGTCGGACACCGTCACCCGCTGCCCGTACAAGGGAACGGCCCGCTACTTCTCGGTCGGCGACACCGAGGACCTGATCTGGTGCTACGAGCAGCCGCTGGCCGAGGCGGTCCGGATCGCGGGCCTGTTGTGCTTCTACAACGAGAAGGTGCAGATCGAGCTAGACGGCGAGCCCGAGCAGCACGCGTAGCTGCGCCGCGACCTGCGCGGGCCGGCCCGTCATCCGCTGCCACGTCAGACGCAGCGTACGGAAGCCGGCGAGCAGCGTGTCCGCGTCGCGGCTTCGGTCGGACTCAAACGACGAGCGCTCGCGGTGAAAGCGCCAGCCGTCGAGTTCCACGATCAGCTTCTGGGCCTCGAACAGGGCGTCGACCTCGTGGCCGGCGACGACGACGTTGATCCGTGGTCGCGGCAGCCCGTGCTGCGCGCACAGCGCCAGGAAGCGATCCTCCATCTGCGAGCGCGTGGGGCCGTCGTCGTGCTCGACGAATCGCGCCAGCAGTCTTGCGCCCGCGTGGGTGTGAAAGCGCGAGCGCACGTCGGCGAGCTTGGATCTGCTCAGATGCGCCGTCAGCAGTCCTTCGTTGACCAGCCGCGTCAGCTGCCTGTCGGCGAGCACGGGGGCGCAGTCGAGGATCGCGCGGGCCAGGCTGGTGGCGCGGATGCCCCGATGGGTGCGTAGATCACGGGTGGTGAGGCTGGGGCAGCGGTGCACGCGGATGCCGGGTGGCCGGGGGTGGCCGCCGACGACCGTCACGTCGAACGCCAGCGGCCACCGGCCGCGCAGCTCCCACAATGCCAGTGCGCCGAAGTGGCTGAGCGCGGCTCCATCGCCGCACGCCAGAACGGCGGCGCCCGCGCGCTCCAGCGCCGTGACCGGCGGACGGCCGACCGCGTAGACGCCGGCGTGGACCCGGTGCAGCCGCCCGCCGGCGACCCGCAGGCGGATCGCCTGGTCGCTGAAGGACAGGGCGAGCAACTGGCGGCGGGTGACGTTGCCGTGCTGGCGCGCGGCGAGCCGAGAGATGGCCCGCTCCCGGGAGGGTTGTCCAATTTCTGAGGCTATCGGTGAGATAGTGGACAACCCTCTGGCGCAGGGCCCGCGGCGAGGGTGGATTGGCACACGCCTGTGACGAAGCGGCACGCCCTCGTCACGTATGCTGGCTGCCCATGGCGCTGACGGAGTTCACGGACGAGCAGCAGGCGATCTGCGAGATGGTGCGCCAGTTCGCCGACGAGCAGATCATCCCCAACGCCGGGCACTACGACCACGAGGACGAGTTCCCCGAACCGATCGTGGAGCAGATGCGCGAGCTGGGGCTGTTCGGCGTCACGATCCCCGAGCGCTACGGCGGCATGGGCCTGGATCTGAGCACCTATGCGATGATCGTCGAGGAGCTGTCGCGCGGCTGGATCTCCATCAGCGGCATCGTCAACACCCACTTCATCGGCTCCTACCTGTTGCTGAAGTTCGGCACCGAGGAGCAGAAGGACAGCTACCTGCCGCGGATGGCCACCGGCGAGCTGCGGGCGGCGTTCAGCCTGTCCGAGCCGGAGCTGGGCTCGGACGTCGCGGCGATCAAGACCAGCGCCCGTAAGACCCCGGAGGGCGGCTACGAGATCAACGGCACCAAGATGTGGGTCACCAACGGCCTGCGCGCGGGCGTCGTGTTCGTGCTCGTCCGCACCGACCCGTCGGCCGAGCCGCGCCACCGCGGCCTGAGCTGCTTCATCGCCGACAAGGAGCCGGGGGTGGCGCATGGCACCGGCCCCTACGCGGGCTTCGACGTCCCGCCGCAACTGCGCAAGATGGGCTACAAGGGCGTCGAGTCCACCGAGCTGGTGTTCGACGGCTATCGCCGACCGGCCGACAGCATCCTCGGGGGCGAGAGCGAGGGCCTGAACAGGGGCTTCGCGCAGATGATGGACGCGCTCGAGCTGGGCCGCGTCAACGTCGCCGCCCGCGGCGTCGGCCTGGCGCAGCGCGCGCTGGAGCTGGCGCTCCGCTACTCACAGGAGCGGCGCGCGTTCGGCAAGCCGATCGCCCAGCACCAGGCGATCCAGTTCAAGCTGGCCGACATGGCCACCCAGCTCGCGGCCGCCCGGCTGCTCACCCGCCAGGCCGCGCGGATGAAGGACGCCGGCGAGCGCTCCGACATCGAGGCCGGGATGGCGAAGCTGTTCGCCTCGGAGACCGCGCGGCTGTGCGCCGAGGAGTGCCTGCGGATTCACGGCGGCTACGGCTACTCCAAGGAGTACGAGATCGAGCGCATCTACCGTGACGCGCCGCTGCTGTTGATCGGCGAGGGCACGTCAGAGATCCAGCGGATGGTGATCGGGCGCAAGCTGCTCGAGCGCCACCGGATCTGATCGCGTGGCCTCGGCGTCGGACACCAAGACGCTGATCGAGACCGCCGTCAAGCGGTTCGTCGAGCAGGTGCCCGCGCTGGAGCCGCTCAAGCTCGTCGTCGGCCTCGAGCTGCGCGGCGGTCGCGACGTCCAGATCTACCGGGTGCAGGTGCCGGGCCCGAAGGTGACCAAGGACATCCCGTCGGATGCGAGGGTGACGGTCGCGCTGCCGCGGGCGCTGTTCAACGAGCTGGCGACCAAGGGCGAGATCCGAGATTGGCGCCAGGCGTTCGAGCACGGCGACGCCAAGGCCACCGGGATCGAGCAGATCTTGCGCCTGATCGTCACCGTGGTCGAGAAGCAGGAGGAGCGGGCGCGGACGCGCCGGGCCAAGCACTGAGCGTGACCGACGGCGAGCCCAACCGGGAGCTGGTCGGGCGCGAGGCCGAGCTCGGCGCCATGCGCGACTTCCTGCTCGGCCGGCGCGCCCCGAACGCCGGGCTGCTGCTGGAGGGCCCGGCCGGGATCGGCAAGACGAGCCTGTTGCGCGGCGCCGTCGAGATCGCCCGCGCGCACGGCAGGCGGGTGCTGATCGCTCGGCCGTCCGACAGCGAGTCAGGACTGGGCCTGGCAGGGTTGACCGACCTGTTTGAGGACGTGCCGCTTGATGGCCTGGCGCCGCCCAGGCGGCGGGCGCTGGAGTCGGCACTGCTGCTGCGCGAGGCCGAACCGGACGGCGCGCGGGCCGTCAATGCCGCCGTGCGAGACCTCCTGCGCGAGCTGGCGGCACGCCGGGCGACGGTCGTCGCGATCGACGACCTGCAATGGCTCGACCATGCCACCGGCGCCGCGCTGGCGTTTGCGGCGCGCCGGCTGGGCGACGACGACGTGCGCTTCCTGCTCGCCGCGCGCACGCCCCGGCGCGGTCGCGTGCCACTGGAGACCGCGCTGGAGATCGAGACGATCACGGTCGCGCCGCTGAGCTTCGGCGCGGTCCAGAGCCTGGTCCACGGGCAGCTGGGCGTGAGGCTGTCACGCTCGGTGATGCGCCGGATCCACGACGCCGCCGCCGGCAACCCGCTGTTCGCGCTCGAGCTGGCGCGAGAGCTTGCGCGGACCGGGGAGCTCGTGAACGCGCCCGAGGACATCCCCCTGCCGACGCGGGTCGAGGAGCTGCTGGAAGGGCGGCTGATTGCGCTTGCCGACGACGCACGCGCCGCCCTGCTGGCGGTCGCGCTCGGACCGGGGATGCGCCGGGAGGAGCTTCAGGCGGTGGTCGGAGCCGACGCCATCGAGGCCGCCGTGGCCGCGGACGTGCTCGGCTTCGATGGGGCTCGCGCGCGCCTCTCGCACCCGCTGCTCGGCGAGGTCGCCAAGGGCCGGGTGCGCCCGCGGCAGCGTCGCGAGTTGCATCGCCGCCTGGCCGACGCCGTCTCAGACACCGAGCGCCGGGCGCTGCATCGGGCGCTCGCTGCCGACGGCCCCGACGGTCCGCTCGCCGCGACGGTCGCCGCGGCGGCGATCCACGCCGAGCGCCGCGGGATGATCGTGCGCGCTGGGGAGCTGGCCGAGCACGCGCTCAGGCTCACGCCGGCCGACGACTCGGAGCGCGATGCGCGGCTGCTGGAGGCGGCGCGCCACGCCGACGCGACCGGACGGCTCGTGAGGTCGGGCGAGCTGCTGCGGCCGGTCGTCGACCAGCTCGCACCAGGCGAACCGCGGGCGCGCGCGATGGTGCTGCTGTCCGACGCCGCTGGGACATCGACCGCGGAGACGCATGATCTGCTGGAGCGCGCGATCGACGAGGCGCCGATGGATTCGCCGCTGCGCGCCCACGTGCTGTGCCGGCTGGCGGTGTACCTCGGGATGGCCTGCGTCGAGGACGTGGAGCGGGCGCTCGTGGCGGCCGCGGAGGCTGTCCGGATCGCGGAGCGGACCGAAGCGGCAGTGGCGCAGGAGGAGGCGCGGGCGATGCTCGTGTGGATGCGTGCGATGCGCGGCCTCCCGGTCGACGCGGAGCCCGGACCGGAGCCGCTGAGGACGTTGTTCTCGCGCTGGCGAAGCGTGGGGGTGCACCGGATGTGGCGGGGCGAGCTGCACGAGGCGCGGCGCCTGTTCGAGGCCGCGCGCACGCTGTCCGCCGAGCGCGGCGAGGCCGAGGCCTACGTAGCGCTCCGGCTGCAGCTCTGCGAGCTGGAGATGCGGCGGGGCGACTGGGAGGCGGTCGCGGCGCTCGTGGACGAGTGGGAACGCGAGCACGACGAGTCCGCCAACAGCGCCAGTGCGCTGGCGCGGTGCAGGGCTGCGCTCGCCGCCGGGCGCGGCGACCATCAGGCCGCCGTCAGGTTCGCGCAAAGCGCGATCGCAGCGGCCCGCGCGAGCGGGGCTGCCTGCTGGCAGGAGCTTGAGGCGCTGCGCGCGCTCGGAGTCGCACGATTGCTCGCCGGTGAGCCCGGGCGGGCGGCCGGCAGCCTGCAGGAGGCGTGGGATCGTGCGCGTGCCGCGGGGGTGCAGAACCCAGGAACGTTCCCGATCGCGCCGGACCTGGTGGCGGCGCTGGTCGCGACCGGCGTGCACGAGCAGGCCCGTGCCGTCACCGAGGACCTGAGCGAGCAGGCCGCGCGTCAGAACCATCCGTGGGGCCGGGCCGCATCGGCGCTCGCGCGGGGACTGGTGCTGACCGCCGAGGGCGACGACGGTAGCGCCGCTGCCGCGCTGTCCGATGCGTGGGAGCGGTTCGAGGAGCTCGACATGCCGTTTGCGGCTGCGCGCTGCATGCTGGCGCTGGGCGCCGCGCTGCGACGCCGGCGACGGCTGCGGGAGGCGCGCGAGACGCTGGCGCTGGCCGTGGCCGCCTTTGACCGGCTCGGCTCGCCGGGGTGGGCGGAGGCTGCGCGCGCGGAGGCGACGCGGGTCGGCGGTCGGCGGCCGGCCGGCGGAGGGCTGACGGCGACCGAGGCTCGAGTGGCGCGGCTGGTGGCCGAGGGGCGCGCCAACAAGGAGGTGGCGGCCGAGCTGGTGATCACCGTCGGCGCCGTCGAGTCGCATCTGACCCGGATCTTCGCCAAGCTCGGCGTGCGCTCCCGCACCCAACTGGCGCGGCGGTTGGCGGGCGCTGCCCCCACCGGCGCCGATCAAAGCGTGGGGGGATTCCCACTACCGGACGGCGGCAGCGCCGCCTACTGATATGGGCACGTGTCCGGAAGTTCTGCGTGGAATTGGCGTTCAGACGCACGCCGAAACGCGCAGAACTTGTGGGCGCGGGTACTGGCCTGCCCGGGACCGCTGCGCCTGCAATCCGTCGCGCGGCGGCGCGGGCGCGGGAGCCCTGAGTCCGGTTTGGTCGGGTTGGGGTTGGCAGACCGGGCGGGGTGGCCGGTCTGGGTGGCACGTCGAGTCGCGAGGTCAGCTTCCAAGCCCGTCAAGCGAGGCTATCTCGAGCCGGTTGAGTTTGATCGCACGGTTGGAGACAAGGCCGGCAGCGAAGTGGCGGATTGCCGCGGCAAAGCCCTGTGCCCCCGCCGGGGCATGGATGCTGGCGGCAGCTCTGCGCAACTCAGCGGCCGCCTTGAGCGCGAGCCGGTGCTCACCGCCAAGCAGTCGCGCCGCCTGTTTGGCGTAGGAGCGTGCCGCCTTCTGCTGCCTAGTCATATCGCGGGCCGCGGCCGTGTCGCCCGCCGAGACGGCGAGGAGCGCGCCGCTGCTCCGGTTCAGCGCGGTCGTCACGGCACCGAGCAGCCCCGTGACCTGCAGCTCGCCCCGCAACAGCCGCTGGGTCGCCGGGAGGGCGCGACGCAGCTTGCCGACTGCGTTGACCGGCGGCGCGTGCGGAGCGGCCACCTTCGAGTAAGCCGAATCGGGCGGGTCGTCGGCGATGTTCTGCTCGGCGTCCTGCTCGAACGCGTCGTATTCGTAGGTGGCCGCAAGAGCGAGGCAGAAGGCTTTGGCACCCGGATCCGACCGATTGAAACCGGCTGCGAGCTCGCCGGTGCAGTTGACCTTGTAGTTGTAGTGATCCTCCTGCTCTTGCTGCGCGGCGTCCTTGGCGGCCTGGGCCGCGTCCTTGAGCTTCTTGTCAGAGAAGCACGTGCCGGTCGGCGGCCCGCCCGCACCGACCGCCACCTTGCCCGGGCAAACCTCCGTGAAGTCGTATTTCCCAAAGAGCTGGAACTTCGGCATGCAGCTCGGATCGGGGCCGCCGCCCGAGAACGGGCAGGCGGTCGCATCGGTGACCTGGCTGTAATCGCGCGCGAGGATCGTGAACGAATACTTGCCGACGTCCTGTGGCGGGATCGGCGCGCCCACGGCCATCATCTCACCGCTGGCCGGGGTGCCCGCACCCGTGAATCCGGGCGGAACCCAGAACACGAAGAAGCCGTTCATGCCATCGATCCCCGAGTAGGAGGGGGTGTTCGTGCAGCTCCCCGGCGCGGCACCGACCGCGCCGGCGCCCAGCCCTGCCGCCATACCTGAGCCCGCGAACTCGGTCCGGATCGTGGGAGCGGGCCCCAGGCCGATCGTGAACAACGCGTCGGCGTGGACCCCGACCGGACCCTGGCACGAATAGGCCTCCTCATCGCTTGCGCTGTAAGGCCAATGCCCGTTCTCGATCATCGACCCCGCCGTGGGGTCGCTATCCAGGCTGTGCGCGGTCATCGTGTACGCGCCCGCGGTCGTCTCAAGCCACAGCTGCACCGGCTGGCTGGGATCGACGTTCCATTCCGCGGCCTGGCTATCGTCCCAGCCATCCCCACTGCTGTCTGAGGAACTCAGCTCCCCGCTTCCGCTGAACGCGATCTTGTACTCGTAGGCGGGCACCACCTGGGAGCCCGAACCGGTGCTTTGGCGGGCCAGAACCCCAGCATGCGGTGCTCCCGCCGGCAGCGCCGAGCCATGCCCAACCTTCGCTGCGGCCCACGGCGTCAACACGGCGAGGCAGGCCACGGCGATAGCACCAACCATCCGGATGCGACCCGACCGGGCTTTCCGCCTCGCCACAAGGCCCCCTTTGCGCACCTCGGGCGAATGAAGATGTCTCTTTGCACCGAAAATCTGGCAAGCCATATGCTCAGACATTTTCTATCCAGACACGCAGCGGCATAAAGGGCCACGCCTCCGCGGTTTCATCGCCGGACCTTGAACTTGACCACGTGCGCTCGGCCGCCCGCGGACACCCGCGCCTCATAGCCTCCCGGCGCGAGCCTACGGCCGTGCAGCTTGATCACCCGCAGCCTGTCGAGCCCGTGCTTGCCGGCAAACGTGTCGGTCCCGACGAGCCTGTAACGCGCCCGGTGGCGATGCCTGCCATGGCCGGATGCGGGCACCAGGCGCAGGATCTCGACCACGATCTTCGAGCTTGCGCCGAGGCGCACCTCGAACGTCACCGGCGCGCCCGAGCGCACCGTGCGCTGCGCCAGACCGACGCTGCGGAGCTCGTCGGGATGCTGCGGCGGCACGGGCGGCAGGGGCGGCACGGGCGGCACAAGGCGCCCGGGCGGCAGGGGCGGCACGGGCGGCCCGGGGGTGGTCGGCGGCGTGTAGGAAAGCGGCGTCGTCAGCGCGGTCCAGGTGGGCTCCTCGCTGCTCGCGTCGGTGGTCAGCTGGGTCGCCTGAGCGAGCGTGCAGTTTGGGATCGGCGTCCCGGTCGTGGGCGCCGCCGCGTCGCCAACGGGGCCGCAGCCGGACGGCAGCGAGTAGATCTCATGACCCGACGTGAACAGGACCCGGCCGTCACCGGTGATCGCCAGCCCGTTGCCCAGGCCGCCGCCCTCGGCGGTCTGCGGCGGCGGGGCGAGCACGTAGTAGGCCTTCCAGCCCGTTGCGGTGTACGGCCGCGCCGTGTAGGCCCAGATCCCCGGGTTGGCGCCGCCCTCGATGTCGAGCACGTAGGACCCATCCGGGCTCCAGGTCACCGCCGACTGGGTCACGTCGTCGTCGGAGACCACGAACGGACTCAGCGCCGCGTCGTCGTCGATCACCAGCGGATTGACCGTCCAGGACGGGCTGGCGGGATCCTCGAACCCCGGGTAGGCGATCAGCTGCGCGTCCGCGGGATCGGCGGCGGGCGAGAATGCGTACCCGCCCTGGGTCGCGGGCGCAGACCAGGAGTCGGGCGGACCCGTCGGCCACGTGTTCGGCTGATCGCCGCCGACGTCTGACCCGATCGTGTACTGGTTGCCGACCGTCGAGCCGCCGCCGCAGTAATAGACCCCGCAGCCGTAGGTCACCATCGCGCCGCTGTGCAGGTAGAGCACGCGACCATCGGCCGTCAACGTCGGACCGTTGTCGTCTGTCTCCAGGCAGCTCACCGCGGCCGCGTGGACGCAGTCGACCGGGGCGGGGGTGATGCGATGCACGACCCCGTCGATCAGCGTCAGGATCGAAACGCAATTGGTGTCACACGTCCCATCGGGGGCGGGCGTGTCTCCCTGGAACGCCAGCGCGCCGCCGGTGGGGAGCAGGTTGGGCTGGCTGAGCTCGGTCGCCCCGGCCTGCGCCTGGGTCAGCAGCGGCCGCTGTCCACCGCCGTCGTCGTTCATGACCCACAGATCGCCCGCGTGCGCATAGACGATCTGACCGGCATCGGCGCTCGCGGGCAGACACAACGCGAGCGCGGCCGCCAGAGCCCAGACGGTCAGCCGAGCCCTACCGCCTCGAGCACCCGCCCGGCTCACGGCGCGACCGCCTCGGCGTCGCCGACGCTGACCACGCCGACGATCCGGTCGATCCGCAGTCCGGCGCTCGCCCCGGCGCGTCTGACGGCCGCTGTCGACCTGCAATCCAGCAGGTGAAAGCACGTCTCATCGTCCTCGGCGTAGAAGCTCAGCAGCAGGCGCGCGCCGGGCCCCGCATGATCGCGCAGGCGCCGCTCGTCCTCGGCCAGCGAACCGGCCGCCGAGGACGGCAGGTAGCGCTCCACCAGGTAGCGCGCCATCACCTTCCCGTCCGCGTCGGCGGGTCGTGGTGGACATCGACCGTCGTCGTCTCGACGGTCCCGTCCTCCGGGACCGACCGGTTGAACGTCCCCCGGGCCAGCTGCACGCGCGCCGCGATCCGCCCGTGGCACAGGCGCATCGAGCGCGCCGGCCTCACTGCGCTGCGGCTCGGCTCGGACGCGGGCGCCGCGGGCCGCAACCGCAACGACCTATGCGCGCTCATCGCCGCATGCCGATCCGCACGCTGGCCGGGGTCCGGTCGGAGCCGGCGGCGCCCACGGCGCGCACGTAGAACGTGTAGTGCCCGCCGCGCGCCAGATGGTTGTAGGTCTTCGGAGACCGGCAGCGGGCGAACCGCAGCCTGGCCTTGCGTTGATGGCGCTTGGGCTGCGTGACGAGCGCGCACTGAAAGCCCGTCGCCGAGCCGATCGCCTTGAACTTGAACGTCGCGGTCCGGTGCCTGCCATTGACCGAACGGCCCGTGATCCTCGTGTTCGGCCGCCGGGCCTGGCGGCTCGGGCCGCTCGGCGTGGGTCCCGGCCCGGAGGTGCTCCCCGGCGGCGTGCTCGCGGGCGGTGAGGTCGCCGGCGGTGACGGCGGCGGTGAGGTCGCCGGCGGCCCGCCGATCGAGACCTTCATCGGCCCGGAGCCGTCCTGCCACATCACGACCGCCTGGTCGCCGGCCTTGTCGATCGCGCTCGCCACCCCGCCCCCGTCGTTCAGACCGCCGGTCGACGCCGACAGGGTCGCCAGCTGGTCAAACGCGCCGGCCGCCGAGCCGATCGAGGCGCCGAGGCTCGCGTCACCGGCTCCGTTGGAGGTCAGCAGCGGTGCGAGCACGTCCCCGCTCGCACCCGCCAGGCTCGCCGCGGTCGCGAGCGCGGCGGGCGTGGTCGCCGCCGATGTTCCCGGGACCGCAGCCGGCGCCCCGAACGCGCCGCCGGTTGGGCGGGTGGCGACCTCCACCGGACCGCTGGCCGTGCCGATCTCGGCCACCGCCGTCCGGTCGCCCAGCAGCGCGACCGAGTACGGAAAGCTCGACCCGGCCGTCCCGAGCGTCGCCGGCGTCGGCGAGAACGCGCCGCCCGCGTCGCTCGTGGCCGCCATCGCGGTGGTCGAGTCCTGGCTCGGCCAGTCGTTGTAGAGCACCGCCGTGTCACCCTGATCGTCGATGGCGACCGACGACAGATCCTCCATCGGCGGGAGACCGAACGGGTGCGTGGCGCTGATCGCCACCGAGGGCGAGACCGCGACCGGGGTCCCGAACGCGCCGCCGGCGGGCGCGGTCGCGGCGAGCACCTCCTCGGTGCCATCCGCGGGCGAGCCCGAGTTGCAGTACGAGGTCGCGCTGCACGCGTCGACCGCGATCGCGGCCCGGCCGCCGGCGCTCATCGCCAGGTTCGCCCGGTCACAGCAGGACGCGATGTTGTAGGCGGTGCCGGTCACCAGCTGGGGGGCGTCGAACGCGCCGCCCGCCGGGCGGGCGGCGACCTCGACCCGGGTCACCTGGTCACCGTCGTCCCAGCTCACGTACATCACCTCGGCGTCCCCCGCCGAGTCCATCGCGACCAGCGGCGAGCCGCCCCCCCGCGCCGCCGTCGAGACCTGCACCGGGTCCGCGAACTGGCTCCCGGCCGGCCGCACGGACGCGTACACCTGCTCGTCGGAGCTGAGCCCGCCACTGGGGTCGGTGTCGTAGGACCAGACGACGATCGCGTCGCCGGCCGCGTCCATCGCGACCCTCGGGAAGCCCTGGAGCGCCGCCGACGCGCCGGGCTGGCCGATGCCCGCCTCGCCGGCGGGCGAAAGCGTCACCGGCGCGCCGAACGCGCCGCCGGCCGGACGGAGCGCAGCCCGGACATAGCACGGACAGTCGTAGTTGGCGTCGGCATAGCTCATCCAGGTTGCGACGGCGTCACCGGCCGCGTCCATCGCCACGCCTCCAAACGCCGCGGTCCGCGCGCCCCCGTTCTGCGACGGCGCCGGGAAGCTGTCGGAGCCCGACACGGTGACCGGCGCCGACCAGGTCATCGCGGCCGCGCTCGACGCGCCCACGAGCACGGCGCCCGCCGTAAGCACGGCCGCGCTGATCGCCACGCAGCGCACCCCCAGCCTCTGCCGCCCCGGCGCGCGCCCCGCGCCGCCCGTTGCGCCCAGCGTCGCCGACACCCGCATCCCCGACACCCGTATCCCCGGCACCCGCATCCCGATCCCTCCACTGGTTGGACGGTGGGCCGGTCCCGGAGTCCACCGTGATGCGGGAACGCTACGTGGAGCGCTCGCTGCCCGGTAGTGGGGATTCCCCCACACTTTCGCCGGCGCCGGCGCTCGGCGGCACGCCCGCCAGCTCGGTCCGCGAGCGGACGCCGAGCTTGGCGAAGATCCGCCTCAGGTGCGCCTCGACGGCGCCCACGGTCACGACCAGTTCGGCTGCAACCTGCTTGTTCGCCATGCCCGGCGCGACCAGCTCCGCCGCCTGTCCGGCTGTTCCCGCCGCTGTGGGAGCAGCTCGAGGAGGTCGACGAGACGGCACTGCGGCGAACTGCCCACGGACGACCGCGCGCACGGCCAGGCGCTCGCAGCGCACCAGCTCGTAGGCTGGGTCGACGGCGGCGAGGCGGCTCGCCGTCAGCGCTGCGCGGGCTCGGCCGAGCCTGAGCGGCGGGCGGCCAGCTCCTCGGCGTCGCGCAGCTGCTGCTCGACCAGGTCCAGGCCCGCGTCCCAGAAGCCCGGGTCATTGAGATCGATGCCGACGATCTCGGCGAGCGAGGCGGGAGGCCTCGAGCCGCCGGCGGCCAGCAGCTTCAGGTAGTCGGGCGCGAACCCCGGGCCCTCAGCCACGTAGCGGCCGTAGACCGACAGCGCCAGCAGCTGCCCGTAGGCGTAGGCGTACACGTAGCCCGGCGAGTTGATGAAGTGCGGCACGTAGGACCACCACATCTCATAGCCGTCCGTGATCTGCACGGAATCCCCGAACAGCTCGGCCTGGGCCTGCACCCACGACTCGCAGATCCGGTCCACCGACAGCTCGCCCTCGTCGCGGCGTCGTGTGTGGACCAGGTGCTCGAAGCGGTTCATCGCCATCTGGCGAAACACGGTCGCGATCGCGCCATCGATCCGCTCGGCCAGCAGCGACAGCCGGGCATCGTCGTCCGGCGCTTGGGACAGCAGCCGCTCGAACACGAGCGTCTCGCCGAACACGGAGGCCGTCTCGGCCAGCGTCAGCGGCGTCGAGTGGTGAAAGATCCCCTGAGGCTGAGCCAGGGCGGCGTGCAGGCCGTGCCCCAGCTCGTGCGCCATCGTCAGCACGTCGCGCCGGCGGGCGGTGAAGTTCAGCATCACGTACGGATGTACGCTCGGAACCGTGTAGGAGCAGAAGGCGCCGCCGCGCTTGTTGGGGCGCACCGGTGCGTCGACCCACTGCTCGGTAAAGAAGCGCCGCGCGACCCGTCCGGCGTCGGCCGAGAACTGCTCGTAGGTGTCGAGCACCAACTCGCGCGCCTGCGCGTAGGAGAACGTGATCTCCTCGGGCGCCACCGGCGCCGAGCGGTCGTAGTCGGCCAGGCGGTCCAGGCCGAGCAGCCGCGCCTTCAGCGCGTACCAGCGCTGGGGGATGTCAAAGCGACCGCGGACGGCCTCGATCAGAGCCATCACCGACTCGTCCGAGGCCTCGTTGGCGAGGTTGCGCCCAGCCAGCCAGTGCGGATAGGAGCGCAGCCTGTCCTCGACCGACTTGTCCTGGATCAGCGTGTTGTAGATGAAGCCGCGCGTGCGCAGGCCGGGCTCGAGCGCCTCAGAGACCGCCTGCGCGACCGTGCGGCGCAGCTCGCGGTCCGGGTCCTGGAGCTTTGACAGCGCGACGTCCAGCGACAGCTCCTCGTCGCCGTCAAGCGCCACTCGCAGCGCCGCGGTCAGCTCGCCGAACAGCCGTGCCCAGGCGCTCTGCGAAGAGATCGCCTTCTCGGCCAGGATCGTCTCCTCGGGCTCGGTCAGCAGGTGCGTGCGGTAGCGGCGGGCGCTGCGCAGGTGGTGGGCGCAGAACGCCAGCGCCGGATCGCCGGTCAGCGCGTCGGCGCGCGCGTCGTCCAGCGCCGCCCACTCCAGCTCGAAGAACAGAAGCCTTGTCTCGATCTCGGTCGCGCGCTCCTGGACCAGCGCCAGCATCGCGCCGCGGGCCGCGTCGGCGGTGTCGGTCGCGAAGCGCAGCGACGCGAACGAGCCGGCCCGTCCGACGAGGTCGTGGATCTGCGCCAGCTCGTCCATCGCGGCGGCCAGCTCTGGCGCGTCCAGCTGCGCGACCCGGCTCGCATAGGCCTCCGAGAAGGCGCCCGCGCGCTCAAGCGCCTGATCGAGCCGGAGCCGGACGCCGTCGCCCTCCTCGCCGTCGACCAGCGAGCCCAGCTGCCAGGCCGCGGCCAGCAGCTCAGGGTCGGCGAGGTTCTGCGCGGTGGTCGCCATCTGCGCGTGGAGGTTAGTCTGCGCCCATGGCGCCCGCCTCCCAAGCCCGCCCGGTGCGCCTGCTGACCACCGGGGGCACGATCTCGATGCACGGCCAGACCGCGCAGCCCCGGCTGGACGGCGCCGGCATGGTCGCCGCGATCCCGGCGCTGGCGGCGGTCACGCAGCTGACGGTGCAGGACGTGCTGTCGCTGCCCAGCTCCCAGATCACGCTCGCGCAGGCGCTCGAGTTGGCGCAGCTGGCCGGTGCGGCGGCCGCCGCCGGCGAGGGGGTCGCGATCACGACCGGCACCGACACGCTCGAGGAGCTGGCGATGCTGTGCTGGCTGACCCATGGCGGCAAAAGCCCGATCGCGATCACCGGCGCCAACCGGACCGCCGGTGCGCCGGGCGCCGACGGTCCCGCCAATTTGCTCGACGCCGTCATGGTCGCGGCCTGTGAGCAGGCGCAGGGACTGGGGACCGTGGTTGTGTTCGGCGGCGAGATCCACGCGGCCAGCGGGGTGCGCAAGGTCGACGCCACTGGCCCGCGCGCGTTCGGATCGCCGCTGACGGGACCGATCGGGCGGGTGGTCGGCGGACGGGTGTGGCTCGCATCCAGGCCGCTGCGACCGCCGACGCTGAAGCCGGGCTCGCTGACCCACCGCGTGCCGATCGTGACCGCCGCGCTGGGGGAGGACGGCGCCGCGCTGTCGGCCGCGGCCACCGGTGCCGACGGGCTGGTGGTGACGGCGTTCGGCGCCGGACACCTGTCCGCCGGGATGCTGGGCGCGCTGCGCGAGGCAGTGGCGCGGATCCCGGTGGCGCTGACCGTGCGCCCCGAGCGCGGCGCGATCCTGCATGACACCTACAGCTTCGACGGTGACGAGCGTGACCTGCGGGCCAGCGGCGCGGTGTGCGCCCCGTTCCTGTCCCCGGTCGCGGCCCGGATCGCGCTGCTGTGCTGCCTGGGCGCCGGCCTTGACCGGCCGGCGATCGCGGCCGCGCTGGCGCCGTGGGACGTCTGATGCGCGAGCGGTGGTGGCTGCGCGCCGCGCGCGGCCCGCGGGCTCGCCCACGCGCTCGGTGGCCCGCGGCTGCGGTCGCGTGTGCCACAGCCGCCGCGCTGGCGGCCTGTGGTGGCCAGACCGACCCGCGCGCGGTCGGCCTGCGCGAGGTGCCGCTGCCGCCCCACACGACGATCGCCGCGCACGCGCGAACCTGCGACCACGGCGCCAACGCCTACTGCTCGATCCAGCTGGTGGTCACCGGGCCGGCCTACGGCACCTCGGCCACGCTGCTGATCGCAGAGCGCCGGCTGCTGGCGGCGCGGCACTGGAGCGCGGCTCAGGGGCAGATCCGCGACCAGAGCGCCGCTGACTCGCCCGGCAGCGAGCTGCGGCTGATGTACGCCAGCGCGTTCGTCGATCTGAGCGCAGTCGACCTGGGCTGGATCCGGCGCGCGGCTCCGATCTCGCACGCGCTGTCGGACGTGCTGTTCGCGCGCGCGCCCTCGCTGTCGATGCTGGTGGTGCGCGGCAGCTCCTGAGCGGGCGGCCGCGCGTCAGGCGTGGTCGGTCAGCGACAGACGCCCCGAGGCTCCGACCGACACCGCACGCTCGCCGGCGAGCAGCGCGCGCAGGTCGTCGCCGACCAGCTCACGGCGCCAGCCCGCGAGCGTGCGGACCGCGGGCTCGGGCTCTCTGCGGCGCGCGGCCGCGACGATCAGCTCCAGCTCGGCGCGCGAGGCGATCAGCTCGTAGGCGAGGCCGGCCTGCAGCGCCCGGGCACGCAGCAGCGCCTCGGCAAGCGCGATCAGTGGCGCGTCACCGGATTCCGAGCGTCCCCGCGCCTGCTCGCGCGGGATCGGATCGGCGGCGCAGCCGCGCGCGATCGCGTCGAGCAGCGCCCCGCCACGACGCCGGATCGCCGGGGGGTGCAGGCCGCGGATCTGCTCCAGCCCGGCGACCGTCGTCGGCCGCCGCTTGGCGAGCTCGACCAGTGGCGGGTCGGCGACGATCGAGCTGATCGGGCGGTCAAGCTCCGAGGCGGTGCGCTCGCGCCAGGCCGCCAGCTCGCGGGCGACCGCGCGCGAGCGCGGGTCGAGCTGGGCGACTCGTGGCAGCCGCTCCCAAGCCTTGTAGGGGTCGCGCACGTCGGTCGCCGACTCCAGTCGCCGGCACTCCTCGCGTGCCCACTCCAGTCGCTCGCTGGCGCCGAGGCGCCGCTTGATTTCGTCAGCGAGCTCGAGCAGGTGCGCGACGTCCTCGGCCGCGTAGCCGAGCTGCTCGTCGGTCAGCGGGCGCGCGTCCCAGCGGGTGAAGCTGGCGGTCTTGGATACGCCCCGGCCGAGCACCGAGCCGAGCAGGTTCCCGTAGCCGCTCTGGGCGCTGGCGCCGGCGAAGCCGGCCGCGATCTGGGTGTCGAAGATGTTGACGGGGTCCGTCTCCCAGACGCGCCGCAGGATCGCGACGTCCTGGCGCCCGGCGTGCAGCACGACCTCGATCGCGGGATCGGCCAGCAGCTGCGCCAGCGGCGAGGTGTCATGGCATTGCAGCGCGTCGATCAGCACGATCAGCGGCTCGCCGCCCGGCGCGGGAGCGTCGACCGCCACCTGGACCAGGCACAGCAGCGCGCGGTAGCGCCCCTCGGACATGAACTCGGTGTCGATCCCCAGCCGGCCGGTGGCGCGCGCGGCGGCCGCGACGGCCGCGATCTCGGACTCGCCACCGAGCGCGGGGTTCCGACGGTCGGCCGATGGCGGGGGCACGGTCGCCATCGTCTACGCGGACCTCACGCCGGCACGGGGCGGAGCCGCGCGGCCGACAGCGAGCGACCCAAGGGTCCGCGAGCAGGCAATTGCTCGGTCGCGGGGCCTAACCCGACCGCGCTGGTAGGATTTATGGCACAGATGATCTTCTCGTCCAAAGCGGAGTACGGGGTGCGGCTGATGATCGAGCTCGGTCGCCAGTCGCCCGAGCAGCCAACCAGTCTGAAGGCGATCGCGGACGCCGAGGGACTGCCGCTCGCATATCTCGAGCAGGTGGTGGCGCGGCTGCGACGCGCGGGGCTCGTGATGAGCGCCCGTGGCGCCCACGGAGGCTATTGGCTCAGCCGCCCCGCGCAGGAGATCTCGATGGACGAGGTCGTGCAGGCGCTGGAGGGCTCGATCGCCCCGATGGAGTGCTTCGTGCACGACCACACCGAGCGCGTGCTGTGCTCGCACCAGCCCGACGCGGGCCGTGGATGCGCGACCAAGCTCTTGTGGACGCGCGTCCAGGGCGGGATCGTCCGCTCGCTTCAGAACACGACGCTGGCCGAGCTGGTCCAGTTCGCGGGTCGCCAAGAGGCGGAACCCGTGCACGCGGCCGCGCCGGTCGCCTAACGACACCGAGGAACAACCACCGATGCCCGATCTCGAAATCCGAAACCTCCACGTTTGCGCCGCCGGCGACAAGCAGATCCTCCGCGGCGTCGACCTGACCGTCGGACAGGGGGAGATCCACGCGCTGATGGGACCCAACGGCTCGGGCAAGTCGACGCTCGCCAACGCCGTCATGGGGCATCCCAACCTCGAGGTCACCGAGGGCCAGATCCTGTGGGGCGGGGAGGACATCACCGAGTCCTCCACCGACGAGCGCGCGCGGATGGGGCTGTTCATGGCCTTCCAGTATCCCGTAGCGGTGCCCGGCGTGACGGTCACCAAGTACCTGCGGACCGTGCTCAATGCCCACCGCGAGGCGCGCGGCGATGAGCCGATCTCGCTGAAGGAGTTCCGCCAGCTGGTGGAGGCGGCGATGGAGCTGACCAAGGTGCCGTCGGAGTTCTCCAAGCGCTACCTCAACGACGGCTTCTCCGGCGGCGAGAAGAAGCGGATGGAGATCTTGCAGCTCGCGCTCCAGCGCCCGCAGCTGGCGATCCTCGACGAGACCGACTCCGGCCTGGACATCGACGCGCTGCGGGTCGTCGCCGAGGGCGTGAACTCGGTCGCCGGCGCGGATCTGGGCGTGCTGATCATCACCCACTACCAGCGGATCCTCGAGTACGTGCACCCGACGCACGTGCACGTCATGTACCAGGGCCGGATCGTGCGCGAGGGCGGCCCGGATCTCGTCGCAGAGCTCGAGGCCAAGGGCTACGGCTGGATCACCGACGATCTGCAGGAAGCGCTCGCGTGACCACGGTCGGAGCGGTCGGCTCGATCGCGGACGCGATCGCGGACGAGTTCCCGGTGCTGCGCGGGGAGCACGCGGTCGCCTACCTGGACTCGGCCGCCACCTCGCAGACGCCCCAGCCGGTGATCGACGCGATGGCCCGCTACTACACGCAGGCGCGCGCGTCGGTGCACCGCGGCGTGTACCCGCTCGCGGTGCAGGCGACCGAGCTGTTCGAGGGCGCCCGCGAGCGGCTCGCCTGGCGGATGGGGTCGACCGTGCAGGAGACGATCTTCACCGCCAATGCGACCGCGTCGATCAACCTGGTCGCCTACACCTGGGGCCGTGCCAACGTCGGCGCCGGGGACCTGGTGGTGGTGACCGAGGCCGAGCACCACTCCAACATCGTCCCCTGGCAGCTGCTGTGCGCCGAGCGGGGTGCCGAGCTGGCGTGGGCGCCGGTCACCGACGACGGCTATCTGGACCTGGACGCGCTCGACGCGCTGCTCGCACGAGGCCCGAAGCTGGTCGGCGTGGTGCACGTGTCCAACGTGCTGGGGACGATCAACCCGGTCGCCGAGATCGTCCGTCGCGCCCGAGCTGCCGGTGCCGTGACCGTCGTCGACGGCTCGCAGGCGGTGCCGCAGCTCCCGGTCGACCTGCGCGAGATCGACGCCGACTTCTACGCCTGGACCGGCCACAAGGTGTACGGGCCGACCGGGATCGGCGTGCTGCACGGGCGTCGCGAGCTGCTGGAGGCGATGCCGCCGTTCATCGGCGGCGGGCACATGATCCGCGAGGTCGGCGATCGCGAGTCAAGCTGGGCCGACCTGCCGTGGAAGTTCGAGGCGGGAACCTCGCAGATCGCCGAGGCGATCGGGCTGGGAGCGGCGATCGACTGGGTCGACTCGATCGGAATGGCGCGGATCCGCGATCACGAGCAGACGCTGATCGCCGACGCGCTGGCGCGGCTGGCCGAGATCCCGGGCCTGCACGTGCACGGCCCCGCCGCGGCCGCGGACCGCGGCGCGCTGGTGTCGTTCGTGCTCGACGGGGCGCACCCCCACGACGTCGGCGAGATCCTCGGCCGCGAGGGCGTGTGCGTGCGCACCGGCCATCACTGCACGCAGCCGTTGATGCGCCGCCTGGGCGCGGTGGCGACCACGCGCGCCTCCTACGCGGTCCACAACAGCACCGCCGACACCGACCGGCTGATCGACGCGCTGGGCACGGTCGCGCGCGTCTTGCAGCTGTAGCTCGCGGCTGCCGGAGGGCTAGCGACATGGACGACGAGCGCAGCGACATGGACGACGAGCTGTACCGAGAGAACATCCTCGAGCACTACAAGCGCCCGCACAACTGGAGCCCGCCGGCGCCGGAGCTTGACCGCGTCGATCTTGAGTTCCACGACCTCAACCCGCTGTGCGGCGACGATCTGACCGTCAAGCTGGCGCTCGACGACAAGGGCCGCGTCAGCGATGTCCGCTTCGAGGGGCACGGCTGCGCGATCTCGCAGGCGGCCGCCTCGATGACGTCAGACGAGGTGCGTGGGATGACCGCCGAGCAGCTGCTGGCGCTCGATCGCTCGTTCGTGCTCGAGCTGCTGGGGATCGACATCTCCGCCCAGCGGATGAAGTGCGCGCTGCTGTCGCTGAAGGTGCTCAAGGGCGCCTCGCTCGGCCACGCCGTCGGCTGGGAGCCGGACACGCCCGAGGCCGGCGCCAACGGCCGCGGTGAGCTGTAGGCGCGCCCGCTGCCGCCCCCGCCCGATCGCTATGCTTGAGAGAGAAATCCGATCGCACCACTAGGTTTTCAAGCAAACGTGCCCCAGCTCATCGAAATCTGCCCCGTGTCCGAGCTTGCCCCGGGCGAGCGCCGGCTGGTGCAGGCAGACGATCTGGAGATCGGCGTGTTCAACTGCGCCGGCACGCTGTATGCGATCGAGGACCGCTGCAGCCACGACGACGGACCGCTGGCGCAGGGGACGCTCGACCCGGACAAGTGCACAATCGAGTGCCCGCGCCACGGATCGCTGTTCGACCTGCGGACGGGACGCGCGCTGACGCTGCCCGCCTACGTGCCGGTCGAGACCTACGCGGTGCGCATCGAACACGACACGATCAAGCTGGAGGTGTGAGCGATGGCCGCTCCTGACACGACCCGTCCCGACGAGCCCCGGCTGACCGAGAACGAGCAGCTGGCGCAGATCAACGCCGACTACACCGAGCGCTACGGCTTCCACGACGCGGAGAACTACCTGTACAAGGCCCCCAAGGGGCTGAGCGCGGAGCTGGTGGCGAAGATCTCGGAGTTCAAGTCAGAGCCGCAGTGGATGCGCGAGTTCCGCCTGCGGGCGCTCGACTATTTCCTCGCCCGTCCGATGCCCACCTGGGGATCGCCGATGCTGGCCGAGGTCGACTTCGACGACATCCACTACTTCGTGCGCGCGTCCGAGCGCGCCGAGCGCTCCTGGGACGATGTCCCCGCGGACGTCAAGAAGACCTTTGACCGGCTCGGGATCCCCGAGGCAGAGCGCAAGTTCCTGTCGGGCGTCGGCGCGCAGTACGAGTCCGAGGTCGTCTACCACCAGGTGCGCGAGGATCTGGCGGCGCAGGGCGTGATCTTCGCCGACATGGATTCGGGTCTGCGCGAGCACGAGGAGATCGTGCGCGAGTATTTCGCCACGATCATCCCGCCCAACGACAACAAGCTGGCGGCTCTCAACAGTGCCGTCTGGTCGGGCGGCTCGTTCGTCTACGTGCCGCCGGGCGTGCACGTCGAGATGCCGCTGCAGGCCTACTTCCGGATCAACACCGAGTCGATGGGCCAGTTCGAGCGCACGCTGATCATCGCTGACGAGGGCTCCTACGTGCACTACGTCGAGGGCTGCACCGCGCCCACCTACTCGTCGAACAGCCTGCACTCCGCGGTCGTCGAGCTGATCGCCAAGCCGGGTGCGCGGATCCGCTACACGACCGTGCAGAACTGGTCGGCCAACGTCTTTAACCTGGTCACCAAGCGCGCGGTCGCGCAGACGGACGCGACCGTCGAGTGGGTCGACTGCAACCTCGGCTCCAAGCTGACGATGAAGTACCCGTCCGTGTACCTGATGGGCGAGCGCGCCCACGGGGAGATCCTGTCGATCGCCTTCGCGGGACGCGGCCAGCACCAGGACGCGGGCGGCAAGATCATCCACAACGCGCCCAACACGACCTCCAACATCTTCGCCAAGTCGATCTCCAAGGACGGCGGGCGCGGCTCTTACCGGGGGCTTCTGGAGATCGCCAAGGGGGCGCACGGCGCGCGCTCGAAGGTCGTCTGCGACGCACTGCTGCTGGACGAGAGCTCGCGCTCTGACACCTACCCGACGATCCGGATCTCCGAGGACGACGTCAACGTCGGTCACGAGGCGACCGTCTCGAAGGTCGGCGAGGACCAGCTGTTCTACCTGATGTCGCACGGGATCGGAGAGGAGGAGGCCTCCAAGCTGATCGTCAACGGCTTCATCGAGCCGATCACCAAGGAGCTGCCGATGGAGTACGCGGTCGAGATGAACCGGCTGATCGAGCTGCAGATGGAGGGTTCGATTGGCTGAGTCAGCGTCGCCCGAGGCCGCCGGCGCGGCCGCCACCGCCCTGCCGACCTTCAAGGGGCGGGCCGGCTGGGAGTTCACGGACATCTCGCGGTTGGACCTGGCGGCCTACGAGCGCACGCTGCCTGGTCCGCTGACCGGCGCCGTGGCGCCGCTGTTCGGGCTGCCCGCCGACCCGCCGGCGCTGCCGGACGGCGTCTACGTCGGGCCGCTGGACGACGCGCCCGCCGAGCTGCTCCAGGGCCGTCTCGGCTCGCTCTTGTCGGCCGACGAGGACGCGTTCGTCGCGCTCAACGAGGCGGGGCCGCGCGCGGGCACGCTGGTCTGGGTGCCGCGCGGGGTCGTCGTCGAGCAGCCGATCTCGCTGGCCGCCGTGCAGCAGCGCGCCGGCACGCTGGTCAACCAGCGCACGCTGATCGTGCTCGAGTCCGGCGCCCAGGCCGAGGTCTGGGAGCAGCTGCTGTCAGGCGAGCCGGAGCTTGACGGCGTGTTCAACCTCGCCACTGAGCTGATCGTCTCAGACGGGGCGCGGCTGCGCTACGTCTGCGGTCAGGGGCTGTCTGAGCGCAGCTGGATCTTCGGCGCCCAGCGCGCCGAGGTTGGGCGCGACGGGTCGCTTGACTGGGTGGCGCTCGGGTTCGGCTCGGTCCGCGGCCACGTGCGGATGGAGACGCGGCTCAGCGGCGAGGGCGCCGACGCCCGCGTCACCGGCGCTTACGCCACCCGCG
>JBOGYE010000241.1:0-6200 GCA_050696635.1 Solirubrobacteraceae bacterium | reverse complement strand
GGCGGCGGCGGTGCCGGGGGCGGCGGCACCGGGGGCAGGGCCACCGGGCGCAGGCACGGATCGGCCCCGGCCCACCACTCCGGCGCGCGCTCGCACCGCGTCAGCGCCGACCCGCTCGCGGGCCGCGCCGTCTGGATCTGGGAGCTGCCTAACGCCGACCAGGGCGACATCCCAGCGCTGATCGCCGACGCCCACCGCTTCGGGGTCTCGACGCTGCTGGTCAAGTCCTCGGACGGCACCACCCCGTGGCCGCAGTTCAGTCCGCAACTGGTCGCCGCTCTGCACGCCGGCGGTGTGCGCGTGTGCGCCTGGCAGTACGTCTACGGCACGCATCCCGTGACCGAGGCCTACCTCGGCGCCGCCGCCGCCCACGACGGCGCTGACTGCCTGGTGATCGACGCCGAGGGCGAATACGAGGGCCGCTACGTCCAGGCCCAGACCTATATTACGCGGCTGCGGGCGCTGATCGGCGCTCGCTATCCGGTCGCCCTGGCGGGCTTCCCGTACGTCGACTTCCACCCGGCCTTCCCCTATTCGGTGTTCCTCGGACCCGGCGGCGCCCAGCTGAACGCGCCGCAGATGTACTGGCGCGCGATCGGCGTCAGCACCGACGCGGTGTTCGCCCACACCTACGCCTTCAACCTCCCGTACGCGCGCCCGATCCTGCCGCTCGGCCAGCTGTATGGCCGGCCGCCGGCGCGCCAGATCGTCCGCTTCCGCGAGCTGGCCCGCGTCTACGGCGCCGCCGGGGTCAGCTGGTGGGACTGGCAGGAGGCGCGGCCTGCCGCCTGGACGGCGATCTCGCGCAGCGCCGGCGGCCTGCCCGGCTACGTGCCGGACACGACGATGGCGCCGGTCGGCCAGGGCGCCGATGGCGACCTCATCGTCTGGGCTCAGGAGCACCTGATCTCGGCCGGCGACCCGATCGCCGTCAGCGGCGACTTCAGCTCGCACACGCTGCTGGCGGTGCAGGCGTTCCAGGCCGCGCACGGCCTGCCGGTCGACGGGATCATCGGGCAGGAGACGTGGACGGCGCTGCTGCGCTATCGGCCGGCCGCAATCCGCTGGGTGGCGGTTCGCCATCACGGCGATCGCGCGACCATCGCCAGCGCGGCGCCGTCGGCCGGCCGGCGCGGCGTTATCGTCGCGCCCGTGCCGCGCTCCGCCTCCCGACCCGCCCGCCGCGACGAGATCGCCGGCGCCGGCGGGGCCGGCAGATGACGTCGGTCTGCTGGGCACGAGCAGCCGCGCTCGCGCTGATCGCGGTGACGATGCTGGTTCTGGGCGTGCCGGTGATGGCCAGGGGCGCGGTGCTGCCGGTGCTCGGTTTCCAATCAGACGGCTCGCCGACCGCGTTGATCGCACGCAGCGCGCCGCCGCACCGGCGAAGGTCGATCTCGGGGTCGCGGGCTACGGCTATGCGTGGCGGCCGCACGCCAACGTCCAGCTCAGCGATGCAGGCGCGCGCCGACTGGTGGCTCGCTCAGGGACGCGCCCGCGCTGGGCTTCGTCGGTGGAGAGTGGACGGCGAAGCTGCCCGACGGCTCCATCGTCTGGTGGTCGGACCGTCGCTCGCTGGCAGTCCGGATGGCACTCGCCGCCTCGTTGAAGCTCCACGGGCTCGCCGTCTGGTCGCTCGGGCTGTCTGACCCGATCACCGCGTGACCGGCCGGACCGTCAGGGTTCGTCGGGGGGTCCCTCAGAGCAGGTCGTGATCGCGCGCGTAGGCGACCAGTTCCGCGCGCGACGCACGACGCGTCTTCTGTTGGATGTGAGCGCGATGGGACTCGACCGTGCGCACGCTCAGATAGAGCTGCGCGGCGATCTCGGCGTTGGTATGCCCCACCGCCAGCAGCCGCAGCACCTCGACTTCGCGCGCGCTGAGGTCGTCGGGCGGGCCGGATGGCTCGTGGCCCGCAGCGGCGATCCTGGCCCCCAGCTCAGGGGTCAGATAGGTGCGACCTGCGGCCGCCAGCCGGACGGCCTGGATCAACTCTGCGCTGGCGTCCTCCTTGAGCACGAACGCGGTCGCGCCCGCCTGCAGCGCCTCGCGCGCGAGCTGCGGGTCGTTGTGCATCGTCAGCATCACGATCGCGCTGTCCGGCGACGCGGCCAGCAGGCGAGGGATCGCCGGAACGCTGGAGCCCGCGGCGAGGTTGACGTCCAGCACCACCACGTCGGGGCGGTGGGCAGCGACGCGATGCTCGGTCGCGTCGATGTCGCCCGCCTCAGCCACCACCGCGAAGTCGTCCTCGGCGTCGAGCAGCAGCCGCAGGCCGGTGCGGACCAGATCGTGGTCGTCGCACAGCACGATTGCGATCGTGTCCGCAGACGTCGGCTGGTCGTCGCTCATGTCGCGCCCTCCAATATCGTCCCGGGCTCGATCGTCCGCGGCCGCGGCGCGTCCAGCGCCACCGATCCGCGCACCCGCACGCCGGCGCCGAACGTCACGTCGCCGTGCACGACCAGCCGCTCGGCCTCGCGCAGCGAGGGCGGACCGTCGGGGAAGCGCCGCTCGAAGCCGTCCAGCAGCCGGTAGAAGTCTTCGTCCAGCTCGACATAGGGAAGATCGCGGGCGCGCTCGGGCAGCGGCGTGACCTCCGAATCGTCCGATAGCGCATACACATCGGAGCGCAGCACCAGCAGATCGTCGGTCGTCTTGACCGGAGCGAAGCGCGTGCGCGGCACGTGCAGCAGCCGCGCCCCGGAAAAGCTGCCGACCGCGGCGCCCATCGCGCTCTCCAGCTGGATCACCGGGGTCGAGTCCGGGTCGCGCGGGTCGACGGTCTTGCGGTTGACGATCAGCGGCAGCTCGAGCACCCCGTCGGCCTGTTGCAGCGCCTCCGACAGCGCCTCCAGGTCGACCCAGATCGTGTTCGTGTTGTACCAGCGCCAGCGCGCGTGGTCACGGAACGACTCGGCGTCCTGCGGTGGGGTCTGCGCGGTCTCGCGCAGTACCAACCGCCCGTCGGCGCGACGACGGGCGACGTGGCCACCCTTGCGATCGGCCTCGGTGCCCTGCGCGACCTCCATCAGGAACGGAAACCGGTGCTCGGCCAGATACGCGGCGATCCGCGCATCGACGCCCGCCCCGAGATTGTCGGCGTTGGAGATCATCGCGCGGCGGAATCCCCGCGCCAGCAGCGCGTCGAGCATCCCGGACCGGCGCAGCGCGCCGTAGACGTCGCCGTGGCCCGGCGGGCACCACTCGAGCCCCGGGTCTGCGGGCCACGACACCGGCTGCAGCGTCGCCGCGTCGAGCTTGGGGATCATGCTCTGCAGGAAGTCGGGCTCCAGCCCTGTGGACGCCAGCTCTGGATGGCGTTCCAGCTCGCGCAGGGTCGCGTCACGGGTCGCCTCGGAGTCCATCAGCACCAGCGGCAGGCCGATGCCGTGGCGGCGACGCAGCGCCAGCACCTGGCCGATGATGATCTGCAGGAACGATCGTCCGTCGCGCGCCTCGATCAGCGATTTGGGCTCGCGCAGCCCCATCGTCGTCGCCAGACCGCCGTTGAGCTTGATCACCGCCAATTCGCTCAGGGCGGTTTTGGCGTCCGTCGGCGGTAGCTCGTCCAGCGCCGGGATCTCGCCGACCGGCTCAAGGTCGACGGTCGGGAGCAGCGCCTGCTCGCCTGCTGCGAGCCGGGCGTAGGCGCGCTGGAATGCCGCCAGCGCCTCGGGGTCCGCGCCGGCCTCGCGCAGCTTGTCGGTCGCGGCCTTCAGTCCGGCGTCGCTCATGCCGCCATTCTGACGGTCGCGGCGGCCGGCGGGGGCGTGACGCGAGCTCAGGTCAGGGAACATCCCACGCCGCACCGCGGGACGGCGCGTGGGACGTTTCCCCTTGCAGGGGCGGTCAACGTCCCACGCGGTTTGCCGGCCGCCACGCGTGGGACGTTTCCCGACGCCCGGTTGGGCTGGCGCGCGCGGACGGCCGGTGGCGCCGTCGCGAAGCGGCACGCGCGCGCCGTCAGCGCACGGTCGCGCGCCGGCGCACCAGCGAGTCCAGCGTGACCGCGGCGATCAGCACTATCGCAGTCGCCATGTCCTGGCCGGCCGCGGTGATCCCCATCAGCCCGAGGCCGTTGAACACCGCCGCGATCACCAGCCCGCCGAGCAGCGCGTGCAGCGGCTTGCCGCGTCCACCGAACAGGCTGGTACCGCCGATCACCGCCACGGCGACCCCGTACAGCACCAGGTCGCCGCCCTGGACGTCGATCGACATCGAGCCCAGCTGGGACTCGTAGGCAAGCCCGGCGAGGCCCGCGGTCAGTCCGACCAGCACGAAGCCGATCGTGCGCACGCGCGGAACGTTGATTCCGGCCCGGCGCGCGGCCTCAGGATTTGAGCCGATCGCGTAGATGTAGCGCCCCAGGCGCGTGCGTGCCAGCAGCCAGCTCCAGATCAGCAGCACGACGATCACGTACGGGACCACCCACGGCACGCCCTGGGTGATCGACCCCCCGTTGCCGTTGCAGATCAGCACCAGGATCAGCCCGCCCAGCGCGGTCAGCGCGATCGTCAGGATCGTGATCCCGATCGGCGGCACGCTCAGGCCCTGCGCCCGGCGCTGGCGTGCCCGGATCAGGGTCAGCGCCGCAAACACGGCAACCGCGACGATCAGCACGATCCATCCGAGCCCGATGCTCATGTGGTTCTGGTCGAGCTTGGAGACCGGACTGCTGGGGTCGATCGTCATCACGCCGCCGACCGCGGTCTTGTCGATGTTGGATAGCTCGATCATCACGCCCTCGAAGCCGAGCAGGCCACCGAGCGTAACCACGAACGACGGCAGCCCAAGCCGCGTGATCAGCGACCCCTGGATCCAGCCCATGAACGCCGTTACCAGCAGGCCGCCGCCGATCCCCAGCCACCACGGGAGGCTGACCGGCGGCGCGATCAGCTCCGCGATCACGAACGCCCCCACGCCCAGCATGTAGCCGATCGACAGGTCGATCTCGGACATCAGCAGGGCGAAGATCTCCGCCGCGCCGACGAGGATGTAGACGGCCGACTGGATCAGCAGGTTGACGAGGTTGCCGTCGGTCAGAAACTGCGAGTTCTCCAACTGGAAGAAGATCACGATGATGATCAGGCCGGCGATGATCGGCAGCGCGCCGCTCTCGCCGTTGCGGATCCTGCGCCCCCAGACCGAGAAATACTCGCTCAGCGAGCCCGCCAGCACCTCCGGGGCGACGGTCGCCACCTCGGCATCGCTGGGGGTCTCCACGTCCGGTTCGATCACGGGCGTCGCGGTCGCTGCTGCGGACCGGTCCACGCCCTTGCTGCTGTCGTCGGGCTCCATTGACTCCCCTCCGCCGGCCACTCTACGCCGTGCCACGAGCCTCGGACGAGCGGCCCGCAGCCCCGGTCGTCATGTACTCGACCGCGCTCTGGCGGTCGAACTCGGACGCCGGGCCGCTGGCGACCAGACGACCGAGATAAAGGACCGCGATCCGGTCGGCGACCTCGAACACGTCGACCAAATTGTGCGAGATCACCAGCACGGCGACCCCTCGGCTCGACAGCGTCTTGACCAGATTGAGGACCATCGCCGTCTGGGCGACACCCAAGGCGGCGGTCGGCTCGTCCATGATCACCAGCTTCGCCTCAGCCATCACGGCCTTGGCGACCGCTACCGACTGGCGCTGACCACCCGACAGCGAGGCGACCGGCTGGCGGATCGAGCGCACGGTCGTGACAGACAGGTCCTTCAGCGTCGACATCGCCGCCTGCTCCATCTTCGGCTCGTCCAGCATCCGTCGGCGCAGCGGCTCGTGCCCGAGGAACATGTTCTGGACGATGTCCAGGTTGTCGCACAGCGCCAGGTCCTGGTAGATCGTCGTGATCCCCAGCGCCTCGGCGTCCCTCGGGCCGTGCAGCGCGATCGGGCAGCCCTCCCACAGGAGCTGACCGCCATCCGGGCCCCATAGGCCCGCGACGGTCTTGATCAGCGACGACTTGCCGGCGCCGTTGTCGCCGATCAGCGCGGTCACCTTGCCTGGCGGGATCTGTAGGTCCACCTGGCTCAGCGCTCGCACCGGACCGAACGTCTTGGAGACCCCGCGCAGCTCCAGCAGCGCTCCGTTTTCACTCGCTCCGCCGCCATCGAACTCGTCGGCCGGCGGGCGGGACTCTGAGATGGTCATATCTGGGCGTCCTCGGGCGTCGTGTCCGCCCGCCCGCGGTGGGCGGGCGGACAC
>JBOGYE010000240.1:0-6086 GCA_050696635.1 Solirubrobacteraceae bacterium | reverse complement strand
ACCCGAAGTTGCCCTGGCCGTCGACCAGCGGGTAGCGCTGGGAGAAGTCCTGCGCCATGCGGACGATCGTGTCGTAGATCGCGCTGTCGCCGTGCGGGTGGTACTTGCCCATCACCTCACCGACGATCGTGGCGCACTTGACGTGCTTGCGCGGGGGCCGCAGGTTGAGCTCGTTCATCGCGAACAGGATTCGACGATGGACGGGCTTGAGCCCGTCGCGGACGTCGGGCAGCGCGCGCCCGACGATCACTGACATCGCGTAGTCGAGATACGCCGAGCGCATCTCCTCCTCGAGCCCGCGCGGCTCGATGTTGCCGCCGCCGATCGTGTCGATCGCAGACATGTGCTAGCGCTCTACCTAGACGTCCAGGTTGCTCACGAGGCGGGCGTTCTCCTCGATGAACTGGCGCCGGGGCTCGACCTGGTCGCCCATCAGCATCGAGAACACCAGATCGGCAGAGGCGGCGTCCTCCATCGTCACCTGCACGAGCGTGCGGGTGGCGGGATCCATCGTCGTCTCGCGCAGCTCGTCGGCGTCCATCTCGCCCAGTCCCTTGAAGCGGTAGTACTCGATTCCCTTCTGCGCCAGCTCGAGCACGGTGTCGTGAAGCTCCTGGAAGCCGCCGGCATCGCGGCTCGTATCGCCGATCGCCACCGTGAACGGCGGCGTGCCGGTCAGCGCGTCAAGCTCCCCGTGCACGGCGGCGAGCCGGCGGTACTCGCCGGCCTCCAGTGCGGCGTGCAGGACGACATGGGTGGTCGCCAGCCCGGTGCGCGCCTCGATCGTGCGCACCACGAGCTCGTGCGGTCGCTGCTCGATCAACTGCAGGCGGTGGGCATGCCCGTCGCCGTCGGCGGCGGCCTGCGCGACGTGGCGAAGCAGCCCCGGCAGATCGGTGATCTGCTCCTCGAGCATCCGCGCCTGTTGCATGAACGACACAACCCCCTGGCCGTGCGCGGCGCGCAGCGCCGATGCCCAGCCCTCGTACTGCTTCAGCAGCCGCACGAGCCGCTTCCAGCGCGCATCTGTCAGCCTGAACAGGCGGCCCTGGCGATCGGTGATCTCGAGCTTGTCGAACTTGTCGCCGAGCAGGATCTCCTCCAGTTCGGACTCGCGCTCGATGTAGCGATGGCGCTGGCCGCGCGTCAATCGGTACAGCGGGGGCTTGGCGATGTAGACGTAGCCGGCCTCGATCAGCGGCTGCATCTCCCGGAACAGGAGGGTCAGCGCGAGCGTGCGGATATGGGCACCATCGACGTCGGCGTCGGTCAGCAGCACGATCTTGTGGTAACGGGCCCTCTCGATGTCGAACTCATCGCGCACGCCCGTCCCGATCGCGGTGATCAGCGCCTGGATCTCGGCGTTGCCGAGCACCTTGTCGATCCGGCTCTTCTCGACGTTGAGGATCTTGCCGCGCAGGGGCAGGATCGCCTGCGTGCTGCGGTCGCGGGCGCTGACCGCCGAGCCGCCGGCCGAATCGCCCTCGACGATGAACAGCTCCGCCAGCGACGGGTCCTTGACCGAGCAGTCCTGGAGCTTTCCCGGGAGAGCGGAGTTCTCCAGGACCGACTTGCGGCGCGTCAGATCACGGGCCTTGCGCGCCGCCGCGCGGGCCTGGGCCGCCTGCACCGCCTTGCGGATCACCGAGCGCGCGTCCTGCGGGTTCTCCTCCAGGAACTCCGACAGCCTGGCGTTGACCACCGACTGCACGAACCCGGCCATTCCCGGGTTGCCGAGCTTGGTCTTGGTCTGCCCCTCGAACTGAGGGTCGGTCAGCTTGGCCGAGATCAACGCCGTCAGCCACTCGCGCACGACCTCGCCCGACAGGTTCTCGTCCTTCTCCTTGAGCTCGCCCTTGTCGCGCGCGTAGCGGTTCAGCGCGCCGGTCAGCGCCGAGCGAAAGCCGCTCAGGTGCGAGCCGCCCTCGAGCGTGTTGATGTTGTTGGCGAACGAGAACACCGACTCCTGGTAGGACGAGTTCCACTGCATCGCCACCTCGACTGCGCCCTCCTCGCTGTCGCCCTCGAAGGAGATGATCTTCGTGTGAATCGGATCCTTGTTCTGGTTCAGATAGCCGACGAAGTCCACGATCCCGCCGTCGTACTTGAACTCGACGCGCCGGCCGTCGGCACGCTCGTCCACGATCTCCAGGTGCAGACCACGCGTCAGAAACGCGGTGTCGCGGACCCGCTCCTCGATCGTTGAGAAGTTGAAGTCGAGCGTCTCGAATATGTCGGCGTCGGGCAGGAAGGTGGTGGTGGTCCCCGTCGCGTCGGTCGGGTCGCCGCGTTGCACCTCGCTCAGCGGCCGGCCGCGCTCGTAACTCTGGCGCCAGGCGTACCCGTCGCGACGAACCTCGACGTCGACGCGCTCCGACAGCGCGTTGACAACCGACACCCCGACCCCGTGCAGCCCGCCCGAGACCTTGTAGCCGCCACCGTCGCCGAACTTGCCGCCGGCGTGCAGCACGGTCATCACGACCTCGAGCGCGGAACGCCCCTCCTTGGCCATCGTCGCCACCGGGATTCCGCGGCCGTCGTCGACCACGGTGACCGAGTTGTCGGGGTGGATCGTGATGACGACACCCGAGCAGTGGCCAGCGAGCGCTTCGTCGACGGAGTTGTCGACGACCTCATAGATCAAGTGGTGCAGCCCGCGCTCGCCGGTCGAGCCGATGTACATGCCCGGGCGCTTGCGAACGGCCTCCAAGCCCTCCAGGACTGTGATGTCCTGTGCGTCGTAGCTGGAATTGGGACCGGCGCCCGTCGGGGCGCCATCGTCGTTGGACACGAGCCTCCGATGACGTTGAGACGCCCCGGTCCCGCGCTTGGCAAAGCGCGCCGGAGCGTCAGGCTTGGCACGCTTGAGGATAGCACAGCCAGCGGCCTGACCGACCCCTGGATCGACGTATTTCTACCTGCAAAGCGCGGGAAATCAGAACCGGCCGCAAGGGCTCAGCGGGCGCTCGTGACGCAGCGCAGGCGCTGCACCTCGCTGCCGCGCAGGGCGCCGTTGAGGCGCTGCACGATCTCGGGTGCCATCAGATCGAGCTCCTGTGCCCAGACCGAGGCCGAGCACGCCACGGTCACGACTCCGCCGCGCTCGGAGACCGGGCTTGCCTGGGCCGCGACCAGCGGGCCGACGGCCGACGGCCAGACGCGCTGCACCCCCCCCAGCAGCGTGTCGGGAGCCAGCTGGTCGGCCAATGCGGCAAGCGACGCATCGAGCCGCCGGGGACCGCGGCGCGGCCCGGCCCCGCGCGGGCCGGAGCTGCAACCCCCGCCGTTCACGCGGCCGTCCATCGGCCGCCGATCACGCCGTCACCGCAGCCAGCACGCGGCCCCGGTCGATCGCCACATGGGCGACTCCCGGCTCCTGCGCGCCCGGCACCTGATCGAGCTCCGTGGCCGTGATCACGGCCTGACCGGCCCCGTCGCGCAGCAGCGCCACCAGGGTCTCCCGCCGTTCTCGATCCAGCTCACTCATCACGTCATCGAGCAACAGCAGTGGCGGGGAGTCGCGGTGCGCCGCCAGCGCATCGCGCTCGGCCAGCAGCAGCGCCAGCAGCGCCAGCCGCTGCTGACCTTGGGAACCGTAGGCCCGCAGTTCGCGGCCCTCGCGAGTCAGGGCCAGCTCGTCTCGATGGGGCCCGTGGCCCGTGAAGCCGCGCTCGAGGTCGGAGTCGGCGCGATCGCGCAGCTCGGCCGCCAGGGCCTCGTGATCCGTCGCCCGCGAGCGCGGCCGGTAGGCGAGTCCGGGCTCGCCGTCGAGGCCGAGGTCCGAGCACCGAGCGGCGAATCGCTCACTGACGTCCTGCACCGCGGCGCGGCGGTCGTTCATCAGGGCGATCCCGCACTGCGCCAGGCGCAGGTCCCAACCGCGCAGCGACTCGCGATCGGCCCCGCCGGCGCGGACCCTCGTCAACAGCGCGTTTCGCTGGGCCAGCGCCTGCGCGTACGCGCGTCGCGGCGCGGCGCGGGCCGGCCACAGGGCGACGACAAGCTGGTCCAGGTGCGCCCGTCGCACCGCCGGCGTGCCCTTGACCAGCTCCAGGCGATCGGGGTGAAACACGCTGACCAGCGGGCGCTGGGCGATGTCAAGCAGGCGCTCGACGTCCGCCCCGTCGACGCGCATCCGCTTCGGGTCGCCGGGCGCGAAGCCGACCGACAGCTCGTGGCGCCCGTCGCGCGACTCGCCGGTCACGACAACGCGGGTCGCGGACCGGCCCAGGCGCACCATCTCACGCTCGTTGACCGTTCGGCACGAGCGTCCGGTGCAGCCGAAGTACAGCGCCTCGATCAGGTTGGACTTCCCGGCGCCGTTGGGGCCGGTCACGACGGTCAATCCCTCGCCGAATTCGGCGCTGGCGTCCCCATAGCAGCGGAAGTCGCGGATGGTGACGCGCACGACGCGCACGAATCAACCGCTACTAGGTCAGACGTTGAGTCTGATCGGCATGATCAGGTACCGGAAGCGGCTGCCGTCGGCGGCCTCTATCAGACCCGGCCGCAGCGGGCTGATCAGCCGCAGCACGATGTCTCCCTCGTCGACCGCCTCGAGCCCAGCGCGCAGAAACTCGGCATTGAAGCCGATCTCGAGCGGTTCGCCCTGGAAGGCGACCGGCAGCGACTCGCGCGCCTCGCCTACGTCCGGCGTCTGTGCCGAGACTGTCACCTCGCCCGCGGCGAACGCCAGGCGCAGCGGCGCGTTGCGCTGCGCCAGCAGGCTGATCCGGCGCACTGCGTCGGTCAGCTCGCCGCCCGCGATCCGCAGCTCGTGCTCGAAGCTGTCAGGCAGCAACTGGCGGAAGTTGGGGAACTGCCCGTCGATCAGTCGCGAGGACAGGACCGCCCGTCCGAGCGTGAACAGCACCTGGTTCTGGCGTACCCTGATCTCCAACTGCTCGTCGCCGTCGTGGCTGACCAGCCGAGCCAACTCCTGCAGCGCCCGCGCTGGCACATTGACCTCGAAGCCGGACGACAGCGGCGCCTCCAAGGTTGTCTCTTTGACGGTGAGCCGGTAGGAGTCGGTGGCCACCATCCGCAGCTCGCGCTCAGAGGCAGACACCAGGATCCCGGTCAGCACCGGGCGCGTCTCGTCGCGCGAAGCCGAGCGGGCGACGCGGGCGACCGTCTGCACGAAGGCCTCTGCAGGCAGCGTCACGCGGGTGTCCGGCGCCGGGCTCGGCAGCGTCGGGAAGTCCTCGGCGCGCAGAACACGCAGGTGGAAGGTCGTCGCGCCGCAGATCAGCTCGACGTCCTGCTCAGCGGCTCGCAGCTCCATCGTCAGTTGCCGGGCCGGCAGCGAGCGGGCTACGTCGAGCAGAAGTCGAGCAGGCAGCACGGCCGAGCCTGGGCGCTGCACGTCGGCCTCGATCGGGACGCGTAGACCGACCTCCATATCCGTCGCGAGCAGCTGGGTTGCCGCGCCGTCTGCAGCGGAGATCAGAACGCCCGACAACGCCTGCACCGCGCTGCGCGTCGAGGCGACACGGGAAACGATTTGCAGCTGCGAGAGCAGGTCGGCTGAGGAGAGGGAGAGCTTCACTTGCTGGCGGCTTTCACTAAAGAGAAGAAGGAGTAGGTGCTGTGGATATGTGGATTGTCGGTGGGGGTTGGGGTTCTGGGGCGCGTTGCCTGTGGACGGGTGTGGGAAGTCTCTCAGGGAACGCGGTCGGGCGCAGGCCGTGATCTGTCAGCTTGGCCGAGCCGTGATGTTGCGCTGCAGGTTTTCCACAGCCGTACGTGAGGTCTCATCTGAGGCGAGCCGTGTCGCGGCGCGGCGGCAGGCGTGCAGCACGGTCGTGTGATCTCGCCCACCGAATTCCCTGCCGATCGAGGGCAGCGAGGCATCGGTCAGCTCACGGGCCAGGTACATCGCCACCTGGCGTGGCCAGGCGACACGAGACGCCCGCGAAGGCGATGTGAGCTCCTCGTCGGAGAGGCCGAAGTGCCGGCAGGTGTGTGACTTGATGTCTGCGATCGCGACGGGCGCTCGTTCGCCGGGGCGCGTGTCCTGCGGATAGAGGCTCGACAAAACGGAGGCTGCAAGCTCGGAGGAAAGCGGGCGGCCGGTCAGCGAGCTG
>JBOGYE010000239.1:0-4469 GCA_050696635.1 Solirubrobacteraceae bacterium | reverse complement strand
CGATCAGCCGCGACTCCCAGCAGCACGCCGCGACGTAGAGGGTCGGCGCCAGCAGCCACGCGCGGACGCGCTCCGAGGAGCGCATCAGCGCGAACGCCAGGCAGATCAACGCGATGTAGAGCACGTTGCCATAGCTGGCCGCGTCGGCCGGGACGATCACCCAGTGCCCGACGATCGAGCCGATGAATCCGCCCGAGCCGGCATGCCCGGCCGTTGCCGAGGCCGAGATCGCGCCCACGATCAAGCGCAGCACCACCCCCAGCACGATCGTGCCCGCGAGCACCGCGCCGAGCTTGCGCCAGGGCCTGACCTTGACCAGCAGCGCCAGCAGGATCAGCCCGTAGAACAGGTAGCCCGCGTCGGTCGGGGAGGAGACGATCTGCTCGCCGGCGGTGACCACGATCCCGCCCAGCACCGCGCCGGCGATCGAGCCCGAGCCACCCAGCACGAGGCACGCGTAGATCAGGATCAGGATGTTCTCGCTGAAGTTGGTCGGGAACACGCTGTCCTGCTGGGCGGCGAAGATCGCGCCCGCCAGCGCGCCGACGATCGCCCCGAACGTGATCGCCATCACCTTCAGCGGCCCGACCGGGATCGTCATCGCCTCGGCCGCCAGCTCGTCCTCGCGCAGCGCGCGCCAAGCCCGCCCCGTTCGTGACTGGTCAAGCAGATGGATCAGCGCCAAAAGCCCGGCCGTGCACAACAGCGCCAGGTAGAAGTAGCCGTTGACGCTTGAGATCTGGCCCCCGAACCCGTGCACCGGGTCGAGCCCATATAGGCCGTTGACGCCGCCCAGAGTGCCCGGATCGACGTTGTTGACGAACTCCACGAACGCCTGTCCCACGAACAGGGTCACGATCGCCAGATAGTCCCCGGACACCCGCAGCGTCGACAGGCCGATCCCCGCGCCGAACACCCCCGCCGCGGCCAGCACGATCGCGAACGTGGCGATCGCGGGCAGATGCGTGCCGCCGCTGCCGCCGCTGCCCAGCGCATCAGACGAGAAGATCGCATACCCGTAGGCGCCAAAGCCAAAGAACGCGACATACCCAAGGTCCAGCAGCCCGGCCCACCCGGCCGCGACGTTCAGGCCGACCGCCAGGATCGCGTAGATCAGGCAGTTGACCGCGACCGTCTGGATGTTGCTGTTCAGCCCCAGCTGTCCGAAGATCAGCCCGGCCAGCAGCGCCAGCCCCCACCACTGCCACCACCCCACCCGCGCCTGCGCGACGAACAGCCACCGCCGCCAGCCAGTGCCCGCGTCCTGGCGGTCGGTGTGCTGCGCGACCCACTCGTCGACCCCGATCGGCATCGCCGGACCGGCCCCTCAGACCTTCTGCAGCGCGGGACGGCCGAAGATCCCGGTCGGCTTGAACAGCATCACCGCGATCAGGATTCCGAACACGATCAGGTCCGTGTACTCGGTCGAGAGATACGAGGACGCGAACGCCTCGCACAGCCCGATGAACACGCCTCCGATCATCGCTCCCGGGATCGAGCCGATCGTCCCCACGACCGCCGCCGTGAACGCCTTCAGACCCGCCAGAAAGCCGACCGTGTTAGAGATCTGATTGAACGCCAAACCCGACATCACCCCCGCGACCCCAGCCATCGCCGAGCCGATGAAGAACGTCAAAGCGATCGTGCGATCGACGTTGATCCCCAACATCTCGGCGGCCTCGCGATCAGACGCCACCGCCCGCATCGACTTGCCCAGCGTGGTGCGATCGACCAGCACCATCAGCCCCCACATCATCAGCACGCTGACCACGAAGATCGTCAGCTGCACCGAGTCGATATTGAACGCGCCAACGTGGATCCCGGTGTTAAACGAGATGAAGTTGGGCGTGTTATAGGACTTGGTGAAGCCGCCGAACAAAAGCAGCACCGAGTTCTCCAGCACGAACGACACCCCCAGCGCGGTGATCAGCGGCGCGATCCGCGGCGCGTCACGCAACGGCCGATAGGCGAACCGTTCGATCAGCACCCCCAGTAACCCCGCACCCAACGCCGCCGGCACGAACATGATCGCAACCAGCAGCGGCACCGGGATCGAGACCGCCGACGAGCCCCCGAACGCCTGCAACACGTAGTAGCCGATGTACGCGCCGATCATGTACAGGTCGCCGTGCGCGAAGTTCAAAAGCTGCAACACCCCGTACACCATCGAATAGCCCAACGCGATCAGCGCGTACAACAGCCCGGTGGTCAGACCGTTGATGGTCGTCTGGATCAGCTCGTGCATGAATCGGTGTGCCGTGGCGCCTCACCCGGCGCGGCGCCGCCCACCAACAGGGCGGCGCCGCTTGCCGGCTGCCTTCAGGCTCTACTTGTTGGGAATCGAGACGTACTTTCCGCCGGCCTCGATCTTGAACAGATAGCCCGGCTGGCCGACCAGGTCGCCGTTGGACTTGAACGCGATCTGGACCCCCAGGGGGTTGCCTGCCGCCGGGACGTTGATCTTGCGAGCGGCCGCCAGAACGTTTGCCCGGGTTGGGGCGCTGCCGCCCTTGCAGACCGCCGAGATCGCCCTCATCAGCACGTCGGCCGCCGAGTAGGACGGGACGCCGAACGCGCCGTAGGGGCCGTACTTGGCCACGCCGGCGACGATCGACTTGTCAAGCGGACTGCTCGATGCCGAGATGTCGGGACCGAAGTTCGACACGTAGCTGCCGACGATCTTGAACTGCGATGGACTGTCTGTGCCGTCGGTGCCGAACAGGGTCGTGGTCTTGTGCTGCTGCTGGGCGTCCAGGCCGAACTGCTGGGCGTTGGAGGCCGTCTGCCAGGGCAGGACCGTGACGGTCTCAGCTGAGTTCAGCTGCGAGGTGACCAGCGACTGCAGCGAGTTGTCCAGCGTCGCGCCCGTGTTGGAGCCGTTGATCGTCTGGTGGTTGACCTTGATCCCCGCCTTCTGCAGGACCGGGACCATCACCTTGACGAGCCCCTGCGAGTAGGCCTCATCGTCGTCGATGATCAGCACCGCCTTGGGATGCAGGTGCGCGATGATGTAGTTCGCGTCCTGCGGTCCCTGGACGTTGTCGTCTGGGACCACGCGCAGGAAGGTCGGATTCTTGCCGCTCGTGGTCAGCGCCGGCAGCGTCGCCGAGCCGGATATGAACGCGATCCCGGCCTTGCCGAAGATCGGACCAACCGCCTCGACCACCTGGCTGCCGGCCGGTCCGATCACGCCCACCGCGCTGGACGAGACGATCGACTGTGCCTTCTGCGTGGCGACAGATGGCGTCAGCTGAGCGTCGTCCTGCGCGAGCGTCACGTCGGTGCCGAACTGCTTGTTGTCGGTGGCGACCGCGAGCTGGGCGAAGTGCAGCTGCTCGAGCCCGAGCTGGGCCACGGGGCCGGTCAGCGGCGCTTCGATCGCGATCGTCGCCGTGCAGCTCTTGTTGGCCTTGGCGACGCTGGTGCTCTTGCTGACCACCTTGGCTTTGGCCGCGCTCGAGTTCGAGCTGGTTGAACTCCCGCAGCCGGCCGCGACGAGCGCTGTGAGCGCCGCCGCGACCAGGATTGGACGTACCTTCATTGCTCCTCCTCTGGAGTGTGGTCCTGGTTAGGCGAGTCGCCCGCGTAGGCGGGCCTCCCGTCTGGGTAGAAGGCCGCCGCAGGCGACCCGGCCGGTCGGAACACGGCGACTACGCGCATCGGCTGCGCGCGCGTGTTCTCCAAGCAGTGAACGGTGCGCGCCGGCAGCGCGATGCAGGCGCCCGCCGACACGGGTGAGGCGAAATCGCCCGCGTGCATCACTCCCTCGCCGTCGAGCACGTAGATCACCTCGTCGTAGGTGTGGAAGTGGTCCGGCGCTCGATCGGCGGGAATGTACCCGACAAAGTGGGTGGCTGAGCGCAGGCCGCTGGCCGGGTCCGCGACGATCCGAAACTCGCGCTGGGCGGTGGCAGGCTCGACCTCCTGCTCGGCCAGCCTGCTGACGTTCGCGCGTGCCGCGGGGCCTGGCTCGGGGTCGGGCACCCGGACCGCAACCATCCGCAGCGGCGCGGGGCCGTCGGCGGACAGCACGAACTCGCAGCCCGGCGGCAGGTATACCCCGACCTCGGGCCCGAGCTGATGGGTGTCGCCGGCCACCTCGATCTCGCCCTCGCCGTCGAGCACGAACAGCGTCTGTTCGACATCCCCGACCGAGATGGGTCCCGAGCGACCGGGCGGACACTCCACCAGCGCCTGCGCCAGAGGCGGAAACTCCGTCCCCGGCGCCCCGAGGGTCGCCCGCACCTCCAGGCCGCTGCCGGCGCAGCTTTCCGGGGCGACGTCGCCCGCGTGGACGACCGTCACGACCGGCATCGGCGCCTTGAATGTGGTCTTGCTGAGCTCACGTGCGTGTGACGTACTGACCGAGCGCATCCGGGCTCGGTGGCGGGGACCCTCTCAGATTCGCGACGCGAGGGTCAACCGCCTGCATGTCGAAACTCATTTCAGCGTCGCCTCCAAAGCGATCT
>JBOGYE010000238.1:0-5383 GCA_050696635.1 Solirubrobacteraceae bacterium | reverse complement strand
GCGCGGCGCAGCGCGTCGTCGCCGCGCGCGCCCGGGTCAGGGCGGGCCTGGCCCAGCAGGGACGCGCGCTCGAGCTCGGCCTGCTGGAGACGATCGAGCGCGCCCTGCCGGCCGACGCGATCACCTGCTGGGACATGACGATCCTCGCCTACTGGGCTGCCGCGCACCTGCGGCTGCACCAGCGACAGTCATTCCTGTACCCGCTCGGATCGGGGACGCTCGGCTACGCCTGGCCGGCGGCGCTGGGCGCGAGCGTCGCGCACCCGGACGCGACGGTGCTGGCGGTGGTCGGCGACGGCGGCGTCCAGTACGCGCTCGCCGAGCTGGGCGCCGCCGCCGCGCACGGGCTGCGCGCCAAGCTGCTGATCGTCGACGACGGTGGCTACGGAATCCTGCGCGAGTACCAGCGCCAGGACTACGAGCACACGACCGCGGTCGAGCTGCCCGGCAAGGATCTGTGCGCGATCGCCGCCGCCAACGGCCTGCCCGCCCGCGCCGTGACGCCGGACGACTTCGCCGCGCAGCTTGACTGGCTGCTGAGCTGCGACGGAGCAGGGGTGCTGGTGCTCGGCGCCCACCTGGTGGCCGCGGCGCCGACGACGTGACCAGGTCGCTCGCGGACGGCCGCCTGCTGCGGTCCTCGGTGCTGGGCGTGGGTCCGTATGTCCCCGGCGCCAGCGCCCGCGAGACGCGCGCACGGCTCGGCCGCGACGACCTGATCCGCCTGAACTGGAACGAGAACCTGTTCGGCCCGCTGGCGGGCGTGCTGGACGAGACGGCTGCGGCGCTTGACTCCGTCTGGGCCTACGCCGAGGAGGCATACGAGGAGCTGCGCCAGGCGATCGCGGCCTGGGCGGGGGCCGATCCCGCGCAGGTGATCCCGGGCCACGGGATCCAGGCGCTGACGCTGGCGCTCGTCAGCGCGTTCGTCGAGCCGGGCGACCGGGTCGTGATCCCGCGCCCGACCTACGGGCTCTACGCACAGGCCTGCGCGGTGGCGGGTGCGCAGGTGCACAGGATCGACACGCCTCCGTCGCTCGCCTTCGATCTGGAGGCGATCGCGGCACTGGCCGCCAAGGTTGACGCGAAGCTGGCGTGGGTCTGCGATCCCAACAACCCCACCGGGCTGCGGCTGGCCACCGCTGAATGGGAGGCGTTCCTCGATGCCCTGCCGGACGGCTGCCTGGCGATCGCCGACGAGGCCTACGTCGACTACATCGAGCCGGCGCAGCGGATCGACCGCCTGGCCGACATCCGCGCCGGGCGCCCGGTGATCGTCATGCGGACGTTCTCGAAGATCTTCGGCCTCGCCGGGTTGCGCCTCGGTTACATACTGGCCCACGAGTCGCTGGCGCCGCACATCAACGCGGTCCAGGAGCCGTTCAACGTCAACCGCGCCGCGCTCGCCGCCGGGGTCGCCAGCCTGCGACGGGTACAGCTGCTGCCGGCGCGCCGCCAGCAGGTCGCCGACGCGCGAAGGGCGCTAGTTCAAGGCCTGGGCGGGTCGCAGGTCCGCGCGCTGCCCTCGGACGCGAACTTCGTCCTGCTGGACCTCGGTTGCGACGATCTGGCGGTGTCTGACGCGCTCGCGCGCGAGGGGATCCTGGTGCGCGCCGGGACCGAGTTCGGCCTGCCCGGCTGGGCACGCGTGACGACCGGCGAGGAGTCGCTGATGATGCGGGTCGGCGCTCGCCTCGCCGAGCTGGTCTGAGCAGCGATCTCAGGGCCCCCGTCACAGGTCCGCGAGCACGCGCTGCACCAGCGTCGCGTCGGACGAGGGCGCGTCTGACGCCGGCGCCGGCGCATACGCCGTATCGGGCGCGATCGACGGCGAGCCGATCAGCCGTGCCGCACCGTCGTACGCGCGGACCACATGCTCGGATGCCCGGGCGCGCGCGTCGGCGGCGCTCACGCGGCGCATGAACCCGACGCTCAGCTCGATCCGCTCGGACTCGCCGCTCAGCGACCTCAGCAGCCGCGGCGAGAAGGCCGACAGGATCTCGCACAGCGTCAGCCAGTCGACGAACCGCGCAAGCTCGCCCTCGTCGTCGAGCGCCGGCACCCGGGCAGGCAGCAGCGCCGCCCAGGTGGCGGCCAGCGACGGTGGCGCCGACGGCGGGTGCAGCCGGCCCGACAGCGCCAGCCACGCCTCGAGCAGGAACAGTGGGATCGGCTCGCATTCGTCCTGCCACCGCTCGGCGCTGCGCGTCAGCGCGGCCCGGGCGAGGACCCTCGCCTCGCCCAGCGCCTCGCCGCGAGTCATCTCCACGAGCGCGATCTCGATCGCGCTCAGCGTGGCCGCGAGCTCGGCCTCCTCCAGCTTCGGGATCAGCGCGTACAGCCGATCGCCGACCGCGTCCCAGTCCTCGTCGGAACCGATCAGCGGCAGCCGCCGCTGCCCGTCGGCCCCGCCGGCGACCGACAGCGCCAGCAGCGTCCCGTGCAGCCCGCAGCGGGCGAGGAAGCGCCGTCGCAGCGGCCGGTCGATCGCGAGCCGCTCGATCACAAGATCGCGCCAGGTCGGGTGGACCCACTGCACTCTCATGCCAGCACCCGCAGGAAGTGGTCGGCGAGCCGGTCGATCAGCTCGGCGGGCGGCTCCGACAGCGGGCCGTCTCGGTGGCGACGCACGGCGGCCGCCAGCTCCCGCTCGCCGACCGGCCCTGGCGGCGTGTCGAGCAGCGCCACCAGCAGGTCCCGGTGCTCGTCGGCCAGCGCCTGAAACGAGTTCGCCATCGCCTCGGTCGGGGTGCTCAGCTGCGTCTCGACGGCGTCCTTGAATTCCGCGACGCCCTCCGTCAGCGCCAGCACCAGGCGCCGGATCCGTTCGGGGGTGAAATGATCGTCTGAGACGATCTCGGCTCCGCGCAGCGCCACGCGCGTGCGCAGCGACGTCGCTAGCCCCGCGGCCTTGGCGTGGCGCAGCAGGATCAGCGCCTTCTCCGATACCTCCAGGTCTCCCGCGTCGACCAGCACCCGCGCGGGCTCCGGGAAGCGCGCGGCGCCGCGCTCGCGGTGAAGCCGGGCCAGCGCGGCGCGCAGCGGCGCCGGCCGCGAGGTCCAGATCAGCCAGTGGCGATCGTTCAGCATCGGCAGCAGCCGTTGCATCGCCCGCGCCCAGTGGTCGGCGGCATCTGCGCGGTACTCCGTCGATCCGAACGCGTCGTCGGCGACGAACACCTGTGCCCGGTCGCCGTCGAACGCTCGCATCGCATCGTCGGGGCTGATGCACTCGTGCGCCTGCCAGCCGTCGGTCAACTTCGCCAGCGCGACCATTCGGGCGATCGCGGTCTTGCCCATCTCCGGCGGGCCGGTGAGGACCACGAAGCGGTGCGCCTCCAGCACCGACAGGGCGCGCTGGTACGCGCGCGTGGGCGCGAACACGCCCGCCAGCTCGCGCGCCGCGCCGAGCTCCAAGCTCGATCCCGCGACCGTCTCGGCGTCGAGCAGTTCTTCGATATCGCGCAGCCCGAGCAGTGATGGGACCTGCAGGCGCAGCTGTGCCAGCGCGTCGATCCGCGCCGACAGCTCGCGCGCGCCGAGGATTCCAACCCTGGTCCGATCGAGACCCGCCGGCAGCTCGAGGCCGCCCTCGAGCTCGGCCTCGGTCAGTAGCATCAGCGAGCGGATTCCATCCAGCGGCTGCTGCTCCACCAGTCGCAGGACGGCCGCCAACGCCCCGCCGGAGGCGCGCGCCCACGCGCACTGCACCAGCACCGGCCCCGGCAGCTGGTAGCCGAGCAGCGGTGCGCCGAGGCCGTCCTCGCAGCGCACGATGCGGACGCGGTCGGCGTCGCCCGACCACGCCGACGGCGCCACGGCCGCGTCGAGCTGGAGCAGCCGCGCGCATAGGTCCTGGAACTGCAGCCAGCCGAGGCGATCAAGCGCATACGACACCGCTCCCCAGTGTGGCGCGCACCGGTCCGGTCTGCCACCCCGCCGCCGGTATGCTCGGCTGTCGATGCCGTTCCCGCAGACCCGCCTGCGCCGCCTGCGCTCGAGCCATGCGCTGCGCGGCCTCGTCCGCGAGACGCGCCTTGACGCCGGCGATCTGATCTACCCGATGTTCGTCGCCCACGGGATCGACCGCCGCGAGCCGATCCGCGAGATGCCCGGCATCGACCACCTGTCGATCGAGCACGCGGTCGTGGAGGCCGGCGAGGCCGCGGCGCTGGGGATTGGAGCGGTGCTGCTGTTCGGGCTGCCGGCCGCCAAGGACGAGGAGGGCTCGGGAGCGTGGGACGACGAGGGCGTCGTCCAGCTCGCGACGCGGGCGATCAAGCGCGCCCATCCGGAGCTGCTGGTCGTGACCGACCTGTGCCTGTGCGAGTACACAAGCCACGGCCACTGCGGGATCGTGGCCGCCGACGGCAGCGTCGACAACGACGCGACCCTGGCCCTACTGACCAGGACAGCGGTGTCCCAAGCGCGCGCCGGCGCCGACGTGGTCGCCCCCTCAGACATGATGGACGGGCGCGTCGGCGCGATCCGAGCTGCACTCGACGAGGAGGGGCTGTCGGACACGCCAATCATGGCCTACTCCGCCAAGTTCGCATCGGCGTTCTATGGCCCGTTCCGCGTGGCCGCCGACTCGTCGCCCGCGTTCGGCGATCGCCGCGGCTACCAGATGGATCCGGCCAACGGCGCCGAGGCGCTGCGCGAGGCGCGACTTGATGTCCAGGAGGGCGCCGACATCCTGATCGTCAAGCCGGCGCTGCCCTACCTTGACCTGGTGCGCGCGATCAAGGACGACACCGCGCTGCCGGTCGCCGCCTACAACGTCTCAGGCGAGTACTCGATGCTGAAGGCGGCCGCCGCCGCCGGCTACCTGGACGAGCGCGCCGCCGTGCTTGAGGCACTGACCTCGATTCGCCGCGCGGGGGCCGACATGATCATCACCTACCACGCGAAGGATGCCGCGAAATGGCTGCAATAGAGGATGGAATCACCACCGGCCCCGCGCAGGGCCCGCACGGACCCAAGCTGCGCAGCCGCTCGCACGGCGCCGCGATCGAGCTGACCGACGCCGATCGCCGGCTGCTGAACCTGATGCAGGGCGCGTTCCCGATCGCCCCGCGTCCCTACCAGGAGGTCGCCGCGCGGGCCGGCATCTCCGAGGACGACGCGCTGGCGCGCGTGCAGACGCTGCTCGACGAGCGGATCATCCGCCAGGTCACGCCGATCTTCGACACGCGCGCGCTCGGCTACAGCTCGATGCTGGTCGCCGCCAAGGTCGATCCCGAGAATCCGTGGCGGGCCGCGAACATCATCAACGCTCACCCCGGGGTGTCGCACAATTACCTGCGCAACCACGAGTTCAACATCTGGTTCACGATCGCGACCGAGCCCGGCTCTCCGCTCGGGTTGGAGGGAACGCTCGACG
>JBOGYE010000237.1:0-4193 GCA_050696635.1 Solirubrobacteraceae bacterium | reverse complement strand
GCGAGAAGGTCGCGCAGCAGATCCGCCAGCGGGTCGCGGAGAAGCCGATCAGGGACAGGATCGTCTCGCTGCACGATCCGGACGCCAGGCCGATCCGCAAGGGGAAGCTTGGAAAGCCCAACGAATTCGGATTCGTCTCGCAGTTGGCGGAGGTGACCGAGAACACCCGGCGTGGCGCACGGGGATTGATCCTGCCCGCGTCGACCGAGTTGGGCAACCCGGCCGAGGACACGCTGCTGCCGCAGACAATTGCCGAACTCGAACGGCTCGGGGTCTCGATACGGGAGGCCGCGTTCGATGGCGGGTTCAACACCGGTCCGACGAACACCGCGCTCGAGCGCCTGGCACCGACGAACGTGTTCATCGCTGGCCGCCAGGAACCCGGCTCCAAACGCACCCAACGACGGTTGCGGCGCTACCGAACAGGCGCGGAGGGACGGATCAGCCACCTCAAACGCCGCTACGGCATGGACCGATCCCGCCTCAAAGGCGACGAGGGCCGGCAGATCTGGACTGAGTGGGCGATCCTGGCCTACAACGCCGACACGCTCGCCGTCCGGACCCGGTGAAACACTCCGAAGCGCTCTTCGATCAGAGCAAACCCACTCACTACGAACCGGCCGCGCGAACTCACTCCGCGGCCGTTTCGTTCTCACGAGTTTTTCCGCGGCAAGTAGTTAGCCGGGCACGAAACTCGTCGCCCAGCCCGGTACTCGCCGCCTGCAACCTGCCGACGGTGGCCGCCCAATCGACCAGGGCGCGCTCGGCCTGCTCTGGGACGTCACCCAGCAGCAGGTCAGCGACCGACGGGCCATGGCCGAGATCCTCGAGCACCACCAGCGGCGGATCCTCACAGCAGCCCAGCATCCGCACAGCGCCAGGAAGGCGGTGATCGGCAACGAGTGACAGCGCGGCGCGCTCGCGCACGAACCCGTCCCTGACGCCGGTCGTCACCTTGATCACGACGTCGATGGGCTCCCCGGCGCGTGGTTGTGCTCGCGCGCGGACGGTCACCGACCGCGAGCTGCCCGCATCGATCACATCACCCAGCCGCACCGACACGACGTCCAGCCGCGCCAGCGCCCGTTGCGCGCCGGATGCGACCGCCCGCCGATCGCCGCCACTCAGCACTCGACCAGGACCGACCACCAGATCATGCCCGCAGACTACGCAGCAGCCTCGACGCGCAAGACCCCCCGGGCGATTCTCTGCGCCGCTTCCCGAGCCACGCACGCGCGGCCGCCAGGTTCCCCGCCGCGGCCAGCGGCCAGCCTCGGCCGATAGCCGAAGAACGATTCTCGCCTCGGGCTGCCGTGGCGGCGACACAGCAGGAGCGATCCTTTCGCTCGCTTGAGCCTAATCGAGTGGGATGCTGCTTATGGTTCCTCGGGCTGGGGGCCGAGAAGCCGAGCCTCGGGGTTCGCGATCGGCTCGAGCACGAGCGAGGCGGGCTGAGTATCGCGCGCTGTGATTGTGATGGTCAGGTCGCGATGGCGGCGGATCGCGGCCCACCGAGCGTCCGGAGCGCCGACGGTCATGAACGCCTCGCGAACTCCGTCGATCATGATCTGGGTTTCACTGACCGGAGCCTCGTGGGCAGCGGCCACACGCCGACGGTGAGCGGCGCGAAACCAGAGCGTGACCGCAGCATCAGACAGACCGTCGGCGAACTCATGGTTGCCGTCAGACTCGACCTGGGCTGCGAACTCCTCCAGAGCGATCGTGAATTCATCGCCCCGATGGGGATCGATCGAGGTGGTGACCTCAATCCGCGGTCGCGAGACCACCACCGCGCCGGGCAGCGTCTCGGCGTGGGCGATCGTCAGGCTCGTCAGATCATCGCCGCGTGAGCCGCTTCCGTTGATCTGCGCAGGCCAGCCCTCGGCCGCGTAGATCGGAAACGTGACCCCGAGCAGCGTCATCTTGTTCGCATACCAGCGCTGCACGGCGTCCTCCGCGCGCAACCGCGCCAGCCGTGCCGCCCGAGCGGCTTGATCCTCACCGGCGTCCTCACAGCCTCTGAATCGCATGATCCCGCGGGCCTGCTCTTGATGCCCGCACACCCGGCAGACGATCAAGGGGCTCGGCGAGAAGGAGTCGGTGCCCTTCACGCCGCGCCCGGCCCGCCACTCCTCGGTCACGAAATACTGCTCATACTCCATCTCCTCGCATACCGGGCACGGCTCCTGAGCATCGGAGATCGGCTCATGCGCGTACTGGGCGACCATCGGCCGGTGAACGAACGCGCCCGCCGCATCGCGGTAGCCCAGCGCAGGTTCGCCGTGCTCTCGATCCTCGAAGATCACCGCGTACGCGCCGCCGCCAACCGCGGCGGCCTTGCGTACGCCCGTTGCCTCGACCGCCTCAACGCTGACCGCACCCGGCGGAAGCAACCCGCCGAACAGCATCCGATCATCGGCCAAGCCAAGCCGGATCGGCTGATACCTGTCCCACGGCTGAAGCGGTTGGCCGCGATCCAGGGTCACGTCATGCGTCAGAGCGATCTCCCCATCCTCGCCGCGGATGATCCCCTCGCCCCCTGCCATCCTGATCAAAACAGTCGCCACGCCTCTCATTGTCGCGGCTCCACCGCATCTTGCGACGCCTGGCGTCGCGCCGTGACGCACGCTGGAGGGCCGCTCGCATGCCCAGCCATTGCAGCGTGCGCGGCGCGAAATCAGCGTCCGGCGCTCGGACTTCCGCTTGGCCAACGTCAGCACCCAGAGCAGCACTCTCGATCGAGAGTGCCCCGCGGGCGACAAAGATGGCATGAACGGCCCGTGAGCCGGTCGGTGTGGTGAGGCGGCTGAAGGTGGCCGGCACTCCGTGTCGAACGGCGATGTCGAAGGCGCGCGCGGTTGCAGCCGCGCGGCCGGCCATTTCGAACAGGGAGGTACCGACCGTGAGCGACGGTATGTCATCGGTCGCCCAGAACGTTGTGCGCGTGATGCCTGAGCGGTTTGCGGACGCGATCGTTGCTGGGCTTGACGTTCATCTGCGTCAGATCACGTTTGACTGTTTGGACTCAGTCACCGGGGAGGTCACGCGCGGGCGGATCGCGGCGACCCCGGCCGCGGTCAGAGAGTGGGTCGCTCAGTTCCCGGGTCGCGAGGTCCATGCAGCGATGGAGGCGTGCACCGGCTGGCTGTTCGTCGCTCGCGCCCTGGAGCATGCCGGCGCGGTCGCGCATCTCGCCGAGACGGTCGAGACCCGCGCGCTGCGAGGTCGCAACCGCCGCGCGAAGACCGACCGTCAGGACGCGCTCTGGCTCCGGGAACTGTTGGCGGAGGGACGGCTGCCCGAATCATGGATCGCGCCGGAGCACATCCGGCAGTGGCGCTCGCGGCTGCACCTGCGCAAAGCGCTGATCGATGAGCGCACCCAGTGGCTGTTGCGGATCCGCTCGACGCTGTATCACCACGGGCTGAGCCCGGGCGCGCCCGCTCAGATCTCAGGACCGGGCGGCCGGGAGTTCCTCGCTGCGCTCGCGCTGCCCGACGATGCACGCGAGCGCGTCGTGGTCGCCCTGCGGATGATCGACATGCTCGACTCCCAGATCCGGGAGCTCGAGCGTGCGCTGCGCAGGATCGCTCGCCACCAAACCGGCTGCCAAGCGCTGATGACCCAGTTCGGAGTCGGGGAACTGATCGCTCTGGTCACGCTCACCGAACTCGGTGACGTGCGGCGCATGTCCAGCTCACGTAAGGCGGTGCGGTTCGCCGGGATCGACATCGGCGTGCACCGCTCCGATCACACCGCCCGGGTCGGCAAGCTCACTCGTCAGGGATCACCAACGCTGCGCTGGGCGCTCTATGAAGCCGCGCAGTCCGCGACCCGTCTCTGCAAAGCCCCGACTACTCCGACTACCACGCACTGAAAGCCCGTGGTCTCACTCACACCCGCGCGTCGCTGACGATCGCGCGCAAGATCGCCCGACGCAGCTACCACCTTCTCCACGCACTGGGACCCGCCGCGATCGAACCGATCACCTGACACCCGCCCCCTGTTCCTAGCTCCGCCAACGCCCCCTTCCTCGATGTCGAACGCTTGCAGCCAGCTCCCGCAGCTTCCCCGGAACCCACCAACCGGTGGCGACCCTGACAAAGACCGAGCGGCTGCAGTCGCCCCGCGGGACGACCGATCAACCATCACGTCGCGGACATCACAGCCGATGACCGACGACCCAGATAAGG
>JBOGYE010000236.1:0-3363 GCA_050696635.1 Solirubrobacteraceae bacterium | reverse complement strand
GCCCAGACCGCCAGACGCTGGCGCTCGGCGAGCGCGACCGCCGCCTTCCATCCACCGCTGGCGTCGACCTCCGGGCCGGCGACCAGCGCCGGCGCCCGGGCGGCCGCCAGACGCCGGGCCAGCTCGCGTAGAGCGCCGTCCTCGGGCGCGGCGCGGCCGCTGACCCGGCGCGCGAGCGCCGCCGCGCTGCGATCCGGGTCGGCCTCGGCGGTCCAGTCGTCCATCGGGACGGAGACGAACGTGGGTCCGCGGGGTGGCAGCGAGGCAAGATGGATCGCGCGTGCCAGCGCGCCCGGAACCTCCTGCGCGCGGGGTGGCTCGTGCGCCCACTTGACATAGGGCTGCGGTCCGACGACCGCGTCGCGGTTGGTCAGCAGCGCCTCGATCGTGATCTGCGGGCGGACCTGCTGGCCGGCCGTGATCACCAGCGGCGCTCGATTCGCCTGTGCGTTGAAGATTCCGCCCACGGCATTGCCGACGCCCGGCGCGGTGTGGAGGTTGACGTGCGTCGGGCGGCCGGTCGCCTGCGCGAAGCCATCGGCCATCCCGACCACCGCCAGCTCCTGCAGGCCGAGCACGTAGCTGAAGTCGTCGGGGAAATCCGCCAGCATCGGCAGCTCGGTCGAGCCGGGGTTGCCGAAGATTGTCGTCATCCCGTGCGCGCGCAGCAGCTCGAACACGATCTCGCGTACGGACGCCATCACAACGCGGCGTGCACCTCGGCCGCCGCGCGCTCGCCGGAGCTGATCGCCCCGTCCATGTATCCGTTCCACCAGGTCGCCGTCTCGGTCCCGGCCCAGTGCAGCCGCCCGATCGGCTCGCGCAACCAGGGGCCGTATGAGACCAGCGATCCGACGGCCGGGATGCCCACCGGACACCCCCGCGTCCACTGCTGGTCCGCCCAGCTGGTCTGAAAGAACGAGCGCGGATGCCGCGCGCCGCGCCCGAACCACGCCTCCAGCTGCGCCAGCACCGCGGCTCGCCGCTGCGCCGGCGCCAGGCGCGCGTAGCGGCGCGCGTTGTCGCCGCCCACGAACCCGAACACGACCCCCGGCCGGCCACCCGGCGGCGAGTCGTCGTAGCCGACGCTGATCGGAAATCCCGTGTCGACGGCCGATCCGGTCAGGCCCCGCTCGCGCCAGAACGGCCGCTCGTAGACCGCGGCGACCTTGGTCAGCGTCCCCTGCCCGAACCGCTGGGTCAGCTGGTCGCGCTCGAACGGAAGGGTCGGTTCGTAGTCGATCCGTCCCGCCAGTGCCGGCGGCAGCGCGATGATGGCCTGCCGCGTATCGACGGTCTCCCGGTCTGAGACGATCTGCACGCCGGCGGCGCGCTGACGGATCGCGCGGACCGGCGAGCGCAGCAACAGGCGCGAGCCGCCCAGCCGCGCCGCGATCGCCTCCGGCAGCGCCTGGGAGCCGCCCTGGATCCTGGCCGCCTGGGCGCCGCCGCGCGTGTCGAAGTTGCGCTGGAAGCTGCCCGGGTGCTTCCGATCGCCCGAGGCGGCGACGTAGAACAGGGTGAACAGCATCGACAGCTCGCGCGCCTCGGCGCCGAACACGGCTCGCAGCGCGGCCGCCGCCAGATGCTGGAGCCGCGGCGGCGCGCCCTGAGCGTCCATGTAGCTCTGCAGGGTCTGGCCGTCCAGCGCCGCGGCGCCCTCCGCGGTCCAGGGCGCCCGCACCGGCACGCCGGTCGACCGCCGGTCGATGTCAAGCACCAGCGACGCCAGTTGCGCGGCGATCGTCGGGTCCGGCGGAGCGGTTCCGAACGGGCCGCGGTCGGAATAGGTGAGCCGCTCGCCGCCGGCGACGTACACGTCGTCGCCCTGGTCGTAGACGGGGAACGTGCCGATCCGAAGTTCGCGCAACAGCCTCGCAATGTGATTCTGGGTCGGGCCGACGAAGGTCGCGCCGCGCTCGGACACGTGGCCGGCGCCGAGGTCGTGGTTCCAGATCCGACCGCCGACGCGGTCGCGCGCCTCGACCACGACCACCGACCGCCCGGCCCGCACCAGCGCTCGCGCCGCTGTGAGTCCGGCGAGCCCCGCTCCGACGATCGCGACGTCGACCGAGCGCGCCGCGGCGGCCGCGATCGCCGTGCGCGGGGCCGTCAGCTCCGGGACGGCCGCGACGGCGCCGGCCGCGCCGGCCACGAACCGGCGGCGGGTCAGCGGGGCGCTCAACGTGCCGCCCGGGAGAGCGGACCGTAGGCCCGCGCGGCCAGCGCGCTCTCGTGGGCGGCTACCTGGACCTCGGTCAGCGCCCTTGGCTCGCCGACCGCGGCGGCGCGGGCGTACAGGTCGCTCCCCCACTCGAGCAGCAACGCGTTGTCCACGGCCGCGCCGAGGTCGTCGCCGACGGCGATCGCGCCGTGGTTGGCGAGCAGTGCCGCGCGCCGCCCGTCGAGCGCGTCGAGCGCCAACCGCGCGAGCTCGGACGTGCCGAACGTCTCATACGGCGCCACGCGGACCGAGCCGCCGAGCGCCAGCATCCCGTAGTGGATCACCGGAAGCTCCTGCAGCACGCAGGCGAGCGCGGTCGCCGCCGGGCTGTGGGTGTGGACGACCGCGCCGACGCCGAAGCGCCGGTAGGCGCCGAGGTGCAGCGCCAGCTCCGAGGTCGGCTCCCAGTCGCCCGCCACCAGCGCACCGTCAAGATCGACGACCACAACATGGTCAGCGCTCGCGCTCGCGAGCACGGCGCCGGTCGCCGTGACCGCGACCAGCTCACCGGCGCGCAGCGACAGGTTGCCGGCGGTTCCGACCACGAGCCCGGCGCGCGCCAGGGCCCGGGCCGCGTCGGCGATCAACTCCCTCTCGGCGTCCAGCATGCCGGCCAACCTAACATGCGCGCTCAGGCGTCGCCGCGGCAGGACCGGTCGGTCGCTATACTTTCTGAAGCGTGAAGACCTTCTGGCGACTGCTCGGCTTCCTGCGTCCCTACCGCAGGGGGGTCGCATCGTCGTTCGGTCTCGCGTTCGGGGCGCTCGGGGCGACCGTCCTGATCCCTTATCTGGTCGGTCTGGCGATCAACTCGATCCGTGACGGCGACCGCCATCGGCTGGTCATCCTGGTGGTGGTGATCGGCGCCGCCGGCGGCGTGCGACTGGTGCTGAGCGTCTGCCGACGGCTGGTCGCGGGTCGCGTCTCGCTCGGGGTCGAGGTCGACCTGCGCGGCGCCCTCTACGGCCAGCTGCAGCGCCTGGAGCTGTCGTTCTTCGATCGCCAGCAGACTGGCCAGCTGATGTCGCGTGCGACGGTGGACCTGCAGTCGGTCCGCTTCTTCCTCGGCTACGGGCTGATCTTCATCGCCCAGGCGACGCTGACGATCCTGCTGGCGGCGATCGCGATGTTCGCGCTGC
>JBOGYE010000235.1:0-7134 GCA_050696635.1 Solirubrobacteraceae bacterium | reverse complement strand
TTCATATATGGATCAAAATAGAGTGCGCGACGTAATCGCGCAGTCCTGGGCCGACGAAGTGATCCCGAGTCTGTCCGGGCTGATAACAATCCCGGCGCTGTCTCCGTCCTTCGACCCTCCTGGGCGGCGGTGGGACACCTGCGGGCCGCTGTTGACCACGTGGCGTCCTGGATCGGGTCAAGGGGCTTGCCCACGCAATGCGAGATCGTCGAACTCCCTGGCCGCTCGCCGCTGCTACTCGTCGATATCCCCGCCAGCGTAGGGTCGGTCGGCCAGAGTACCGTGCTCCTATACGGGCACCTGGACAAGCAGCCAGCGCAAGGAAAGTGGTCGGCGGGACTCGCCCGTGGGAGCCGCCCGCCGCCAGGCGGGCGTGGGAGCCGCCCGCTGCCCGGCAGGCGGGTCAGCCGCGCGCGGCGCGCAGCCCGAACCCGCGCAGGATCAGCAGCGCCTTCTCGCCCAGCGTCCCGCGAGCCGGCAGCAGGCCGATCTGGGTCGCCGCGTCGTAGACATCGAAGAAGGCCCTCACCCGCAGGAGCAGCTCGTGCTGGAGCTCGCAGTAGAACACGCAGTGCACGACCACGAAGCGGTTCGTTGGCGGCAGCCCCTCCAGCGGCTCGCGGTGGGTGCCCATCAGCTTGCAGGGCGCCGCGACGAAGCGGCCGCCCGCCAGGCGCTCGCCGGTGCGCTCGAGGCGCGCGTCCGGGAACGCCGACCACAGCCGCTGCGCGTGTGCCCCCAGCGCGTCGATGCCGTCGATCGGACGCCCGGTCAGCGGATCCTCGTACTGGATGCCGGCGGCGCAGACCTCGGCGAACGGCGCCCGGTCGTGGCCTGACCAGGCGGCCTGCCAGCCGTCGATCAGCTCGTCGACGGTCACTGCGCGACGCCCTGCACGTCGAACGCTGGACGTCCAGCGTCCGGTGTCGACGCCTGCGCGTAGCGGCGGCGGGGGATCCTGCCGGCGCGGACGGCCATCCGGCCGGCGCGTACCCCCAGCGCGACCGCGCTTGCCATCGCCACCGGGTCGTGAGCGCGCGAGATCGCGCTCGCGCACAGCACCGCGTCGCACCCGAACTCCATCGCCAGCGCCGCGTCGGAGGCCGTCCCAACACCGGCGTCAATGATCACGGGCACGCTCGCGTGCTCGACGATGATCGACAGATTGTAGGGATTGCAGATGCCCATCCCCGACCCGATCGGCGATCCGAGCGGCATCACCGCCGCGCAACCCAGGTCCTGTAGGCGTCGCGCGAGCACGGGATCGTCGGTCGTGTAGGGCAGGACCGTGAAGCCGTCGTCGACGAGCTCCTCGGCGGCGGCCACGAGCTGCACCGCATCTGGCAACAGCGTCCGATCGTCACCGATCACCTCGAGCTTGATCCAGTCGGTATCGAAGGCATCGCGGGCCAGCCGCGCGGTCGCGACCGCGTCGCGCGCCGTGTAGCAGCCGGCCGTGTTGGGCAGCACCTGCACGCCGGCGTCGTCGAGCACGTCGAGGATCGAGCCGCGCGCGGTCGGATCGAGGCGCCGCAGCGCAACCGTGCACAGCTGCACCTCGGCCGCGCTGCAGGCGGCAGCCAGCAGCTCGTGGTTGGCAAAGCCGCCGGTCCCCAGGATCAGGCGCGAGTGAAGCTCGCGGTCGGCGATCCGCAACGAATCCGTCATCGAGTCATCCTCCTCCAATCGCGCCAAGGACCTCTACCCGCGCACCGTCGCGCAGCAGCGTCGCCGCCCACGAGGAGCGGGTCACGACCTCGCCGTCCAGCGCGACGGCCACGCCTCGCGCGCCGGGTGCGACGTCGAGCAGGGAGATCACGGACGCGACCGTTGTGCCGGCCTCCAGCGTGCGCGGCTCGCCGTTGATCGTCACGTTCACGCCGGACTCCCCACGCGGGCGCGCTGGAACCGGGTCGGCGAGAACGGCTGGGCGTGCTCCGGCAGCGCCTCGCCGGCGAGGCCGGCCACCACCAGCTCGGCGGTCGCCGGCGCGAGCAGGATCCCACCGCGACGGTGCCCGGTGGCCCAATGCAGCCCGTCCACCGGCGACGGGCCGATCGCGGGCAGATTGTCCGGCGTGCCCGGTCGCAGCCCGGCCGACAGCTCGTCGATCACCAGCTCGGAGACCCCTGGCACCAGCTCGGCAGCGTCGCGCAGCAGCTCAAACGCCGCGCCCGCGGTGACGGTCCTGTCGAAGCCGCGCTCCTCCTGGGTGGCGCCGAGCACGTAGCGGCCGTCGCCGCGCGGCACCAGGTAGGACGGGCCCATACGGACGACGCGCGTCAGCAGGCCTGGGCCGGCCGGGTCGTGCAAGCGCAGGATCTGGCCCTTGACCGGCGACACCGGGACGCCGGCGCCATCCGGGACCCCCGCGATCCGGGGCGACCAGGCGCCCGCAGCGATCACGACCGCGGGCGCCGACAGCCTCTGCAAGCCGTCCTCGCCCAGGCGCACACCGCTGACGCGGCCGCCGCTGCACTCGATCGACGCGGCCGGGCAGTGCTCGCGCAGCTCGCCGCCGGCGGCGCGGACCGCCGCGGCCAGCGCCGCGGTCAGCGCACGCGGATCGACGGCGTGATCGTCGGGTACGTGCAGCGCGAGCCGCAGCGCCGTGGCGAGCGCGGGCTCCAGGGCGCGCGCCTGGCTCGGGCGCAGGCGCTGCACGGCAAGACCGAAGCGGAGCCGCAGCGCCAGCTCGCGCTCGAGCGCCTCGGCCTCGTCGGCGTCGCGCGCAACCATCAGCGTCCCGCAGCACGTGAACCCGATCCCATCGACCCCGGCGGCACCGAGCAGCTCGTCTACGAAGGCCGGATACATGCCCGCGCTGCGCAGCCCCAGCTCCAGCAGCGGCTGCTCGGCCGCGACCGCCTCGGCTATCGGGGCCAGCATCCCTGCGGCGTGATACGAGGTGCCGCCGCCGACTCGACCGCCGTCGAGCACGACGACGCGCATCCCGTGCTGGGCGGCACGCCACGCGACCGATAGGCCGATCGCGCCACCGCCGATCACGACGACATCTGCAGCTTGCGTGGTCTCTGGCATGAAGCTCCCTGCGCCGGCATTACCCGGTCAGGTCGTGACGGTCGGCGGATCCGAAGTCCGCCCTCTCAGCCCAGCGGATGGGGCTCCCGTATGGACAATGCTACCGCGGTCGGCGTGCCAGACTCAGGCCGGTGAACGATCTCCGGCAGTCGCTGAGCGCCGCTGCGCTCTACCTCGTCTGCGACGCGGTCGACGACGAGCTGCTGGACGCCGCGCTGCGCGGTGGGGTGGGGATCGTCCAGCTGCGCGTCAAGACCGGCTCCGACGCCGAGATCATGGCCGCCAGCCGCCGCTTCGCCGCCGCCTGCCACGCCCACGGAGCGCTGCTGCTCATCAACGACCGGCCCGACCTGGCCGTGGCGACCGGCGCCGACGGGGTGCACATCGGGCAGGACGACATGCCGGTTGGCCGGGCGCGCCGCGTGGTCGGCGCCGAGCGGCTGGTCGGCCTCTCGACGCACACGCCGGCGCAGGTGGACGCCGCCTGCGCCGCGGATGTGGATTACATCGGCGTCGGGCCGGTGCACGCGACGCCGACCAAGCCCGGACGGGCGCCGGTCGGGCTTGAGCTGATTCGGCACGCCGCCGCGCACGCAACCGTGCCGTTCTTCGCGATCGGCGGGATCGACGCCGGCAACGCGGGCGCGGTGGCTGCGGCTGGGGCGCGGCGAATCGCGGTCGTGCGGGCGCTAACCGAGGCGGCCGACGCGCAGGCGGCGGCGCGAGCGCTGCTGGCCGCGATCGGCGCCGCGGCGCAGGAGGCCGGCGTTGGCCCGGCGTAGGAAGCGCGGGCACCGCGGGGCGCAGGCGCACGCGAGCCCGCAGCCACGCACGCAGCCAGGGACGCGGTCGAGCGCGGAGCCCGCGACGCGGACGCAACCGGGTGCGCCGGCGCACGCGCCGGTGCCACGGCAGCCGGGTCGCCGCGAGCGACCGCAGTGGTTCGTTCCCTCCGAACCCGAGCTGAGCCGCACCCAGCGGCGCGACGCGGAGGCGCGCGCGGCGCTGGTGCCGCTGGCACCCGGCGAGCACCCGCCGGCGATCAAGGTCGCCGGCGCGGTCGCGCTGGCACTCGGACTCGCCAACCTGATCTCTTACGCGGCGGGCCTGAAGATCGGCGGGCACCGCCCCGCGGCGGCCGGGATCGCGATCTTCACGGTCGTGATGCTGTCCTGCGCGGTCGGCCTGTGGCGGCTGTGGTACGGCGCCGTGCTCGGCTTCATGGCGCTGCTGGCGATCATCACCTGCCTGTTCGCGCTGTTGCTGATCGAGGCCAGCAACCTGCTCGGGGTGGTCGTCGCGCTGGCGGTGGTGATCGCCGCGGGGTGGCTGTTCTTCAAGCTGGTACGGGTGCTGAGCCGGATCCAGATGCCCCGGCGACCGGACGGCCACGGCACGCGCCCGCCCGCTTGAGATAGCCTCAAGCGCCGATGAGCCAGGATAGCTTCGACTGCGTGGTGATCGGCTCCGGTCCCGGCGGCTACGTGGCCGCGATCCGCGCCGCCCAGCTCGGGATGCACACGGCGGTGGTGGAGCGCGACCGAATCGGCGGGCGCTGCCTGAACTACGCCTGCATCCCCGCCAAGGCCGTGCTGCGCGTCGCCGACGTGCTGTCCGAGATCCGCGACGCCGACGAGTTCGGAATCACGGTCGCCGAGCCCGCCGTCGACTACGGCGCCGTCAGCGCGCGGCGCGAGAAGGTGATCTCGACCCTGACCGGCGGCGTCGCCGGCCTGCTGAAGAAGAACAAGATCGAGGTGATCGAGGCGTCCGGCGCGCTGAAGGGCCCGGGGCGCGTCGCCGCCGACGAGCGCGAGCTGGAGGCAAAGACGATCGTGCTCGCGACCGGCTCGGTCAAGCGCCCGATTCCCGGCTCCCAGTTCGGCGGCAGGGTGATCGGGACCGAGGAGGCATGGGCGCTGGCGGAGCTGCCGCGCTCGATGGTCGTCGTCGGCGCGGGAGCCTCCGGCACGGAGATCGCATCCGCCTACGCTCGGCTGGGCGTGCAGGTGATGCTGTTCGAGGCACTGGACCGGGTGCTGCCGACCGAGGACGCCGACATCTCAAAGCTCGTCGAGCGCGGCCTGAAAAAGCAGGGAATCGAGGTACACACCAAGACGCTGGTGACCGAGATCGAGTCCGGCGAGGAGATCGTCAAGTTCACGCACGGCGAGCAGGCGGGCGAGGCCGACTGGCTGGTGATCGCGGCCGGGCGCGGCGCCGACGTGGAGGGCCTCGGGCTCGACGTCGCCCAGGTCAAGCTCTCAGACGGTGGCCTGATCGAGGTCAACGGCGCGATGCGCACCAGCACGGCCGGGATCTATGCGATCGGCGACCTGGTCGCGGGACCGGCGCTGGCGCACAAGGCCTCCGATGAGGGAGTGATTGCGGTCGAGGACGCCGCCGGCCAGACGACGCACCCGCTCGAGTATCTCGACATCCCGCGGGCGACCTTCTGCAGCCCGAACGTGGCCAGCTTCGGGCTCACCGAGGCGCAGGCGCGCGAGCAGGGACACGACGTGGTCGTCGGCAAGGTCCAATACGGCGCGGTCGGCGCGGGCACCGTGTACGGCGACCGCAACGGGCTGGTCAAGGTGGTGGGCGAGAAGCGTTACGGCGAGCTGCTGGGCGGCCATATCGTCGGCGCGAAGGCGACCGACCTGATCCAGGAGCTGGTCAACGCCCGCGCGCTCGAGGGCGGCTATCCCGAGGTCGCGCGCATGGTGCACGGCCACCCGACTCTGTCCGAGGCGATCATGGAGGCGGCGCGGGCCGCCGATGGCTGGCTGATCCACGGCTAGGGTTCCCGCCAGAATTAGTGACGGGAGCCCTTGAGTGTCCACGCAGCCGGTCTTCTACTACGACCTGGCCGACCCGCAGTGCTACCTGGCCGGCGAGCAGGTGATGGCGGCAGTCCATCCGGCCCCCGAGTGGGAGCCCGTGTACGGCGCCGGGATCGGGATAGACGTGCCGGAGATCGACAGCGCACGGCTGGCGACGGCGGTAGCCGCGGCCGGGCTGCAGCCGCTGCGGCTGCCCCGCGTCTGGCCGCCCGACAGCCGTCTTGCGATGCTGGCGGCGACGTTCGCCAAACGGGGGGGGCGCGCGGTCGCCTTCTCTCTGGCCGCGTTCCGCCAGGCGTTCGCGGGCGGACGCGATCTCGGCGACGAGGGCACGGTGCTGATCGCTGCGGCGGCCTGCGAGATCCACCCCAAGGCGGTGCTGAAGGCGACAGGAATGCGATCGGTCGCGAGCGCGATGCAGGACGCCGGTCGCCGGGCGCAGGAGGCCGGCGTGCGCGCACTACCGGCGGTTCAGATCGGCTCCAAGCTGTACGAGGGCGCCGAGGCGGTGGCCCTGGCGAGCGGCCGCACGGGAGGATGAAGGCCAACCGCGCCTTTCACCTCACGGTCACCCGCGGTGGCCGCGAACCGGCGTTCATGGCCGGCCGGGCGCGGACCGACCGGATCGAGGTGGTGTCGGTGTCAGACGGCGACCTGCTGCTGTATTGGGAGCTGCCGGCCCAGCAAGCGTCGCGGCTGTTGCGCGCGCTCCGCGCCGACCTCGCGGGGCTCGACGCCGAGGAGTTCCTGGCGCTCTGGGAGGGCGCCGACGGGTCGCTGTCGTAGGGCTGTGAACGGGTCGCTGTCGTAGGGCCTCCACGAGGTTGTGCGCCCTTGGGGCCGGTGCAGGCCTGTATGTTCGAGCGCGACCATGGAGTCAGACCCCTCGGAGCTCGCGCAGCGGATCGCCCGGCTCGGACGCGCCGAGCTGGAGGCGCGTCTGCGGCTGGCGCTTGAGCGCGAGGCGGCGCTGACCGGAGGGGCACTGAGCCCTTCCCAGCTGGACCGGCTCGTCGCCGAGGCCGCCGTGCGCGCCGACGGCGCGCTGTGGCGGCGCGCGCTGGCGCAGGTCGCGAGCGAGGAGCTGGCGATCGGGCTTGGAGAGGCGATCGACGCGCCGGCCGTGCTGCGCGCGCACGAGCTGGTGGCGGCGCCGCCGTACCTGGCGCCCGCAGGGGGGCCCGCCGCCGCACCGCTGGCGCCCCCCGCGCCGGCCGCCGAGGCCGTCCGTCTGCCCGCGGTCCACATC
>JBOGYE010000234.1:0-3283 GCA_050696635.1 Solirubrobacteraceae bacterium | reverse complement strand
GCCCCGCCGCGCCCGTGGCCCGCGTCCGCGCGCCGGCCCGCCCAGCCGCGCCGGACCGCGACCAGACGACACCTGGCAACAATCCACACCCCGGCCCCGATCAGACGACGCCGGGCGACGACGACGCGCCGACAATCCCGGCCGAGACCAGCCCACGCGCAGCGGCGAGCGAGCGAACTCCGCCTTGCCCCTAAGGGCTCCCGGGAGAATTAGTGCGTGGATTTGACGAGTGGCTGGGCGCGACTGGCGATGCACGCGGGATGAGTCGATGCCGAAGCATCGGCGATTCCCACGGGTGGCGTCAGGCGCGGTCAGACGCCGTCAAAGACGGCAGTAATTCTTTCGTGAGCCCTAAGGCGTGTCGCGCGGCATCCGTGGCCCGTAGACGTTGTGGTAGCGCAACGCGGTCACGGGGATCCCGGGCTCTCGAGAGAACACACAGCAGAGGTGTTCCTGAACCACCTTGGTCGCGGCATGCAGATTGCGCGGGTCAGGCGGCGAGAACTCGTCGACCGCGAAGGGCATCAACTCGCCGCTACAGCCCGGGCACGCCGGCGCGAACGTCGCCGCCGCGAGGTGCTCGGGATCCCGCGGCAACGGGGAGGCACGACTATGTGCAGCACAGCCGTAAGCACCCGCTCCGTAGACGACCATGCTGCTTGCGAGCACGAGTCGGCCACGAAACCGGTAGGCGGCCAGTCGTTTCAACTATGCGTTCGCGGCGCTGGGGACCGCGATCGCCTGGGCGCTGGTCTGCCCCCGCCCCGGCGTCCGGACGGCGGGTGGGCTGGCCCCGGGCGTCGGCTCGTTCTTCTCCTGGTTTCTTCTGGCGATCCGGCCTGGGCGACGATCCGCGTGCTGCGCCGGCGCGGGACGCGGGCGGCGCTCTGCGTGGCGCTGGCTGCGGGCGACGGCGTGGTGGCGGTCGACGCCGTGCTGGCCGCGGTGTGGGGCTATGACCCCGTGGCCCTCGTCGCGGTGATCCTGGTGGCCGCCGTGACCGACTTCACCAAGGGCGAGACCGAACGGATCTGGTTGCCCCTGGTGCCGCTGGCCTGCGTCGGCGCCGCCGCGCGAACAATCCCCCGGCTCGGGTCGGTGCTGCTGGCGCTGGCGGCGCGGGCGCTGGTGGTGGAAGCGCTGTTCGGCACGGTGTGGTGAGGCTGGTGCAGGCCCGAGTGGACGCCGGCGCAGCTGACCGGGAGAATCGGCGCATGGAGAACCACGAGCGAGGCTCTGTCCTGGTGGTCGACGACGAGCCGACGATCACCGAGGTCGTCTCCCGCTACCTGCAGCGGGCCGGCTACCGCGCGCTGGTCGCCGCCGACGGTCAGGGCGCACTGACCTGCGCGTCTCGGTCTCGCCCGGACCTGGTGGTGCTCGACATGATGCTGCCCCGGATCGACGGCCTGGAGGTGATGCGCCGGCTGCGCCAGCTCGAGCCCGGCCGCATCCCCGTGATTCTGCTGACCGCAAAGGGGGAGGAGTCAGACCGGGTGATCGGCCTGCGCCTGGGCGCCGACGACTACGTAGTCAAGCCCTTCTCGCCGGTTGAGCTGGTGGCCCGGGTGGACGCGGTGCTGCGCCGCATCGACACCGCTCCGGCGGCCGAGCCGCCGCTCGCGTTCGCGCAGCTGCGCATCGACCCGAGCGCCCGCCGGGTGTGGGTGGCGGGCCGTGAGGCGGCGCTCACCCGGTGCGAGTTCGATGTGCTGCTGTTCCTGGCCCGCCACCCTGGGCAGGCGTTCTCACGTAACCAGCTGATGGACGCGGTCTGGCAGTACCCGTTCTACACCGACACCTCCACCGTCACCGTCCACGTCCGCCGCCTGCGGACCAAGATCGAGACCGACCCCGCTGCGCCGCGCCACCTGCAGACGGTGTGGGGCGTCGGGTACAGGTTCACCCCGTGAGCACCGTCTCGACGCGCATCGCCAACCGCCTGCGCGGCCGGGCGGGAACGCTGTCGCACCAGGTGGCGCTGGCGGTGGCGATCGTCGTTGCGCCGGTCCTGGTCGCGCTCGTGGTCGTCGGCCGGCTGATGATCGTCTCCGAGCAGGACGCGATACTGCTGGGGGCCATTGTGCTGGCGGCCGGACTGGTGGCGGTGCTGAGCGCCCGCCTTTTGGCCCGCGCGATCATCCTCGATGTCCACGCGGTGCGCGACGGGCTGTCCGCGGTGGGCCGGGGAGAGCGTGACGTGCGGATCCAGACCACCGCCGACGACGAGCTCGCCGAGCTGGCCGCGGAGACCAACGGGATGATCGAGCGCCTGCAAGCCGAGGAGCTGGCGCGCGCCCAGTCCGAGCTGGCGCGACGCAACCTGATCGCCGCCGTCTCGCACGATCTGCGCACCCCGATGACCTCGCTGCGACTTCTGGTGCAGGCCGTCGAGGACGATGTCGTGCAGGGCGAGACGCGCGACTCGTACCTTCGCCGGATGCGCATCCACCTCGATGCCCTCAGCTCGCTCGTCGACGACCTGTTCGAAGTCTCCCGCCTGGAGGCCGGCGACATCTCCTGGTCGCTGGAGCAGGTCCGCCTGGCCGAGCTGGTCGACGAGACCGTCGACGCGATGCGCCTCCAGGCCGAGCACAAGGGCGTGGCTGTGCATGTCGAGGTGGCGCCCACGCTCAGGCCCGCCCACGCCAACCCCGAGCGCGTCCAGCGCGTGCTGTTCAACCTGATCCAGAACGCGATCCGGCACACGCCCGCCGACGGCAGCGTCGTGGTCAGAGCGGAGCGGGTCGCCGACCAGATCGAGGTGGAGGTCGCCGACAGCGGGTCCGGAATCGCCCCCGAGGAGCGCGAGCACGTGTTCGCCCCCTTCTACCGCGGCCGCCACGACACGGGCCGCTCCGAGCCCGGCGCCGGGCTCGGCCTGGCGGTGGCCCGCGCGATCATCGAGGCGCACGGCGGGAAGATCTGGCTCGCCGACACCGACGCCGACACCGACGCCGACACCATCGCCGGCACCCGTGTGCGCTTCAGCCTGCCACTCGCGGCGTAGCGACCGTACACCAAATCATGCGCCAGTCGCGCTGACGCGCTGTGGCCTCGTCGGTCACCCGCCGGTGCTGGGCCGACGAAATGGCTCGACGACTCGTGATCTGGTCATGAGTCTCGATCCTTTGCTTGGCCGGCAAGCTACCAAAGGTTCAGGCGTTTACCTTTGGTTGCAGCCCGTACAGAGGCTGTCGCAAAACCCCGTGGCGCTGGCTGAGAGCCGCAGAATGTGGGGCGAATTAGGCGGCGTCGTCTGCGGGCCAGGCCTCGGCTTGGC
>JBOGYE010000233.1:0-5331 GCA_050696635.1 Solirubrobacteraceae bacterium | reverse complement strand
ACCTCACGCGCAGCGCTCCGTCCACCAGCTTGGCCTCGGCCGGGCGCATCGCGGCCAGCGCCGGCGGCAGCGCGATCGTGCGCCGCTGCCCGTCAACCCCCACGATCAGCTCCAGGCCGATCTGCTTGAGCGAGATCTCGCCTCGCTTGGCGAACGGGACCGCGATCGACAGGCTGGCGCCGTCGTCGCCGACGTCCAACTCCTGGGCCAGCTCATGGTGCAGCACTGCCGCCGGCTCCAGGCCGTCGAACAGCTCGCGGCCGAGCCGGTCCAGCATCCCCGGCCCGACCACCTCCTGCTCGAAGTAGGGGGCGCACAGCACCGGCACCGGCATAAACGCGGACCGCACCAGCTCCAGGTGCTCCTCCTGCACCCGGCGCCACGCGGCGAAGTAGTCCCCGACTCCCGGTCCGAACATCCGGTTGACGATCACCGCGTCGGTCAGGTAGCCGTACAGGCTCAGGTACGTGAAGGTGCGCATCGCCTCGCCGATCACCATCCGGTCGGGGTTCATCACGAGGCGGATCGTGCAGCGCGCGCGGTCGCGGAGGATCTCGTTCATTTCGATCAGGCTCTGAGAGAGCCGCTGCACGTCGGCGAACACGGCCTCGCCGGGAAGCGAGATGTCCAGCAGCGAGCGGGCGATCGGCCGTGCCGCTGCGAGCAGCTGGTGCTCGATCGGAAACACCTTCTCGATCCACCAGCGCGCCACATCCGGGAACGACAGCAGCCGCAGCGTCTCGCCGGTTGGCGCGCAGTCGACGATGATCACGTCCCAGTCGCCCGAGCGGACGTGGGCCTGGAGGCGCAGCAGGGCGAACAGCTCATCCATCCCCGGGGGGACGGTCAGCTCGTGCGCCGAGATCCGGTCCACGCCGCGCTCCACCAGCAGCTCGCCGAGCCACTCCCGCACCCCCGACCAGTGGCGCTCCAGCTCGTCCTGGGCTGAGACCTCCTGACCCCAGAGTCGGTCGCCGGCCGCGGCCGGCTCCGGGCCGAGCTCAGCCGCCAGCGACTCGGCCAGGCTGTGGGCCGGGTCGGTCGAGATCACGAGCGTCCGATGCCCGGCGGCGGCGGCGCTGCGCGCGGTGCAGGCGGCGACCGAGGTCTTGCCGACGCCCCCTTTGCCGGTGTAGAGGATCGTGCGCGGCCTCATGCCGCGCCGAGTCTAGGCCCCGAGCGTCGCACCGCCCCCGGACGCCCCGCCCGATCCCCCCCCGCGGTGGCCACGCCGCCGCCGCGGTGGCGGTCCGCTCAGGTGCAGCGTCCCGACCGCGCGCGTGAAGTTGCCGGCCAGGTCGGTCGCGGCCAGCCGCACGCCGTACATCCCTGGCGCCCGCAGCGCCGGGATCGAGAAGCTGTCGTTCCCGTATGGGAACCCGGCGCTGGTCTGAAACAGGGTTTGCGAGCCGCGGGTCACGACGATGCCGGCGTGCGAGTACTTGGACAGCGTGAAGTGCAGCCGGAACGGGCGGCGCGCCGTGGCGCGGAGCGTGCGTTGGGTGATCACCGGCGGCGTCTTCAGGTCGGCCTGGAAGTGCTGCGCCGTGGTGCAGTACACGGGCGCAGACGTGTCCGTGCACAGCTGCGCCAAGAAGCCGGTGACGAGCTCGTGATAGCTGAGCGTGTCCTCGACGCCGGGCTGGTACAGCGACCAGGCCCCGGTGTCATAGGAGGGAACCTCTGCCTGCGCCTCGGCGTCGCCGGCGGCGAACAGCGACGACGCCATCGGGTCGCCGCTCGCCTGCGCGAAGTCGTGCAGCCCGATCAGCGTCTGCAGGAACGCGTTGATGATCGCGGTGTCGGGCGTGAACGTGTACTGCACGAAGCGGTCGCCGAGTTGCGTCGGCACGGTCACTCCGGTTGGCGGTGGGGCCGAGAACAGCGCCAGCGCCTGCTCTCCGACGCCCAGGTAGGAGGAGTTGCCGGTCGCCTTGTAGGCCCGGCTCAGCGCCTCGAGCGCCGTCGCCTGCGACATCGCGCTGGTCCACGGCGGCGATCCGCCGTCGAAGTGGAAGTAGTACTCCCAGGCGATCCCCCCGGCCCGTCGGGCCGCCAGCGGGATCAGCTCCGAAAGCAGTTGCTCAAGCTGCGGATAGTCGGCCGGTCCGGCGGTGTAGAGGCCATCGGCCTTGCCGAAGCTGCCCAGCACCTGCAGCTGGATTCCCTGGCCTGGGTAGTACTCCCAGACCAGCTGCGAGCCGGCGAGCTCGACCCGCTCGTCGGGGGCCGGGATCGGACCGCTGCTCCACCACTGCGTGTTGGCGGACAGCGTCGCGAGGATCGCGGGCAGCCGCGACGTCGTCAGCTGGTGCGAGGCCGCGATCCCGTGCATCGTCTCGGTCACCGCCTCGAGCTCCGCTCGCCGAGCGCCGCGCAGCCGTCGCTCGGTGGCGAGCGCCGCCCGGAAGGTCCCAACCGCCGTCCGGTAGGCGGGCATCGTCAGCTGTCCGTGCCGCTGCAGGCGCTGGAGCTCTGACAGGAACGTGATCTGGGGACGCGTGCGCCTGCGCCGGTGGCGGCGTGCGATCTGCGCGCTCGGCGCTTCGCGCGACCGCGCGGCGGCCGTAGTCGGCTGCCGCCCGGGCACAGGCCGAGGCCCGGGGGCAGGCCGAGGGCCGGGGGCAGGCCGAGCCCCGGGGACAGGCGTGATCGCCGGTCCGGTCACGAACGGGTCGTTGCGGACAGTCGCGTGACCGTCGCGGCCGAGGACCAGCACCGGCGCGGCAGATGCCGCCGCCGGGAATCCGATCGCCGCCCCCGAGAGCAGGACAACCAGGCTCCTGCGCACCACGCCGATGCTACATTCGCGCCAAGGCCCGCGCCACGACTGAGGAGGAAGTTGCATGCCGACACGGAACACGCCTCGCGGGCACGGGTTGCGGCGAGTTCGCCCCAGACTGATTGGCGGCGCGGTCGCGGTAGTAGCCGTGGCGCTGGCGATCGCCGCCTGCGGTTCGAGTGGCGGTGGCGGCCAGGGGGCCGGCGGCAACGCCCAGTCGCTGCTGGCGCAGACGTTCGCGGGCAAGCATCAGATTCGCAGCGGCGTGCTGTCGTTCTCGCTGTCGGCCACGCCGTCGGGCTCGAGCATCGTCACCACGCCGATCAGCCTCGCGATCAGCGGACCATTCCAGAGCCGCGGCAAGGGACAGGTGCCGGCGTCGAACCTAATGGTCGTGATCTCCGGCCTCGGTCACACGGGCAGACTCGGGGTCATCTCGACCGGCAGCGCCGGGTACCTGACGCTCGACGGCGTCGCCTACCAGCTGCCGGCAGCCGACTTCCAGCGGCTGCAGTCGAGCTTCTCCTCGGCAGGCGCCTCCGGCCATGGGGGCGCGGGTGGCTTCGCGGCCCTGGGGATCGACCCCTCGAGCTGGCTGAAGAACCCCACTGTGGTCGGCTCGGACACCGTCGAAGGGACCGCCACGAAGCACATCCGCGCCGGCGTCAACGTCGCCGCGGTGCTGTCGAGCGTCGACAGGCTGCTGGCCAAGGCGGCCGGCAGCACCGGCTCGCCGTCGATCCCGCGCTCGATCTCGCCGGCCACGCAGAAGAAGATCGCCGCCTCGGTCAAGAACGCCACCGTCGACGTCTGGACCGGCAGTGCCGACAAGACGCTGCGCAAGCTGACGCTGAGCCTTCAGATCCCGCTCAGCGGCCGGACCTCGTTGCTGCTGGGTGGCATCAAGTCGGCCGCGATCTCGATGACGTTCCAGTACTCGGACCTCAACCGGCCGCAGACGATCACGGCGCCCACCAACGTCCAACCGTTCAGTGGATTCACGACCAAGCTCCAGTCGATCGTCGGCGGTCTGCTGGGCGGCGGCTTGGGCGTCCCCGGTCTCGGCGGCACCTCGGGCGGCACCTCGGGCGGCACGTCCGGCGGCACCTCGGGCGGCTCGTCGAAGGTCGCCAAGTACAGCGCCTGCCTCGAGCACGCCTCCGGTGACGTGGCCAAGATGCAGAAGTGCTCGAGTCTGCTCAACGGCGGCTGACGCCTGGCGCCGCCGCCCCGGCTGCACCGATCACGCAGATCGGCGTCGCTACTCCCGGCCTGGCTCCTGGTCGTCGGCCTCCAGCTCGTCGGAGCTATCCGCGCCATCCTCCTCGGCCTCGGCAGCGCCGGCGTGCAGGTGCACCTGAAAGCGCTCGAGCAGCTCGTCACGGCGGTGCTCGTCGAGCGGCACCTCGTCGGAGATCTGCACCCAGTCGGCGCCCTCGAACTCCTCCATGTTGAAGATCTCGGCGTCCAGCTCGGGGGAGTCGTCGACGATCACCAGGACCTCGGTCTGGGGATTGAAGTAGGTCCCGGGGCGGTTGACGAGCTCCTCGAGCTCCACGCGGCGCGGATCGGCCATGGCGTCGCGCAGCCTACACGCTGGAAGTTGAGCATGTTTTGACGTCAAGTCCGGCGGCTATCATGCCGATGACCCTGATTGACTGACCAGTCAATCAAGACTTGGACAAGGAGACGCCCACGGTGGTTGATTTCACGCTCACCGACGAGCAGCAGAGCATGCGCGAGATGGCGCACGACTTTGCGGCCAAGGAGATCCGCCCGGTCGCCTGGGAGTACGACCAAGACGCCACCTGGCCGGGCGAGATCCTCGACAAGGCTTGGGAGCTGGGGCTGATGAACAACCACCTGCCGGCCGAGTACGGGGGGCCAGGCCTGGGGACGCTTGACGGCTGCATCATCGAGGAGGAGATCGCCTGGGGCTGCAGCGGGATCGGCACCTCGCTGTCGTGCAACGGACTCGCCTCCACGCCGATCATGCTGGCCGCCTCGGATAGGCTCAAGCGCGAGTATCTCGGCCGCCTGACCGAAGCGCCGCTGCTCGCCTCGTTCTGCCTGACCGAGCCCGACGCCGGCTCCGACGTTTCCGGCATGAAGACGACCGCCACCCGCAAGGGCGACAAGTGGGTGATCAACGGCTCCAAGTGCTTCATCACCAACGGCGAGTACGCGAACTGGTACACCGTCTATGCCAAGACCGACAAGGAGGCCGGCCATTGCGGGATCTCCTGCTTCATCGTCCCTCGCGACGCCGGCGTGGTCGTCGACAAGCACGAGGACAAGATGGGTCAGCGTGCCTCCAACACGGCCTCGATCAGCTTCCCAGAGGTCGAGATCCCGCTCGACCACCTCGTCGGCGAGGAGAACAAGGGCTTCAAGATCGCGATGATGACGCTCGACTGCACGCGCCCCGGCGTCGCCGCGATGGCAACGGGCGTGGCTCGCGCGGCGATGGAGTTCGCGATCGCGTACTCAAAGGAGCGCGTGCAGTTCGGCGTGCCGATCGCGATGCACCAGGCGATCCAGTTCATCAT
>JBOGYE010000232.1:0-5882 GCA_050696635.1 Solirubrobacteraceae bacterium | reverse complement strand
CCCCTGCGCTCCCTCAGCCCGTCGCCGGCACCGCCCAATCTCCTTCAAATCGGCCGAAAACGCCGAAAGTAATCATGGCCCTGGCGGGCCGCCCACGACGGATGAAAATGGTGGGAGACTGGTCGGGTCCGCGCTGAGGCCGTTTCGACTTGGTGCCGTGAGCCCGACGAAAGTAGGGCCTGGGAGCTCGGGGCGGAACCCCGCACTGTGCTGCGAGCACGTCGATCAGACTCTGAACGATGAGAGCTCCCTGCGGACGATCTGATCGTCTAGCGAAGTGAAGGAGGCCCGAGATGGAGCAGGTGCTGGAGCGGTGCGCGGCGCTGGACGTGCACAAGGCGCAGGTGACGGTGTGGGTGCGCGTGCCCAATGGTCGTGGCGGCCGCGAGGATCTCCGAGCCCGGTATTCGACGATGGCCGCTGATCTGCTCTCGTTGCGCGACTGGCTCAAGCAGCTCGGCGTCACGCATGTCGCGATGGAGGCGACCGGCGTGTACTGGAAAGCGCCGTACTACGTGCTGGAGGACGACTACGAGCTGCTGCTGGTCAACGCAGCGCACACCAAGAACCTTCCGGGGCGCAAGACCGACATGAAGGATGCCGAGTGGCTGTGCCAGCTGCTCGAGTGCGGGCTGTTGCGCGCCAGTTTCGTGCCCCCGCGGGAGTTTCGCGAGCTGCGCGACCTGACGCGGTATCGCAAGTCGCTGATCGCGGAGCGCCAGCGTCAGGCCAACCGGTTGCATAAGGTGCTCGAAGACGCGGGTGTGAAGCTCTCCTGCGTAGCCAGCGACGTGCTCGGCGTCTCGGGCCGCTTGATGCTCGAGGCGCTGATCTCGGGCACCCGGGATCCCGGGGTGCTGGCCGAGCTGGCCAAGGGCAAGCTGCGAGCGAAGATCCCCGCGCTCAAGCAGGCGCTGGCGGGCAGCTTCTCCAACCACCACGCGACGATGGTCGGCCACATCCTCGCTCACCTGGACTATCTGGAGGAGGCGATCGGTCAGCTGACCGGCGAGATCGAGCAGCAGATCGCCCCTTTCGCCACCAAGGTTGAGCGGCTGGATCAGATCCCCGGCGTCGGCGAGCTGACCGCGCAGGTGATCATCGCCGAGCTCGGCGTGGACATGAGCCGCTTTGCCAGCCACCGCCACGCCGCCAGCTGGGCCAAGCTCTGCCCGGGCAACCACGAGTCCGCCGGCAAGCGCCGCTCCGGACGCACCGGCAAAGGCAACCGGCACCTGCGCGCAGCCCTGGTCGAGGCCGCCCAGGCCGCCGCGCGCACCAAAGACACCTACCTGCGTGCCCAGTATGAGCAGATCAAGCGCCGCCACGGCCACAACAAGGCGATCGTCGCCGTCGCGCACTCGATCCTCGTCGCGGCTTACCACATGCTGCGCGACGACGTCGACTACCAGGATCTCGGCGGCGACTACTTCGCGCGCCGCTCAGACCCCGAACGCATGGCCCGACGCCTCGTCGCCCAGCTCGAACGCCTCGGCCACACGGTCACGCTCGAGGAGGCGCTCGCAGCCTGAACGCCTATCCCAGCACCAGCGCCATTCCCGGGAGGTCCTCGCACCGCGAACGTTATTTTCTGATCAGATCGAAAGATGAGAGCTCTCTACATCGGAAGGAGTAGCGATCCACGATGGCCCCGGAAGAGCGGGGGGAGTCCACGCTGCCCATTCCACGATCAGGACCGAGAGCCAAGCTTGCAGCTGTACGGCGACGGGAGCTGGACAGTAAGTCCGAGATCCCGGATCCCCCCGGCTCATCGCGTTCTGGGTCGCGAGCCCTTACGTCAGATTCGTTCAAACGCACGTCGGGAGGCGCACAGCTTCCGGACGCTCGTGCTAGGCGTCGGCGGCCGCGGGCAGCGGCTGGCCGGGACGATGATCGCCGAGCAGCACCCGGATCTGGTCGGGGGTGGCCGGTCGGCCCAGCAGGAAGCCCTGTCCCGAGTCACAACGCGCTCGCTGCAGGGCGCGCAGCTGCTCGAGATCCTCGATCCCCTCCCCCAGCGTCTCCAGGCCGAGCGTGCGTCCGAGGTCGATCAGCGTCCGCACGAGCGCCGCCGACTCGCGCGAGGTCGCGATTCCGGAGACGAATGCGCGGTCGATCTTGAGCTGGTCCACCGGAAACTGGCGCAGGTACGCCAGCGAGCTGTAGCCGGTGCCGAAGTCATCGATCGCGACCCTGACGCCGAGCTGCTTGAGCACGCGCAGCCGGCGCGCCGACGCCTGCGGATCGCGCATCAGCGAGGTCTCGGTGATCTCGATCGTCAGCCTATGCGCATCGAGGCCTGAGGCATCGAGCGCCTCGCGGACGTCGCGGACGAGATCGTCATGGTCGAGCTGGCGTCCGGAGACGTTGACGGCGATCGCCAGGTCGTGGCCCTGCTCGCGCCAGGCGGCCGCCTGAAGGCAGGCGGTGCGCAGCACCCAGCGTCCGATCGGGCGGATCAGTCCGCTGCGCTCCGCGATCGGGATGAACAGGTCCGGCGTGATCGAGCCGCGTGTCGGATGTCGCCAACGCAGCAGCGCCTCGGCGCCGGTCGGGCGCTCGCTGCGCAGGTCGAACGTGGGCTGGTAGGCGACCGACAGCTCGCCGGCCGCGAGTGCGTCGGCGAGGTCCATCTCAAGCGACACTCGATCATGAGCGGCGGTCTGCATCCCGGACTCGAACACGATGAACCGGTCGCGTCCAGCTTCCTTGGCCGCGTACAGCGCCACGTCGGCGTCGGCCAGCAGCGCCTCCGCGCTGCCGGCGAGCCCGTGGGCGACTCCGATACTGGCCGTCAGCGACAGCTCGCGCCCGATCTCCTGGGTCAGGTCGTAGGGCTCTCGGAGCATGGCGAGCAGCCGCTCGGCGACCAGCTCGGGCGCGACGTCGAGCGTCAGCGCCTCAAGCAGCACCATGAACTCGTCGCCCGACAGTCGCGCCGCCGTGTCGCAGGCGCGCACAACCGTCTGGATGCGGGTCGCGACCTGCTTGAGGAACTCGTCCCCGATCGCGTGCCCGAACGTGTCGTTGACGTGCTTGAACCCGTCGATGTCGATGTACAGCAGGGCGATCGGTCCCTGAGCGCGCCTGGCGCGCGACAGCATGTGCTCGGCTCGGTCGATCGCCAGCACGCGGTTGGGCAGACCCGTGAGCGGGTCGTGCAGCGCCTGATGGCGCAGCTGACCGGTCTTCTCGGCGACGATCGCGAGCGCCCGTTCGCGCGAGCGAGACAGCGTCAGCACCAGCAGCGCCAGCAGCACGGTCACGACCCCGCCCGCGCCGGCGATCAGCAGGCCTCCGGTGAGCGGCGAAACCCCTGAAGCCGGCGCGATTCCGCGCACGGTCACGGTCCAGGCCCCGTCGGCGCTGATCCGCGCACGCGCGGTCAAGGGCCCGGTGGCCGCTCCGGCGCTCTGCACCAGCGCGCCATCACCACCGGGGTTGACGAACGACAGCGTCGCCGACACGCCCCGGTTGGAGCCGAGCGCCTGTCGGATCAGCGCCCCGAAGTCGAACGAGCCGACGATCCATCCGCGCACCGCGGCGGCGCGTTGTGCGGGCGTCCGCAACGCGACGCCGCGACCGTAGTAGGGCACCTCCATGACGGTGGTGTGCAGCCATGAGACCGCTATCGGCACGACCGTCAGGCCACCGGCGCGTGCGGCGGTCTGCAGCTCGTTTGCCTCTGACTCGCCGACGGTCGTGGTCGGGTCACACCAGTTCTGGCGCAGCAGTCCGGTCGCGATCGGGCTCAGGCCGCCGGCGACGCTGCTGGCCGCGACCAGGCAGTAACGACCCCGCGGCCCCGGCTGGCCTGGCTCGGGAGCGATCCACCGCGCGGCGCCGGCCGCGTACGCCCAGCCCCTCGCCTGCCACTGAAGGAAGCGAGTCAGCTTGCTCCCCGGGACCGCCTCCACGACGGCGCTGCCGATCCCGCCGACCTGCCGCTGGCTTCCCTGCAGCATCCGGTACCAGGACTGGAAGTGAACCGGGTCGAGCCCCGGATCGAGCGTCATCAGCGTTCGCAACGTCTCCACGAAGTCCACGTCGCGCCCGACAAGCGTCGCGAGCGTCGCGGTCACGTTGTGCGCGGCCGCGCGGAAGCCGCGGTGTTGGTCGACGGTCTCGGACCTGACGTACAGGATCGTCGCGCCAGCCGACAGCGCCGTGCCGAGCACCAGCACGATCGCGACCGCCAGCGCCAGCCTGCGGGCAGGCATGCGCTGTCCGAACGCCGTAGCGGTCGGGTCCGGATTGCCTGCGCCATCCATCTCCATCGGTGAGTCGGCCGGTCCGGCGATGCCTTGAGGGGCCACGAGTCCGTATCTTCTGCGCGCACAGTCCACTGTGAAGGAGAGACGGATGACGCGACGTGCGGCGATCGTGACCGGCGGCTCGAGCGGGATCGGCTTCGCGATAGCGCGGGTGCTGCTGGAGGAGGGCTACGGAGTGACGCTGGCGGCGCGCCGCCCGGACAAGCTCGCGGACGCGGCCGCACGGCTGCGCGACGGCGGCCACGAAGTTGTCGATGTGGCGGGCAACATGGCCTCCGAGGAGGCGGTCGCACACGTCGTCGAGGTGCATCGAAGCCGGTTCGGTCGCCTGGACGTGCTGGTAAACAACGCCGGCGTCGGGGTGGGCGCCCCGGTCGCCGAGATCGAAACCAAGCGCCTGGACATGCAGCTGGCGGTCAACCTGCGCTCGATCGTGCTGTTCTACCGCGAGTGCGCGGAACTGCTGCGCGCTGCGGGAGCCGAGCACCGCAGTGCGCTGGTCGTCAACACCTCGTCGATCTCGGGCAAATCCGGCGAGCCCTGGCTGTCGGTCTACTCGGCCACCAAGGCGGGCGTCGTTGCCTTCACCGAGGCGATGAACAAGGAGCTCGGGGCCGCCGGGATCAAGTCGTGCGCGCTATGCCCGGCGTTCGTCGACACGCCGATGACGGAGTTCGTCAAGCAGAGCGTCCCGGCCGAGGCGATGATCCGCTCCGAGGATGTCGCCGAGGGAGTGCGGATGCTGCTGGCGCTGTCGCCGACGTGCGTGGTGCCGGAGCTGATATTCCAGGCGCCCGGCTCGATCCCCAACGGACTGCCGCTGTGAAGCTGGGCGTCAACGTCGGCTACTGGGGGCTGGGGATCGGCCCTCGTGACCAGCTGGCGATGGTGCGCGAGGCCGAGCGCCTCGGCTACGACTCGGTCTGGGCCGCCGAGGCCTACGGCTCGGACGCCGCGACGGTGCTCGCCTGGCTGGCAGCCGGGACCGAGCGGCTGCGGCTCGGCTCGGCGATCTTTCAGATGCCGGGCCGGACGCCCGCGCTGACCGCGATGACCGCGGCGACGATCGACGAGCTGTCGGGCGGGCGGATGGTGCTGGGGATCGGCTCGTCGGGACCGCAGGTCGCCGAGGGTTGGCACGGCCAGCGCTTCGCCCACCAGCTGCAGCGCACGCGCGAGTACGTGGCGGTGGTGCGCAAGGCGCTGGCGCGCGAGCGCCTGACGTTCGAGGGCGAGACGTTGAGCCTGCCGCTTCCGGACGGGCCGGGCAAGGCGCTGAAGTTGATGATCAACCCCGTCCAGCAGCGGATTCCGATCCTGCTGGCCGCGATCGGTCCCAGGAACACCGAGCTTGCCGGCGAGATCGCCGACGGCTGGCTGCCCACGTTCTTCTCGCCCGAGCACGTGGCCGACTTCCGCGCCCTGCTGCAGCGCGGCGCAGCGCGGTCCGGGCGGTCGCTGGACGACGGAGGGTTCGAGATCGCGCCGACCGTACAGGCCTACGTGTCCGATGACCGCGAGGCCGCACGCGATCTGATGCGGCCCGGCCTTGCGCTGTACGTCGGGGGGATGGGCTCCCGGCGTCAGAACTTCTACAACAACTTGGTC
>JBOGYE010000231.1:0-30422 GCA_050696635.1 Solirubrobacteraceae bacterium | reverse complement strand
AGGAGGCGCTGCGCCAGGGACGGGAATGGCGAGACGCCGGCCTTGACCTGTCGATCTCGGTCAACCTCTCGACGCGCAACCTGCTCGATCGCGAGTTCCCGGCTCGGGTCGCCGAGCTGCTGACGCGTTGGCGGATGGAGCCCAGCTCCCTGGAGCTGGAGGTGACCGAATCGGCCATCCTCGCCAACCCCAAGCGAGCCAAGCGGGTGCTGACCGAGCTCTCCCAGCTCGGTTTACGCCTGTCGATCGACGACTTCGGGACCGGCTACTCGTCGCTCGCCTACCTGCGTCAGCTGCCGGTCGACGAGATCAAGATCGACCGCTCGTTCGTGATCGGGATGGGCGAGCAACCCGGCGATGCCGTGATCGTGCGCTCGACCGTGGACCTCGGCCGCAACCTCGGCCTCGACGTCGTCGCAGAGGGCGTCGAGACGCTCGAGCTCTGGAACCGCCTGCGCGAGCTCGGCTGCCAGACCGCCCAGGGCTACTTCCTCAGCCGGCCCGTCCCGCCCGACGAGCTGTCGGAGTGGCTGCGCACGCGCCCCGGCGTCCGCTCCGTTTCCGTCGACGCCGCCTGAGCGGCGTGACGGGCCGCCACGGGCGCAGTGTGCGCGCCGTCGTTTGCGCGCGACGCGCCGTCGCCGTCGCACTGAAGCGAAGTCCACATCTCCACCATCGTCGGCGCCAGCCGTCGCAGCTCGCGCAGATGGGTCGCCGACAGGGAGTTGAGCTTGTTCGCGCCACGCTCGGTCAGCTCGACCCGCACGATGCTGCGATTGGAGCTGTCGTGATGGCGCAGCACGAGGCCGGCGGCGGCGGCGCGGTCGATCAGCTCGACCGTGCTGTGGTGACGGAGAGAGAGGCAGTCTGCAAGCTCGCCGACGCTGGGCCCCGCCTGGTCAGGATGACCGCGCACCGCCAGCAGCAGCTGGTGCTGGCTGGGCGTGATGGCGGCCGCACGCGCCTGCTCCTCGCTCCAGTGCAAGAAGCGCCGCAGTCCGGCCCGCAGCCGCAACAGACGCTCCAGATCACCATCAGACGGAGTCATATCGTTGTCCGATATCGTAGTGCGACATGTCATCTGACGCCCGCGACTCGGAGGTGAGCTGTGTCGACCGGCGGTGAGGCGCCGCCGCCCGGCGATGGGGCGCAGCCGACCGGCGATGAGGCGCCGCCGCCCGGCGATGGGGCGCAGCCGACCGGCGATGGGGCGCAGCCGACCGGCGATGGGGCGCAGCCCGAGCCGATGCAGGCACCGATCGAGACGGCGGAGCTGGAGGTTCTCGGCGAGCCCGTCGACGGTCCGCAGCCGCCTCCGGGCGGCCGACCGTCGGACGATCCGGATCGACCGCGCTCCTCGGAGTCGAGCTATCTCGGTGTCGACCGCCGTCCGCAGCTGACCACCGAGCGCGCGCTCGGCGACTTCACGACGACCAACAGCACGCTGCGCCTGGCGCCGGTCGCGATCCTGATCGGCGTCCTGTCGGCTGCGATCTCGCTCGGGCTGCTGATCATGATCGGCTTCTTCACCAACATCCTCTACTACCAGCGCCTGAGCATCCACCTGGTGTCTCCCAACGCCAACACGCTGGGTGCGCTCGCGCTCGTGATCCCGATCGGCGGCGGCCTGATCGTCGGGCTGATGGCTCGCTTCGGCTCCGAGCAGATCCGCGGCCACGGGATCCCGGAGGCGATGGAGAACATCCTGATCAACGGCAGCCGCGTGCAGCCGCGGCTGGCGATCCTGAAGCCGATCTCGAGCGCGATCAGCATCGGCACCGGCGGTCCGTTCGGTGCCGAGGGGCCGATCATCCTCACGGGCGGCGCGTTCGGCTCCCTCGTCGGCCAGGTGATGCGGTTGACCGCGGCCGAGCGCCGGGCGCTGCTGGTCGCGGGGGCCGCCGGGGGGATGAGCGCGGTGTTCGGGACGCCGGTCGCGGCGACCCTGTTTGGCGTCGAGCTTTTGGTGTTCGAGTTCAAGCCGCGCTCGATGGTGCTGATCGGCCTTGCCTCGGCGACCGCTGACGCGCTGCGGATCGTCATGGCCAGCCACGGCCTCGTCAACCCGCAGCCGCTGTTTTCGGTGCCCGCGCACGCCCCGCTCGGCGGCATCGTGCTGCTCGGTGCGGTCGTGATTGGGGTCGCCACGGGCCTCGGCGCGCTGGTGATGACGGTCGCGGTGTACGGGTTTGAGGATCTGTTCAAGAAGCTCGACGGTCACCTGCACTGGATGTGGTGGCCCTTGATCGGAGGGCTGATAATCGGCGTCGGCGGCCTGATCAATCCGCGCGCGCTCGGCGTCGGCTACAACACGATCCACGTCGAGCTGATGGGGCAGTTGGGGATCGGGGCGCTGGTGTCGCTGCTGATCGTCAAGCTCGTGATCTGGTCAGGGGGCCTGGGGGGAGGGACCAGCGGCGGCATCCTCGCGCCGATCTTGATGATGGGCGCCGCGATCGGTGGCGTGCTCGGCCACGTGCTCCCGGGGGCCACGCCCGCGGTCTGGGCGCTGATCGGGATGGCCGGCGCGCTCGCCGGCGTGACCCGCTCGCCGTTCACCGCGATCATCTTCGCGCTCGAGCTGACACACGACGAGAACAGCCTGCTAGTGCTGCTGGTCGCTGCCACGATCGCGCACCTGATCAGCGTGCTCGTGCTGAAGCGCTCGATCCTCACCGAGAAGGTGGCGCGACGCGGATTCCACGTGATGCGCGAATACCAGGTCGATCCACTGGAGGCGACCTTCGTGCGAGAGCTGATGGATGTCGACGTGGTCACGATCGAGCCCGACCAGTCCATCGCCGGGATCTACCGTGAGCTCCCCGAGGGATCGCAGGAGCGACGCCAGCGGCTCTATCCGGTGCTCGACGGCGAGAAGTTCGTCGGCGTGCTTCCGTTTTCCCGGGTGCTGGCCGCGAAGGACCGCGACGGCGCGACCGCCGCCGATGAGATGACCGTCTCGCCGGCGGTCGCCTACCCGGACGAGATCCTGCGGATCGTCGCGGACCGGATGTCCGGGCTGCGCGTCGGTGCTCTACCCGTCGTCGACCGCGCCGACCACACCAAGCTGGAGGGTCTGATCACCCAGTTCGACCTGCTCGCCGCGCGCGAGAAGCTGCTGGAGGAGGAGCGCCACGCCGAGCGCGTGCTGTTGCTGCGCCGGGTCGCCGGCGCCCGCACCACCTCCCGCCGGCCCTGACCGCTCCGGCCGGCAAAGCTGGACCGGCCGAGGCTTGGGGACTTTCGATCGCTATGCGGTAGAAAGTCCCCAAGCCCCATGAAGCTGCAGGTCGTCACGGTGGCCCGAGTTCGTGTTCCACGACCCGGTGGCGCGCGAGCAGATGCCCTACGTGGACCGCCACTTCGCGAAGTTCGCGATCTTCCTACTGCATGAGGGGCGGGTCGCGGCAGGCGGGTGGGGCGTGCCGTTGGCTTGGGACGGCGACCCAGCCGCGCTGCCCGAGGGCTACCGCACCGCGCTGGCGGCGTCCGTCGAGGCCCATCGAGCCGGTGCAGCGGCGAACGCCTTCAGCTTCATGGCCGTTGCCGTGGCGCCCGACCACGACAGGCAGGGGCTCGCTCGTCAGGTCCTGCAAGCGCTGATCGAGCGTGCAGCCCGTGCTGGGTTGTCGCGCCTCGTGGCGCCGATCAGGCCGACCTGGAAGCACCGCTACCCGCTGGTCGTCATGGCGCAGTATGCGATCTGGACGCGCGATGACGGACTGTCGATCGACCCGTGGATCCGCACCCACCAGCGCATGGGGGCGAGGATCCTGGGTCCAGCGCCAAACTCCGTGGTCGTCACGGGGACCGTCGCCGACTGGGAGGAGTGGGCGGGCATGCCGTTCCCCACCTCGGGCGCCTACGTCGTGCCCGGGGCGTTGAACCTCGTCGAGGTCGACCGCGAGCGGGACATCGCGATCTACAGGGAGGAGAACCTGTGGTTGCAGCACCGCTGAGGGCGGCGCGCCGCGCTCGGGCCGCCCGCGCCGATCGCCGACGGCGCCGGGCCTGCCGAGCGGCGGGAGACGGCGCCGCTCATGCCGCCCTCGCAACCCTCACCATCGGCCTGCCGTGGCGGGTGATCCGCAGCTCGGTGCCCGCCGCTGCGAGCTCCATCCAACGGCCGAGCCCGTCCCGGAACACGTTCGCGCCGATCGTCACGGGCTCCGGTGGTTGATTGAGTGATTGAGTGAGAGTGGAGCTAGTGGGGCTCGAACCCACGACCTCCTGGCTGCCGGCCAGGCGCTCTCCCAGCTGAGCTATAGCCCCTTCGAAGTCGAAGTCATCGGCAAGGGTAATACATGCGCTCTGGCTGTTGCGTGCGCCCGTCAGGCGAAGGCGAAGTCGAACGCCAGGTCGTATCGGCAGTGCTCGGGAGCGCGCAGAACCGGGATGCCGGCTCTGACGGCCGCGAGCTCAATCGCGGCCTCTGCGATCAGTCCCTTGTGGTTCCCGCCGAGCATCGAACATATGTTCGCAGTGCCGACGGACGGAATCCCGCTTGCCGCCGCCGCGAACCGGCGCGCGGAACCGGCGCCTGCGCGAAGTAACCTCCGCCCGGATGGCAGAGCGCCGTTACGACCCCGCAGAGATCGAGCCTCGCTGGCAGCGGCTGTGGGCCGACGAGCACACCTGGGAGGTGTCCAACGACCCCGCGCCGGCGGGCTCGCCCCCCGCTTCGTACGTGCTCGAGATGCTGCCCTACCCGAGCGGCGAGCCGCACATCGGCCACCTGAAGACCTACGCGCTCGGGGACGCGATCGCCCACTTTCATCGCCGCACCGGCCACCGGGTGCTGCACCCGATGGGCTATGACGCGTTCGGTCTGCCGGCCGAGAACCACGCGATCCGCACCGGCGTGCACCCCCGCGGGTCGACCGACGCGTCGATCGCCGCCTTCCAGCGCGCGTTCCGCCGCTGGGGCATCTCGATCGACTGGACGCGCGAGCTGGCAACCCACGACCCCGCCTACCACCGCTGGACGCAGTGGATCTTCCTGCGCATGCTGGAGCGCGGGCTGGCGTATCGCAAGGAGGCGGCGGTCAACTGGTGCCCGTTTGACCAGACGGTGCTGGCCAACGAGCAGGTGATCGACGGTCGCTGCGAGCGTTGCGGCAACGAGGTCGAGATCCGCCAGCTGGAGCAGTGGTTCTTCAGGATCACCGACTACGCCCAGCGGCTGCTCGACGACCTGGACACGATCGACTGGCCCGAGCACGTCAAGGCGATGCAGCGCAACTGGATCGGACGCAGCGAGGGCGCGGAGGTCACGTTCCGCTGCGAGGGCTCCGATCCCGCCCACCCGATCGACTACGCGGTGTTCACGACCCGGCCCGACACGCTGTTCGGGGCCACCTTCTTCGTGCTCGCACCCGAGCACCCGGACGTGCTGAGGCTGGTCGCGGGCACCGAGCACGAGGCGCGCGTCCGCGCCTACGTCAACCGTGCGCTGACCGAGTCCGTGCAGACGCGTGGCGCGGCCGACAAGGACAAGACCGGCGAGCCGCTCGGCCGCACGGTCGCCAACCCGGTCAACGGCGAGCAGATCCCGATGTTCGTCGCCGACTACGTGCTGATGGAGTACGGCACCGGCGGGGTGATGGGGGTTCCGGCCCACGATCAGCGCGACCACGACTTTGCGACCGCGTTCGGGCTGCCCATCCGCCAGGTCGTGGCGCCCGCCGGCAAACAGGCCCCCGATCTCGAGCAGCACGCGTTCATGGCGCACACCGACGACGAGCGCCTGGTCAACTCCGGTCAGTTCACCGGCATGGACGCGGTCGCGGGACGCGACGCGATCGTCGCCTGGCTGCGCGAGCGCGGCGCCGGTCACGCGACCGTCAACTTCCGCCTGCGTGACTGGTTGCTGTCGCGCCAGCGCTACTGGGGCTGTCCGATCCCCGTCGTCTACTGCGAGCGCTGCGGCATGGTCGGAGTGCCCGAGGAGCAGCTGCCGGTGGAGCTGCCCGATGTCGAGGACTACCAGCCGCGCGGACGCTCGCCGCTGGCAGCGGCACAGGAGTGGGTCAACACGTCATGCCCCCGATGCGGTGGTCCGGCTCGGCGCGAGACCGACACGATGGACACGTTCGTCGACTCGAGCTGGTACTTCCTGCGCTACTGCGACGCGCACAACGCGACCGCGCCGTGGGATCCCGAGATCCTGGGACGCTGGATGCCCGTCGACCAGTACATCGGCGGCGTCGAGCACGCGATCCTGCACCTGATGTACGCGCGCTTCTTCGTAAAGGCGCTGGCGGACATGGCGCTGCTCGGGTTTCAGGAGCCGTTCCGGGCCCTGTTCACGCAGGGGATGATCCTCGGCCCCGACGGGCAGAAGATGTCCAAGTCGCGCAACAACGTGATCAGCCCGGGACCGATCGTGCGGCGGCTCGGCATCGACACGGCGCGCTGCTACGTGCTGTTCATCGCCCCGCCCGACCAGGACGCCGCCTGGTCTGAGGCTTCGCTGGAGGGGATGCACAAGTTCCTGGCTCGGCTGTGGCGGCTGGGCGACGAGCTTGGAGAGCATGCGCCCGATGCCGCGCGGCAGCCCGACCGGCCGGTCGGCGATGCGCTGACCATCGTCCGCAAGGCCAACTGGGCGATCGACAAGGTGACGGTTGACATACGCCGGTTCGCATTCAACACGGCGATCTCGGCGGTGAGGGAGTTGGTCAACGAGGTCTACCGCCACTCCGATGCGGACATCTCCGCGCGGCGGTTTGCGGCCGCGACCGCCGCCTCGATCCTGTTTCCGTTCGCTCCTCACCTCGGCAGCGAGGTCTACGAACGGCTGACCGGCGAGCGCGTCTGGGAGCAGCCGTGGCCGGCGGCCGATCCAGCGATGCTGACCGCGGACACCTTCGAGCTGGTCTGTCAGGTCAACGGCCGGGTCCGCGACCGTGTGACGGCCGCCACCGGCGCCGCCCGCGAGCAGCTTGAGGCGCTGTGCCTGGCGGCGCCCGGGGTCCGCGCCCATCTGGACGGGGGAGAGGTCGCAAAGGTCGTGGTCGTGCCCGGCAGGCTGGTCAACGTCGTCGTGCGCTGAGGCGGTGGCGGTGGCCGAGCCTAGCTTCAAGCCCGCCTACCTGATCTGCGGTGACGACCACGGCCGGATCGCTGAGCGCCGGGCACGGCTCCGCATGCTGGCGGAGTCGATCAGCGGCGCCGCCGGACTGGAGCTGCTGGAGGGCGAGGATGCGAGTCCGGGCCGGGTCGCGGCGACCCTGGGCGCAATGACGCTGGCGCTGGGGCGCCGGTTCATCGTCGTCGACGGGGTCGAGCGCTGGAAGCAGGGACCTGAGCTGGACGCCGTCGTGGCGGCGCTGGCGGCATTGGCAGCCGACACGACGGTCGCCTTCTTCGCCCGCGAGGAGGGACGCAACCAGGCTCCCGAAGAGCTGCGCGACGCTGTTCGCAAGGCAGGCGGCGACGTCAGCGCCGAGAACGGCGTCAAGCCGTGGGAGCTGCCCAAGTGGGTGTGCGCTCGAGCGGCCGAGCTCGGGATCGCCCTCGACCTCGAGGCCGCGCGGGCGTTGGTCACGCATGTCGGCGAGCGTCAGCAGCGGTTGGCGCGCGAGCTGGAGAAGCTCGCGCTCGGTGCCGAGCCGGGTGTCAGGATGAAGCTGGATGCGAGCGAGGTGGTGGCGCTGACCGCGCCCTCGGCGCAGCTGCGCGCCTTCGCCGTGGCGGACGCGCTGGTGGCCGGCGACGGTCCTGCCGCGACCGTGGCCTATCTGGGCCTGCGCGAGCAGGGGGAGCGGCTGGCCGGGCTGCTGTACTGGATCTCGCAGCGGGTCAGGGCTGCGCTGGAGGTGGCGATTTCGCTGGACGCCGGCGAGTCGCGGGCGCAGATCAAGCGGGGCCTGCGGATGCCGTCGAGCGCCGCCGACCGGATGCTGGCCCACGCCGGCCGCATGGGCGCGGAGCGGCTTGCGCAGGCGGTCTGCGAGATCGCCGATCTCGAGCACACGTCTCGCGGCGGGCGCGCTACCGGGGCACTGACCGAGGATACGGCCGCCCTGCTGGCCTTCAGCAGGATCGCCGGCTAGCGAACCCGCCGCCCCCTGGGCGGCGAGGCGCCGGGGCGGACCCGCTAATCGCCGCGGCGCAGGCGGGCGGCGCGGGACTTCTTGCGAGCGCCGTTGTTGCGGTGCAGCGCGCCTCGCTTGACGGCCTTGTCGATCGTCGAGACGAGCGTTCGGTGCTCGGTGGCGACGGTCGGATCGTCGCCCTCGGCGACCGCTCGCTCGAGGCGGCGGAAGTAGGTCTTGATCGCCGACGTGTAGCGCCGGTTCTCGAGCCGTTCACGCTCTGCGCGGAGGATCCGCTTCTCTTGCGAGTGAATGTTGGCCATGTCAGCAGAGCCACGGGAGCCCCCGCGGCGGCGCGTACTATAGCGCGCTCGTGAGCGCCCACAGCACAGGCGTCGGATCTCCGCCGCCGACGACGCCACCGCCCTCCGGGCCTGGTCCGTCGATGCCCGCGCCGCGGCGCCGACTGGCGCTCAGCACCGCGATATTCGCGCTCGCGACCGCCCTTTCGCGCCTCGCGGGCCTGGCGCGTGAGATCACTCAGGCGAGCTTCTTCGGGACCCGCCCCCCGATCTCGGCGTTCGCGGTCGCATCGCAGATCCCGAACCTGTTCTCGAACCTGTTCTCCCAGGCGGCCCTGTCGGCCGCGTTCGTGCCGGTGTTCACCGAACTGCTGTCGCAGGGACGCAAGCGCGAGGCGTTCAAGCTTGCGTCGGAGCTGTTCTGGCTGATCCTGGTCGTGCTCGGGGCGCTGACGCTGGTCTACATGGCGATCGCCGGGCTGGTTATGCCGCTGTTCACCGGGACATTCGACGCCGCCACGACCGCCCTGACGGTCGGTCTCTCCCGGGTGCTGTTCCCGGTCGTGCTGCTGCTCAGCCTGACGGGGCTGATCGTAGGGGTGCTGCAGTCCTACGACGAGTTCTCGATCCCGGCGCTGGCGCCCGCGGTCTGGAACGTGATCATCGTGGTGCTGCTGGTCGTCCTGCACGGGCGCTTTCACGGCGGGGACTCGGTGTACGCGTACGCGATCGCCTGGCTGGCCGCGACGGTGCTCCAGTTCGCGATGATCGCCTCGGCGCTGCGCAAGGTGGAGTTCCGCGTCTCCTTCAGCCTCAACTGGCGCGACCCGCGGATCCGCGAGGTGCTGATCCTGTTCTTCCCGGTGACGATGAGCATCGGGATCATCAACCTCGACGTGTTCCTCAACGCAGGGCTCGGAACCCTGATCCGCGGAGGGCAAGCGCCGGCGGCGATCAACGACGCGTTCCGGATCTACATGCTGCCCCAGGGGATCTTCAGCGTGGCCGTCGCGACCGTCCTGTTCCCGACCCTCAGCCGCCTGGCGACGGCGCGGAAGGTCGGCGGGATGCGCCGCACGCTCGGCAACGGGATCCGGCAGGTGAACCTGCTGCTGATCCCGTCTGCGGCGCTGCTGGCGGTGCTGGCGCACCCGATCGTCCGCGTTGTCTATCAGCACGGTACGTTGTTTCGCGCCTACTCGACGCACATCGTCTCGATCGCGCTGTTCTGGTTTGCGATCAGCCTGCCGTTCGCGGGGCTGAACCTGCTGCTGAGCCGCACCTTCTTCGCGCTCAAGCGGCCCTGGATCCCGACCAAGCTGGCGGCGCTCAACATGGTCGTCGACATCATCGTGTCGCTGGCGCTGTACAAGCCGCTCGGAATCGCGGGGCTGGTGATCGGTACCGTGTCCGCCAATGTCGTCATGACCGCCCTGCAGCTACGCCGGCTGCGGCAGGGCTTCAACGGCAGGCTCGAGGGTGGCCAGACGACGATGATCACCGCCCGGATCGCGGTCGCCACGGCGATCGTCACGCCGATCGGATACCTGGTCTGGAAGGGGATCGACAGCCTGCTCGGAGTGTCGATCGTGGCTCAGATCCTGTCGGTGGGGACCGCGCTGGTGATCGCCGGGGTGCTGTACGCGCGGCTTGTACTGGCGATGCGGATCCCCGAGGCGCGCCAGATAGAGGCGCTGGTGCGTAGCCGTCTCGCCGGCCGGTAGTGCGTGCACTAGGCTGGCGCGATCGGCTTCTACGCGCGACACTTCTCCGACCCCAGGCAGGAGCGCGCGTTCCTCAGCGCGGTCGGATTCACGACCGCGTTCGCCACCTGTCGCGCGATCACGCACGCGATCCGCGCCGGCCGTGGACCGTTTCACAACATCAGCGCCGGCCAGACGCACGTTCACCACAGCACGTTCGGGATCTTCGGACTGCTCGGCGTGGGTTACCTGTGGACGTACCGCGTGGGAATCGGCGACCGCACGCCCGAGTGGGAGTCGCGGGTCAGTGCCACTCTGTACGGCATCGCCTCGGCTTTGACGCTCGACGAGTTCGCCCTCTGGCTCGACCTCGCCGACGACTACTGGACCGTCAAGGGACGGCGCTCGATCGACGCGGTCGCGGTCTTCGGAGGCCTGTTGACGGCCGGCGTCGCCGGCCGCGACGCGCTGCACGAGCTGGGATTGCTGCCGCGCGCGCTCGACGAGCTGGTCGCGCGAGATCGGCGCCGGCGCGGCCTGCACGGCTGAGCCGCCGCCGCGTTCGTAACCTGGTGGCGCGATGGCGGACCAGGCCCAGATTCGCAACTTCTCGATCATCGCGCACATCGATCACGGCAAGTCGACGCTCGCCGACCGAATCCTGGAGCTGACGCACACCGTCGATCGGCGCTCGATGCGCGCCCAGGTGCTCGACTCGATGGACCTCGAGCGCGAGCGCGGAATCACGATCAAGGCCCAGGCGGTGCGCGTCTTCTACACCTCCCCGCGCGACGGGCAGACCTACCAGCTGCACCTGATCGACACGCCCGGCCACGTCGACTTCACCTACGAGGTGTCTCGCTCGCTGGAGGCCTGCGAGGGCGCGTTGCTGGTCGTCGACGCCTCCCAGGGAGTCGAGGCGCAGACGGTCGCCAACACCTATCTGGCGGTCGAGTCGGGATTGGAGCTGATCCCATGCCTGAACAAGGTCGACCTGCCCGGTGCCGAGCCCGAGCGGGTCGCGGCCGAGGTCGCCGACCTGCTCGGCGAGCCGGCCGACGAGGTACGGCGGATCAGCGCCAAGACAGGAGAGGGGGTGCCCGAGGTGCTCGACGAGCTGATCGCTCGCGTGCCGCCGCCGGCCGGTGACCCGGCCGCCCCGCCGCGGGCGCTGATCTTCGACTCCGAGTTCGACCAGTATCGCGGCGTGATCGCCTACATCCGGGTCGTCGACGGAAGCTTCACCAAGGGCGACGCGATCCGCGCGATGCAGGCGGGAACCGAAGCCGAGATCGACGAGATCGGCTTCTTCACGCCACAGATGACTCCGGCCCAGGCGCTGCACGCGGGCGAGGTCGGCTTTCTGATCACCGGGATCAAGGACGTCACCCGGCTGCGCGTCGGCGACACGCTGACGAGCCGACGCCGGCCGGCGCAGGAGCCGCTGCCCGGCTACCGCGAGGTCAAGCCGATGGTCTTCTGCGGCCTGTTTCCGATCGAGACCGACGACTACGCCGATCTGCGCGACGCGCTGGAGAAGCTGACGCTCAACGACGCCGCGCTGAGCTGGGAGCCGGAGACCTCGGAGGCGCTGGGGTTCGGCTTCCGCTGCGGCTTCCTCGGCCTGCTGCACATGGACATCGTGCGCGAGCGCCTCGAGCGCGAGTACGACCTGGAGCTGCTGGCGACGATGCCGAGCGTCGAGTACGAGGTGACGCTGACCGATGCAATGGTGCTGCCGATCCACAGCCCCAACGAGATGCCCGACCCGGCGCGCGTCGCGGAGGTGCGTGAGCCCTACATTCGCGCCTCGATCCTGACGCCGAAAGAGTTCGTCGGGCAGATCATGGAGCTCTGCCAGGAGCGTCGCGGCGACCACGCCGGGATGCACTACCTGTCATCCGAGCGCGTCCAGCTGACCTACGACCTGCCGCTGGCCGAGATCGTGCTCGACTTCTTCGACCAGCTGAAGTCCCGCACGCGGGGGTACGCCTCGCTCGACTACGACCTGATCGGGCTGCGCGAGTCGGACCTCGTCAAGCTCGACATCCTGCTCGCCGGCGACCCGATCGACGCCCTGTCGATGCTCGTGCACCGATCAAAGGCCCAGGTCGCCGGCCGCACGCTGACCGAGAAGCTGCGCGAGAAGATCCCGCGCCAGCAGTACGACGTCCCGATCCAGGCGGCCGTCGGCAGCCGCATCATCGCGCGCGAGACGATCAAGGCCTACCGCAAGGACGTGACCGCCAAGTGCTACGGCGGCGACATCAGCCGCAAGCGCAAGCTGCTAGAGCAGCAGAAGAAGGGCAAGCAGCGGATGAAGCAGGTCGGGCGGATCGAGGTGCCACAGGAGGCGTTCCTGGCGGTGCTGGAGCTGGGCGACAAGGGCTGAGCGTGGGCGGCGCGTACACGGCCCACCTGGTCGCGGAGTCCGGCGTGGCGGTCGGCCGCGAGCGGATCGTCGTGAGCTTCTCCGACGGGCGGCGCGAGGAGCTGCGGCTGCACGACTACGAGCGGCTGTACGCGCTGCCGGGCCTCTATGAGCAGATCGTGCAGGATCGCCTGGGGTGCCGCTCGCCCGCGGTGCTCGCCGAGATGCTCGGTGCGGCGGTCGATGCGTGCGGTTGGGCGCGCGAGCAAGTCGTGGTGATCGATGTCGCGGCGGGCAACGGCGTGTCCGGGGAGGCGCTGGCGGCGCAGCGGCTCGGAGTCGCCGGCCTGTACGGCACCGACATCGCGCCCGCAGCCCGGACCGCTGCGCTGCGCGACCGGCCCGGGGTCTACGACAGGTACTTGACGCTCGACCTGTTGGCGCTCCCGGCGCGCGAGCGGGAGCTGCTGGCGGAGCTGGGGGCCGCTGCGCTGTGCTGCGTGGCGCCGGTGGGGGAGCGGCGCTCCGGCGAGCTGCCTCCGGCCGCGCTGGCGGTGGCCGCGGGGCTGCTGGCCGACGACGCGCTGGTCGCGTTCATGCACGATCCGGAGGGCGGGGAGGACCCGATCACGGCCGCGTGGTGGTCAACCGCGGGGATCGAGGTTCACGCGACGGAGATCGCGCGCCGGCGTTACCTGCACCGTCGCCTGACGGGCGGTGGCCGATTCGAGATGGACGGGGTCATCTGGCGGCTGCAGCGGCTCGGCCGAGGCGGTCTGGCGGCTGCGTCGCGCGAGCGCCGCGTTCAGGCCCAGTAGCTGCGCGGCCCGCGGCGCGGCGGGCCGCAGGAGCGCATCGCCCGCGTGTAGATCCACGGTCCGCGCATCGGCGGCCGGGGGCGGCCGCCGAGCACCAGCACGGCGACCATCATCACGGCCCAGACGATCGATATCGCCAGCAGCATCGCCCCGGTGACGGCGATGACCGGGATCGCGAACACGAGCAACAGCGGGTTGGCCCGCACCGCCGCGAACGCCCAGCCAACGGCGGAGCGGCGCCGCGCAGGCCGACGGCGATCGTCGCGACCGTCGTTGCGACCGCGCTCGCCCGGCAGATCGGAGACCGTCGCCTCGAGCTCGCCGTACGTGCGGGCCTTCAGCGCGGCCAGCACGCGCTGCTCGAGCTCCTCGGCGGCGATCCGCCCCTCGGTCGCCGCGCCGCGCAGCCGCTCGACGATCTGGTCACGGTCGGCATCGGAAGCCCGCAGGTTGGCGCGCCGGTTCATGGCATCAGGCTAGCGCGCGGCGTAGACCGGCGCAAACGGCGGTGCAGATGCGTCACAAACCAAGACCCGCTGTCATAACAGGTGCGTGAACGGCGATTCCGAGCTGCTGGCTGCCACCGCGCGCGGCGAGGCGGACGCGTTCGCCGTGTTTTACCGCCGCCACCTGCCCCGAGTTCTCGGCTTTCTGCTGCGGGCGACCGGCGATCGGGAGCTGACCGCAGACCTCGCGGGCGAGGTGTTCGCGGCTGCGCTCGCAGCGGCGGGGCGCTACCGCCCGGAGCGCGACTCGGCGGCTCCGTGGCTGCTGGGGATCGCCCACAACAAGCTGCGCGAGAGCCGCCGGCGGGGCCGCATCGAGGATGCGGTTCGCCGGCGTCTGCGGATAGCGCCGCTGGATCTGGGCGACGCGGACCTGCGACGCGTCGAGGAGCTGGCCGCGTTGGACGACGGGCCGGCGCTGAACGCCGTGACGGCGCTCGGGGACGCGGAGCGCGAGGCGGTTCGCGCGAGGATCGTCGACGAGCGCGGGTATGCCGAGATCGCCGCCGAGCTGCGCTGCTCGGAGTCGGTCGTGCGCCAGCGGGTCAGCCGGGGCCTGTCCCACGCGCGGGCGCGCATCGCACACTCTGAACGGAGGGAGCAAGAATGAGTGGCGACTACTTCGACCGGCTGGAGCTCGAGCTGCGGGCGGCCGTGCCCCGCGCCGTGCAGGTTGGGCCGTGGCCGGGCCGGCGCCGCCGGTGGCCTGCGGCCGGCGGGATCGCGATCGCGCTCAGCTCGGCGGCGGTGGTCGCGGTGGCGGCGCTGGCCGTCGTGCTGCTGGGACACGGAGGGCCTGCCCCGGCGCGCGGTCCGGCCGCGACCCAGCCGGCGATGGGGCCTGCGGGGGTGCCGCTGCGACGGCTTCTGGCGACCTACGGCGTGCTGCGCCGGCCGCAAACCGACGCTGATCGCGCGTGGCGCCCGCCGCATGGGCAGCACCTGCCGGTCACGGTCGCGAGCCTGACCCGGCTGGCACGACGGCTGCGCAACGACGACCGCGTGTTCATGACGGTCGCTCGGGAAGCCGACGGCGGCTACGAGATCGTGCCATGGGTGATCTCCTCCGACGGCCAGGTCGGAGGCGAAGGGACCGGGCTGTTCAGGCAACTGCAGCCCGACCCGTTCCCCGACCCGATCCCCGGCCAACTCGGAACGCAGTGGGTCGGCCCCGTGCCGGACGGCGTGACCCGCGTGCGCTGGACATTCCGCTGCCTGCGGCCCGGCCTCCCTTGCCCCGAGCGAGCTCTATCGCTTCCGGTGCTGGCCAACGTCGCCACGGTCAAGGCGCCCGACAGCTGGTGCAGCCACGGGGCATGCCCGACCGAAGCGGCCACGGTCTGGTATGGCCGGCACGGCCACGTGATCGCGCGCTGGAGCGCGACGTCGCGAGCCACCAACCCCACGGCGCCGCTGGCCGCAACCCAACGCCCGCTGCGGATCCTGCACGCCGACGGGCTCGGCCCGGCGCGGTTCGGTACCACGCCCGATGCCGTGATCGGCGCCGTACAACAGGATCTTGGCCGACCTTCGCGCCCGTACTCACGCACGTCGAACTGCGTGATCGACCACTCCATCGAGTGGGCATCGCCCGCCGTCGATGCGCCGCTGTGGGCGTTCTTCCAGCGGGGGCGGTTCGCCGGATGCCAGTGCGGCGACGGCGACCGCGTGCGCCCCGGGGCGGTGCTCTCCACCCTCGCGGGCTGACACTGAAGCGACCGCTGACGACCGCCAGCCGGCTGTACGGTTCGCGGGCGCGGCCGCTCACGGCGGCAGCTACCGGATCCGCACCGCGCGGGGCCGCTTGAACGGCTACGACTACGCGACCGGCAACGGTCCGGTGATCAGCGTTCACAACCGCGTGGCGCGCATCGGCGCCGGCTACGTCGGCTGCCCGGCGATGACGCCATGACCGGACGGCCGATGTCAGAATCGAGCGCATGGGCCTCGGACTCGCCGGCCGCGGCGTCCCGGTGATCATCTGATCCGGCGCATCGGCCGGAGCGCGCCGGGTGGGGTGTGACGTTTTTTGTCGAACATGGCAACACTTTTCGTCACGGCGGCCCTCCCGGACGTCACGCCGGGTGTCCCAAATGGGACTTAGACTCCCGCGGCGATGGCGGTCAACACCGAGGCGATCGGGCGCAGGTATCCGCCGGATGTGTACGCGGTCGGGCGCGAGAAGATCCGCGAGTACGCGCTCGCGGTCGGCGAGACCGACCCACTGCACCTGGACCTCGAGGCGGCGCGCGCGGCGGGGTACGCGGACCTGGTGGCGCCGCCGATGTTCGCGGTCGTGTACGCCAACCGGCCGCTGGTGCCCGCGCTGTTCGATCCCGCGGTTGGGATCGACTTCGCGCACCTGGTCCACGGCGCGCAGGAGTTTCGCTGGGGGGAGCTGGTGATCGCCGGCGACGAGATCGTCACGACGGCGACCCTGACCGACATCTCCGAGCGCGGCGGACTGGGCTTCTACGTGTTTGAGACCGTGTCACAGAATCAGCGCGGCGAGCACGTCAGCACCGGCGTCTGGACCAACATCGTCAGGCTCCCGCAATGAACGTCGGCGACGAGCTTGAGCTGCGGGTCACCGCGGACCGCTACCTGACGGTCCGCTACGCCGGCGCATCGGGCGACTTCAACCCGATCCACATCGACGAGCAGTTCGCGCAGCAGGTCGGGCTGCCGGGCCGGATCCTGCACGGACTGTGGACGATGGCTCAGGTGGCGCGCGCGCACACCGAGGCGTTCGGTGGCCCCGCGAGCCTGAAGAGCCTGTCGGTCCAGTTCCGCAGCATGGGCGTGATGGAGCAGGAGATCACGATCGCCGGCACCGTGCGCGAGGTCACCGCCGACGGAGCCGCCACGGTCGACTCCGAGGCGCGCCAGGACGGCAAGCGGATCATCCGCAACGGCGTCGCGCGGATCGTCAGCCCTCCGCAGTAGCCGGCAGGCCACCCGGAGGGCGGCCCGGCCACCGGGACGGCGACCAGGCCCGACCTAGAATCCATCGCATGCTCACCGAACGCCAGGAGCTGGTCCTGCGCCGGCTCGTCGAGGACTACCTCCAGGCCGGCGCGCCCGTCGGCTCCAAGGTGCTCAGCGCCGCTTTTGAATGGGCTCCGTCGACGATCCGCCACGAGCTCGCCAACCTCGAGGAGCTGGGGCTGCTGGCGCACCCGCACACTTCCGCCGGGCGGGTGCCGACCGAGGCCGGCTACCGCTACTTCGTCGATCGTCTGCTGCCCGAGGCGCCGGCCGGCCCGGCGCTGTCGCTGACGCTGGTCCGCCGCGAGCTCGATGAGGCGATGCGGGCCACGACCGCGGCACTGTCGCAGGTCACCAACCTGATGGCGATCGTCACGGCGCCGCCGATCGAGACCTCGACGATTCGCCACATCGAGGTGCTGAAGCTCCAACCCCAGGTGCTGATGGTGGTGGTGATCACCTCGACCGGCGGCGTCTCCAAGCGGCTGTTCACGTTCGCCCGACCGGTCGACGGCGGTCTGGTCGACTGGGCGGCGAGCTTCCTCAACGAGCGCCTCGTGGGGCTCGGGCTCGGCGCCCGGATCCTGCACCAGCGCCTGCACGACCCGTCGCTGCCGGCCACCGAGCGCGAGTTCCTGGCTGCGCTCGCGCCCGTCTTCACCGAGCTGGAGGAGGCGGCCCAGGCGACGCTGTACGTCGACGGCACGGCCAAGCTGCTGGCGTTCGGCCGCGACGACGCGTCCGAGCTGCACCAGCTGATGGAGATGCTCGAGCGCCGCGTGGCGCTGCTGAAGATCCTGCGCTCCGCGCTGATCGTCGACCACGGTGTCGCCGTGCGGATCGGGACCGAGAACGACTCGCCGGCGCTGCGCTCGATGGCGCTGGTCGCCGCCGGCTATGGGCTGCCCCAGCGCGCGCTGGGAACCGTGTCGGTGATCGGCCCGCTGCGGATGGACTACGGCCACGCGATCCGCACGGTCCGTGACGCGGCAAGTCAGCTTTCCGCGTTCGTGGCCGATGTCTACGACGAGCGATGAACAGATGAGTGCATCTCAGATGCCCCGCGACTACTACGAGATCCTCGGCGTCGACCGCAACGCGGACGACTCGGAGATCAAGAAGGCCTTCCGGCGCCTGGCTCGCGAGCTGCACCCGGACGTGAACCCCGAGCCGGGCGCCGAGGCGCGCTTCAAGGAGGCCGCCGAGGCCTACGAGGTGCTGTCGGATTCCGACCGCCGTGCCACCTATGACCGCTATGGCCACGAGGGGCTGCGCAGCGGCGGCTACGCGCCCAACTTCGAGGGCTTCGGCTCCGTCGCGGACATCTTCGAGGCGTTCTTCGGGGGCGGCGGTCTCGGGGGCGCGTTCGGTGGCTTCGGCGGACGCCCCGGCGGTCCCGCGCAGGGCGGCGATATCGCCGCCGGCGCGCAGGTGACCCTTCAACAGGCGGCAGAGGGAGCCACGTTGCAGGTCTCCTTCGATGGGGTCACCCGCTGCGAGCACTGTCGCGGCAACGGCGCCGAGCCCGGCACGCCGATCGAGACCTGCGCGAGGTGCGGCGGCGCCGGGCAGCTGCGGGTAGTGTCGCGCACGCCGTTCGGTCAGGTTGCCCGGGCTGCGGTGTGCGACGCCTGCGGCGGCGATGGACGGGTGCCGACCAAGCCGTGCCGCGAGTGCTCTGGCCGTGGGCGCCGGGTGGAGCGGGTCGAGGTGTCGGTGGACGTGCCGACCGGGATCGACGACGGTCAGCGGATCCGGATCAGCGGTCGCGGCCACGCCGGCGAGCACGGCGGGCCGGCCGGCGACCTGTACGTGCAGATCCGGGTCAAGCCCGATCCGCGCTTCGTGCGCCAGCAGGACGACCTGGTGACCGTGATCGACGTGGCGGCGCCGCTGGCGGCGCTCGGCACCAGCGTCCAGGTGCCGACGCTCGACGGCGAGACAGAGCTGGAGATCCCGGCGGGGATCCAGCCGCACGAAACCCTCACCCTGCGCGGGAAGGGGATGCCCGCCCTTCGGGGCCGCCGTCACGGGGACCTGCGGGTGGTCGTCAATGTGGTGGTCCCACGCCACCTCAAGCGCGAGCAGAAGGAGCTGCTGGAGCAGCTCGCGGAGACGATGACCGAGCAGAACCTGCGTACCGACGAGGGAGTGCTCGGCAAGCTCAAGCGCGCGTTCGGCGGGTGATTCGACTCGCCGTCCGGGTGCACCGCCGACAGGCCGAGCTGGTGCTGGCGCAGCTGCTCGAGCTGGCGCCGAGCGGCGTCGAGGAAGTTCAGGTCAACTCCGAGGTGGTCGAGTACGCGGTCTACGGCGCTCCCGGCGAGCTGCCGCAGTTGCCGGCGCTGCGGGCCGCCGCCGGCGGCGCCTACGTCGACATCGTCACGACCGAGATCGCCGACGACTGGTCGCAGCGCTGGCGCGACTTTCACCGGCCGCTGACGATCGGCGACCAACTGACCGTCAGACCGCCGTGGGAACCGCCGGCGGCGACGGCGCTCGATGTCGTGATCGACCCGGGCCAGGCGTTCGGCACCGGCGCGCACGCGACCACCCGCCTGTGCCTGGAGCTGATGCTCGACGCGGCCGCTCGCACCGCCGCGCGCGGCGCGTTCGTCGACCTCGGCTGCGGCTCGGGCGTGCTGGCGATCGTCGCGGCCAGGCTCGGCTGGGGTCCGGTGCTCGCGCTCGATTTCGACAAGGCAGCGGTGACGGCGACCCTTCAGAACGCCGCTCGCAACGGCGTCGCGCTGCATGTCCGCAGCTTCGACCTGCGCCACGAGCAGGTCCCCGACGCGGAACTCGTGGTCGCCAACGTGCTGGCCCCGCCGCTGCGGGCGTGGGCCGCGAGTCAGCGCCGGTTTCCCCGCGAGCTGATCCTCTCGGGGCTGCTGGCGACCGAGGCCGATGAGCTGGCGGCGGCGTTCGCCGCGCGCGGCCTCGCCGAGCGCGACCGGCGCGCCAGCGGCGAGTGGGCGGCGCTGGCGCTGGCCGCCGCGACCAAGCCCACCCCGGCCGTCGAGGGTTGTCCACTTCCTCACGTATAGCCTCAGGAACTGGACAACCCCTCAGGCGCCGGCGCTGGACGCCGAGCAAGCGCGGCGCCAGGCTGCGGCGCCGGCGGGGCCTGTAATATGACTGGCGCATGGAAACCGCGGGCAGGAGTGGTCAGCGCACCGGATCGCTGGACGAGATCGCCGAGGCGCTGCCGCAGCGCGCGTCGATGCTGTCGCGCGTGTTCCTGAGCCGCGCCAGCGTCCAGATCTCGCGCACCGAGCTGGGCGTGCTGTGGGCGCTGTCGCGGCGACCGCGGCGGATCACCGAGCTGGCGGCGCGCGATTGCATCTCGCAGCCGGGGATCACGCGCCTGGTCGATCGCCTCGAGTGTCGCGGCTGGGTCAGCCGCGAGCCCGATCCGGCGGACCGGCGCGGCGTGCTCGTGGCGCTGACGGCGCAGGGCGCCAGCACGTTCGATCGTCTGCGTGACGAGTACCGCGCCGTGATGCACGAGGAGATGGCGACGCTCGCCGACGACGACGTCCGCACGCTGTCTGACGCGATCGCGATCCTGGACCGGCTGCTCGAGCGGCTCACAGGGCAGGAGCCATGAGCGGCGCGATCGCGCGGCTGCGCGCCCACACCCACGCCAGCCCCGACCGCTACAAGTGGATCGCGCTGTCGAACACCACGCTCGGGATCCTGATGGCGACGATCAACGGCTCGATCGTGATCATCGCGCTGCCGGACATCTTCCGTGGTATCCAGCTGGATCCGCTGGTGCCGTCGAACACCAGCTACCTGCTGTGGATCCTGCTCGGCTTCCTGGTCGTGATGGCGGTGCTGGTGGTCAGCCTGGGGCGCGTCGGCGACATGGTCGGGCGGGTCAAGATGTACAACCTCGGCTTCGCCGTGTTCACGGTCGGATCGGTGCTGCTGACGGTGACCTGGATGCACGGTCCGGCGGGGGCGCTGTGGATGATCGCGATCCGGGTCGTGCAGGGGGTCGGTGCCGCCTTCCTGATGGCCAACTCGTCAGCGATCCTGACCGACGCCTTCCCGGCGACGGAACGGGGGCTGGCGCTGGGGATCAACATGGTCGCCGCGATCGGCGGCTCGTTCATCGGCCTGGTGCTCGGCGGCGTGCTCGGCCCGGTCGCGTGGCGGCTCGTGTTCCTGGTCTCGGTCCCGTTCGGGCTGTTGGGAACCGTCTGGGCGTACCTGATGCTCGAGGAGCGCGGCATCCGCACGCCGGCCAAGATCGACTGGTTGGGCAACCTCACCTTCGGCGTCGGCCTGATCGCTGTCCTGGTCGGGATCACCTACGGGATCCTGCCCTACGGTCACCACACGATGGGCTGGACGAGCCCGAAGGTGATCGCAGAGATCGGCGGCGGCCTGGCGCTGCTGGTGGTGTTCGCGATCGTCGAGCGCCGCGTCTCGCAGCCGATGTTCCGCCTGCCGCTGTTCCGGATCCGAGCCTTCACCGCCGGCAGCATCGCCACACTGCTGGCGGCCCTGGCCCGCGGCGGCCTGATGTTCATGCTGATCCTCTGGCTGCAGGGGATCTGGCTGCCCGAGCACGGCTACAGCTTCGCGGAGACGCCGCTGTGGGCGGGGATCTACATGCTGCCGCTGTCGGTCGGCTTCCTGCTGGCGGGCCCCTACGCCGGCCGCCTCGCCGACCGTTTCGGGGCGCGGCCGTTCACGACCGGCGGGATGCTCGTCGCGGCGGCGAGCTTCCTGGCGCTGAACGCGCTGCCGGTCAACTTCCCCTTCTGGGCGTTCGCCCTGGTGATCTTCGTCAACGGCCTGGCGATGGGCCTGTTCGCGGCGCCCAACCAGACCGGGATCATGAACAGCCTGCCGCCCGACCAGCGCGGCGCCGGAGCGGGGATGGCAGCGACCTTCCAGAACAGCTCGATGGTGCTGTCGATCGGGATCTTCTTCAGCCTCGTGATCGTCGGGCTGTCGGGGAGCCTGCCCGGGGTGCTGTATCACGGGCTGTCGGCGCACGGCGTCCCGCATGCCGAGGCACTGCGGATCTCGCACCTGCCCCCGGTCGGGAGCCTGTTCGCCTCGTTCCTGGGCTACAACCCGATCCAGACGCTGCTCGGGCCGACGCTTCACCACCTGCCGCACGCGACCGCCGCCTTCCTGACCGGCCACCGCTTCTTCCCGACGCTCGTCTCCCACCCGTTCGCCGACGGGATCCACGAGGCGTTCTACTTCGCGGCCGGCTGCTGCGCGCTCGCCGCGGTCGCCTCGTGGCTGCGTGGCGGCAAGTACTTCTACACCGCGCCGGACGAGGGGATTCCGGAGGCGGTCGCCCAGACGGCATCCGCGGAGCTGGCGGGTGCGGGCGTCGAGGCCCAGCCCGCACCGGTCGTGCGCTGACCGCTACCGTCGGGCCTGTGGCGACGTTCGCCGTCAGGTTCCTGGGCTGCAAGGTCTCGCAGGCCGACGCGATGCTCGCCCGCCGGGCGCTGCTCGCCGCTGGGCACACGGAGGCCGCCGACGATGCCGCCAACATCCACGTGGTCAACACCTGCTGCATCACCTCCGAGGCCGAGGCCAAGTCGCGCCAGTCGGTGCGTCGCTCGCTGCGCAACGCGGAGCAGGTCTACGTGTCGGGCTGCGCGACCAACCTGAACGCGCGCCAGTTCGCCGACCTGGACGACCGGGTGACGCCGCTGGTCGGGCGGGCCGAGGACGTCGCCGCGCAGCTGGCGGGGGAGGTCGGCGCCTGCGCCGATCTCGATCACGACGTGCTCACCCGCGAGCGGGCGGCCGGCGCCGGCTCGCGCACCCGGGGCTTCGTCAAGGTCCAGGACGGCTGCGAGTGCCGCTGCGCCTACTGCATCATCCCCACGGTCCGAGGCGGCGCCCGCTCGCGCCCCGCGGGCGCGGTGCTCGACGAGGTGGCTCGCCGGGTCGCCTCCGGTCAGCCGGAGATGGTCATGACCGGGATCAGCGTCGGGGACTACCGCGACCCCGAGCGCGGCTTGGACCTGGGAGAGCTGATGCGTGAGGTCGCCCGCGTCCCCGGGGTCCAGCGGGTGCGGCTGTCGAGCGTCGAGGTGATCCACGTGCGCGACAGCCTGGTGCAGGCGCTCGCCGCGGAGCCGAGGATCTGCCCGCATCTGCACATCCCGATGCAGTCGGGCGACGACGGGGTGCTCGAGGCGATGGGGCGCCACTACGACGCCGCCACCTACGTCGAACACGTCCGGCGCCTGCGCGCGGCGATCCAGCACGTGAACGTGACGACCGACGTGATCGTCGGCTTCCCGACCGAGGACGAGGCCGCCTTCCAGCGCACGCTGCACGCGATCGACGCGGCGCAGATCAGCCGGGTGCACGCGTTCTCCTACTCGCCGCGTCCCGGCACCGTTGCCGAGTCGCTCGGGGACCGCGTGGCGCCGGAGGTAAAGAAGGAGCGCTCGCGGCGGCTGCGCGGCCACAGCGAGGTCCGCTCGCGCCTGCACCGCGCGGCGAAGCTCGGCCGAAGCGAGCGCGTGCTGATCGACAAGGTCGCGGACTCGCAGTGCTCGGGCTACACCGCCGACTACGTGCGCTGCTACCTGCCCGCAGGCGCGGGCGCCCGCGGGGAGATCATGACCGCGCGCTGCGAGGAACTGCGCGCCGACGGGCTTCGGTGCGTGCCGGCGGGGTAGACGCGCCGAGCTTGTCGGGAAACTGGACACATACGGGAGTTATCCGACAACCCCCTAGCGCCACGCGCCCAGGGCTATCCTCGCTCGGAGACCATGACCGTCACCGAACAGCTGCGCACAGATATCACCACGGCGATGAAGGCCGGCCACAAGGACCGTGTCGGCGCGTTGCGACTCGTCCTCTCCGAGCTGCAGAAGGCAGCCAAGGAGGGCTCCGACGACGAGCTTTCGGTGCTGCGGCGGGAGCGCAAGCGCCGCATCGAGGCCGCCTCGCAGTTCCGTGACGGCGGGCGCCCCGAGCTGGCCGCGCAGGAGGAGTCCGAGGCGCAGCTGATCGCCGGCTACCTTCCGGCGGAGCTCTCGGATGCCGAGCTCGACGGGCTTGTTGCGGCCGCGATCGCGCAGACCGGCGCCAGCGGCCAGCGTGACATGGGCAACGTGATGAAGGCGGTGATGGCTGCGTCGGGCGGCCGCGCCGACGGCAAGCGAACGTCGGCCCGGGTGCGGGAGGCACTGGGCAGCTCCTAGACGCCGCGACCGATGCGCAGCACGATCGAGCTCGACAACGCGGTCGCCGCCGAGCTGGCGGGCAGCCAGGACACGGTCCTGCGCACGCTGGAGGGCCATCTGGACTGCGATGTGTTCCTGCGCGGCAACATGCTGACGCTCGACGGCGACGAGCCAGCGGTGCAGGCTGGGACGGCGGTGGTTCGCGAGCTGTCGGAGCTGATCGAGCAGGGGCTCGAGATCGCACCGGGGACGGTCGAGGCTGTCGCGCGCGCGCTCGACGCGCACGAGTCGCCGTCGGAGATCCTGGAGGACGTCGTCTGGCGCCACCGCGCCACCCGGGTAGCGCCCAAGACCGTCAACCAGAAGCGCTACGTCGACTCGATCCGCGCCAACACGATCACATTCGGGATCGGTCCGGCCGGGACCGGCAAGACGTTCCTGGCGGTCGCGCTGGCCGCGGGCGCGCTCAGCCGCCGCGAGGTCAACCGGATCATCCTCACGCGCCCCGCGGTCGAGGCCGGCGAGCGCCTCGGCTTCCTGCCCGGCGACCTGATGGCAAAGGTCGACCCCTACCTGCGCCCGCTGTTCGACGCGCTGCACGACATGCTCGACCCCGAGCGGGTCAGCCAGCACCTGGAGCGTGGTGCGATCGAGGTGGCACCGCTCGCATACATGCGCGGAAGGACCCTGAACGACAGCTTCATCATCCTCGACGAGGCGCAGAACACGAGCCCCGAGCAAATGAAGATGTTCCTCACGCGGCTCGGCTTCAACTCCAAGATGGTCGTGACCGGCGACATCACCCAGGTCGACCTGCCGCGAGAGCAGGACTCGGGGCTGATCGTCGTCTCCGACATCCTGGACGGGGTGGAGGGGATCGAGTTCGTGCGCTTCGGCGAGGAGGACGTGGTGCGCCACAAGCTGGTGCGGCGGATCGTCGCCGCCTACGACGAGCACGCGCAGCGCGGGACGCAGGAGCTGCGCCCCCGTGGCCGCGCGACGCGGGCGTAGGGCGGCGGCCGCGATGCTGGACATCGAGGTGATCGGGCTGGAGGTCGTCGATGGCGCACCGGCCGCCGTGGAGCTGGAGCAGCTGTGCGCGCTGGCGCTCTCGTCGGCCGGGATCGACGAGGGCCACGTGGCGATCGAGTTCGTCGACGAGGAGCGCAGCCGGGAGCTGAACCTTGCGCACCGTCAGATCGACGAGCCGACCGACGTGCTCTCGTTCGGGATCGACGAGGACGGCGACAGCGCCGGACCGCGGGAGCTGGGCGACATCGTGATCTGCCCGCCTGAGACCGAGGATCTACGCGAGGCGGTGATCCACGGCGCGCTGCACCTGACCGGGATGGACCACGAGACCGACGACGGCGAAATGCTGGCGCTGCAGGCGGAGCTGATGCGATGGGTGAGCTGAGGACGCGGTCGGGCTTCGTCGCGCTCGCGGGGCGTCCGAACGTCGGAAAATCCACCCTTGCCAACGCAATCGTCGGCGCCAAGATCGCGATCGTCTCCGACAAGCCGCAGACGACCCGACGGGCGATTCGCGGCGTCGCCACCGGGGCCGACTGGCAGCTGGTGCTGGTCGACCTGCCGGGCGTGCAGCGCCCGCGCGACGCGCTGACCGAGCGGATGCAGCGCCGCGTCGAGCGCGAGCTCGCCGACGCCGACGGCTGCCTGCTGCTCCTGAACGCGCAGCAGGGGCTGGGACCCGGCGACCGGTTCATCGCCGAACTGCTGGCGCGGACCGCCTCGGTGCCCGTCACGATCGCTGTCAACAAGGTCGACCGAGCCACGCGTGAGCGAACCGCGGCGACGCTCGCCGACGCCGAGGCCCTCGACGTCGCGACGGAGATCTTCCCGGTCAGCGCCCGCACCGGCCACGGCCTGCCGGCTCTGATCGACCACCTCGTCGCGCTGCTGCCCGAGGGCCCGTTCTACTTCCCTGAGCGACAGCGCTCGGACCAGTCGCGAGACGTGATCCTCGCGGAGCTCGTGCGCGAGCAGGTCCTGTCGCGCACGCGCCAGGAGGTCCCCCACGCGGTCGAGGTCGAGGTGCAGGAGATCGCGTCGCTTCCCAACGGGGTGATCCGCGTCCAGGCGACGGTGCTGACCGAGACCGAGTCCCAGAAGGGGATCCTGATCGGCGCCGGCGGGCGCATGATCAGATCGATCGGGACGGCGGCACGGCGGGCGACCGAGCGCGAGCTCGGCGCGCAGGTGCACCTCGAGCTGTCGGTCCGGGTGCGCCGCCACTGGCGCGCCGACGAGCGGGTGTTGGACCGGCTGGGGATCGAATGATCGAATAGCTGCAAAAAGCTCCATAGCTGCGCCGAAATAGAAGGTTCTGCGCGCATATCCGCCGAACAACCTGCGCACGGCCCGATGCCGGGCCCCGGTAGGGGTTTGATCTGCCGACCACGCGGACCGACCGCGATCGCGCATGAACAGCACAGTCGAGGAACTTCAGGCACCGCCGGCGCCCGCCGGGGATCGCCCGCTGCGCGTGCTAGTGGTCGAGAACGGTCCCGGCGACCACGAGCCGACCGCACGTGGGCTGCTCGCGCGTCACAGCGGCGGTCGCTACGCGGTCGACTGGCGCGCGCGCCGCGCCGATGGGCTCGCTGCGATTCGTGAGCGTCGCCACGACGTGTACCTGATCGCTCGCGCGATCGCGGGCGCCAGCGGCGTCGAACTGGTCCGCGAGGCGTTCTCCGGACGCCCGTCCGCGCCGGTGATCATGCTCGGGGCCGAAGTCGATGACGAGACCGCGGTCGCGCTCGGGATCACCGACCAGCTCCCTGCCTCAGAGCTTGACCTCCCGGGTCTGGAGCGCGCGATCCGCCACGCGGTTCGCCACCACCGGGCGGTCGCCGAGCTGGCGCGCAGCGAGGAGCGCTACTCGCTCGCGATCCGCGCCGCCAACGACGGGATCTGGGACTGGGATCTGGTCGCCGGGACGTTCTACGTTTCGCCGCGGTGGTGCGCGATCCTCGGTCGCTCGGCTGCCACCGCCGAGCTCGGGGGCGAGCCGACCGCCTGGTTGCATCTCGTGCATCCAGCCGACCTGCCGCGGCTGCGCGCGGCGATCGACGCTCACCTGGGCGGACGCACCGCGCACCTGCTGGTCGAGCACCGGATGCGCCACGCGGACGGCGGCTGGCGCTGGGTCGTCGCGCGCGGGCTGACGAGCCGCGACGAGCGCGGGGCGCCGGTGCGAATGGCCGGCTCGCTGTCGGACGTCACCGATCGGCGGATGGCCCAGCGGCGCCTCGCCCACGACGCGCTGCACGACTCGCTCACCGGCCTGCCCAACCGGACGCTGTTCACCGACCGCGTCGCTCAGTCGCTGCGCCGCGCGCGCCGGGAGCCGAGCGCCGCGTGCGCGGTCCTGTTCCTCGACGTCGACCGCTTCAAGCTCGTCAACGACAGCCTCAGCCATGCCGTCGGCGACCGGCTCCTGATCGCGCTCGCCGAGTGCGTCGCGGCCGCCCTGCGCCCGGGCGACACGGTCGCGCGGCTGGGAGGCGACGAGTTCGCGGTGCTGCTGGAGGAGGTCGTGGACGCCGATGATGCGCTGCTGGTCTGCGATCGGATCCTGCGCTCGCTGAAGCTCCCATTCCGGATCGACGGCCATGAGCTGTTCGCCAGCGTCAGCGTCGGGATCGCGCTCGGGACCGGGGGGCTTGATGCGGTCGAGCTGATCGGCGGGGCCGACATCGCGATGTTCGACGCCAAGCGGCGCGGCCGCGGTCGCTGCGCGATCTTCGACGAGGGCATGCGCCGGCGCGCCGTCCACCGGCTCGCGCGCGAGAACGAGCTGCGCCAGGTGGTCGAGGGCTCGCTGCTCGCGATCCACTACCAGCCGATCGTCGATCTGGCGGATGGCCGGATCTGCGGGCTGGAGGCGCTCGCCCGCTGGCCCGAGGAGCGGGGCTCGGTCACGCCCGCAGAGTTCATCCCGATCGCTGAGGACACCGGCGTGATCTCGTTGCTCGGCAGGCAGGTGCTGCGCGCCGCGCTGACGACGCTCGCCGGCTGGCGGCGCGACGGCCTCGTCGCTGAGGGGGTCTGCGTGAGCGTCAATTTGTCAGGCCGCCAGCTCGACGATCCAGGGCTCGCCGAGCAGGTGAGAGCCGCGATCGAGCTCGCGCAGCTGCCGCCGCAGGTGCTGAAGCTGGAGATCACCGAGTCGACGCTGATCAGCGGGCTGGAGCGCACGCAGCGCGTGTTCTCCGAGGTCTGCGCCGGGGGTGTCGGTCTGCATCTGGACGACTTCGGCACCGGCTACTCGTCGCTGTCGGCGCTGCACCGCTTTCCGGTCGACGCGATCAAGATCGACCGCAGCTTTGTCGCCGAGCTTGCCGCGGACGACGGCACCGACAACGAGGCGATCGTGCGCAGTACGGTCGCGATCGCGCACAGCCTCGGTCTGCCGGTGATCGCGGAGGGGATCGAGACGCCGGGGCAGCTTCGCCGCCTGCGCGAGCTGGGCTGCGAGTTCGGCCAGGGCCACCTGTTCTCGCCGGCGCTCAGCGCCCCCGACGCGACCACGCTGCTGCGCCGCTGGCGCCCGTCAGACGTGACGTCGCTGCTGGCCACCGCCTGAGCCGCGCCCCGGCGGGCGCCTAGAATCCCGGGCCGTGGACGACGCGGACGTGGCCTTCGACGAGCGCGGTCTCGTCCCGTGCATCGTCCAGGACTGGCGCACCGGCGAGGTGCTGACGCTCGCCTACATGAACGCGGAGTCGCTGGCGCTCACGCGCCAGACCGGGGAGGTCCACTTCTTCAGCCGCAGCCGCGGCGAGCTGTGGCACAAGGGCGCCACCTCGGGCAACACGCTGGCGGTGCGCGCCATCCGGGCCGACTGCGACGGCGACGCGCTGCTGGCGCTGGTCGAGCCGGCCGGCCCGGCGTGCCACACCGGCGAGCGGACCTGCTTTCACCGCGGGGAGCTTGAGCCGCAGGCGCCGGCGGAGGCGCTGGCTGAGCTGGAGCGCACGATCGTGGCCCGGGCGGCGCAACGGCCGGCCGGCTCCTACACGGTGACGCTGCTCGACGACCCGGCGCTGGCGGGCGCCAAGGTGCAGGAGGAGGCCGAGGAGGTCGTGCGCGCCGCCCGTTCGGAGTCAGACGAGCGCGTCGCGGAGGAGAGCGCAGACGTGCTCTACCACCTGGCCGTGCTGATGCGCGGCCGTGGCCTGAGCCTGACGGACGCCGGGCGAGTGCTCGATGGCCGTCGCCGGCGCTGACCGTGTGGCCCTTCCGGGGCCGTCGCCGTCGCTGGACGAGGTCCGCGAGCTGGCGCGTGACCACAACCTGATCCCGCTGCACGAGACGTACGTCGACGACTGCCAGACGCCGGTGTCGGCGTTCCTGAAGCTACGCGGGCTGCCGGGGTTCGAGGGGCCGCCGGCGCCGTCGTTCCTGCTGGAATCCGCTGAGCACGGGCGGGTCGGGCGCTGGTCGTTCGTCGGGCACCGCCCTCGGCGGGTGCTGCGCTGGTCGCTCGGGGATCCGGGCGACCCCTACGCGCTCGCCGCGGAGGAGCTCGGGCGCTACAGCGTCGCGCCGGTCGCGGGGCTGCCGCCGTTCTCCGGCGGCGCGGTGGGGATGTTCGCCTACGACCTGGTGCGGACCGTCGAGTCGCTCGGGCCGCCGCCGCCCGACCCGGTCGGGCTGCCCGACCTGGCCCTGATGCTGACCGACGCGCTTGTCGCCTTCGACCATCTGAAGCGGACCGTGACGATCATCGCCAACGTGTACCCGGAGGAGGGGGTGCAGGAGTCATACCGGCGCGCGGCCGAGACGATCGCCGAGGTGCGCTGGCGGCTGGCGGGGCCGCTGCCGCGACCGCCGGATGCCGCCCACGGCGATCGCCAGGTCCCTGAGCTGCGCTCCAACATGACGCCCGAGCGCTTCAAGTCAAACGTGGCCCGGATCATCGACTACGTCCACGCCGGCGACGCCTTCCAGGTCGTGCCCTCGCAGCGATGGTCGGCGCCGGTCCCGGTGCAGGCGTTCTCGATCTACCGCGGCCTGCGGACCGTCAACCCCAGCCCGTACATGTACTTCCTGGACTTCGGAGATTTCGAGATCGCGGGGGCGTCGCCCGAGCCGCTTGTGACCGTCACCGGCCGGCGCGTGTCCACGCGGCCGATCGCCGGCACCCGGCCGCGCGGCACGACGCCCGAGGAGGACGAGCGGATCGCGCGGGAGCTGCTCGCCGACGAGAAGGAGCGCGCCGAGCACGTGATGCTCGTCGACCTCGGCCGCAACGACCTGGGACGCGTGTGCGAGTACGGGTCGGTGGAGGTGGAGCGGTTCATGGCGGTCGAGAACTACAGCCACGTGATGCACATCGTCTCCAGCGTGATCGGGCGGCTGCGACCGGGGATCGACGCTCTGAGCGCGCTGCGGGCGGTGCTGCCGGCGGGCACGCTGTCGGGCGCCCCGAAAGTCCGGGCGATGGAGATCATCGACGAGCTCGAGCCGGTCAAGCGCGGCGGAT
>JBOGYE010000230.1:0-11759 GCA_050696635.1 Solirubrobacteraceae bacterium | reverse complement strand
GCTCGAGGAGGCGGTCCTGGAGGGCACAATGTCGCTCGATGGCTGAACGGCTTGGTGGCCACCTCGTTGCCGAGAGCCTCGCGGCGCTCGGCGCGAGGACCGCGTTTGGGGTTCCCGGCGTCCACGCGCTGGCGATCTGGGAGGGCCTGCGCGCGAGCACGATCGACGTCGTCGCCGCGCGGACCGAGCTGTGCGCCGGCTTTGAGGCGGAGGGTTACGCACGCGCCGGCGGCACACCGGCGCCACTGATCCTGTCGACCGGTCCCGGCGCGCTGAACTCGCTCAGCGCCGTGATGGAGGCGGCCTGCGCGCACGTGCCGATGGTGGCGATCTCCAGTCAGATCCCGTCGGATTTGATCGGCCGCGGGCGCGGCTACCTGCACGAGCTTCCGGACCAGCTGGCGAGCTTTGCGCCGCTGGTCAAGCACGCGGCCCGCGCCGGCAGCGTCGAGTCGATCCCCGCCCTGCTGGCACGCGCCTGGCAGGTCGCGCTGACGCCGCCGAGCGGGCCGACCTATCTCGAGATCCCGGTCGACCTGCTACGCGCCCCGGCGGGGATCGGCGAGGTCAGCACGCTGGAGGCCGTCGTCGAGCGCCAGTGCGCGCCGCTGGCCCAGGTCGAGCTCGCCGCCGCGGCGTTGGCGCACTCGCATCGCCCGGTGATCTGGGCAGGCGGCGGTGTCCTGCGCTCCGGCGCCCAGCACGAGTTGCTCGAGCTTGCGCAGCTGCTCGACGCTCCGGTCGCCACGACCTTCATGGGCAAGGGCGCGCTGGCCGACGATCATCCGCTCGCGGCCGGTGCCGGCTGCCACGAGGCGGCACTCGCACGGCTGCTGTCCGAGGCGGATGTGCTGCTGTGCGTCGGCTCCGAGCTGGGCGAACGGACGACGTCTGACTGGCGCCTGCCGCTGCCGGGTCGCCTGATCCAGCTCGATGCCGCACCCGAGCGGATCGCCGCCAACTACCCCGCGCTGCCGCTTGTCGGCGACGCCAAGCTGACGCTGCTTGCGCTCGCGGCCGAGCTGTCAGGCCATCGGCCGCGAGTGCACGCCGGCGGCGCGCAGCGCGCTGCGGACGTGCGCGGGCGAATCGACGAGGGCCTGCGCGATCAGGGTCGTGAGGCCGAGCGCGGGCTGCTGGCGGCGATCGAGTCGGCGCTGGCGCCGAACGCGATCGTCGCATTCGACGTGACGATCCTCGGCGACTGGGCCGCCCCGCACATGCTCCTGAAGGCGGACCAGTGCTTCCTGTATCCGCTCGGCTCGGGCACGCTCGGATACGCGCTGCCGGCGGCGATCGGCGCTCGCATGGCCCACCCTGACCGTGAGGCGCTCGCGGTCGTCGGGGACGGCGGGCTGTCGTACGCGATCGCGGAACTGGGCACCGCCGCCCAGCACGGGATTCCGATCAAGCTGCTGGTGATCGACGACGGCGGCTACGGGATCCCGCCCGAGCGCCAACGCGACCAGTTCAGCGACACGACGGCGGTGCAGCTGCCGGGCGTCGACGTCGAGGCGCTCGTCGGCGCGTTCGGCGGGCCGGTTCGCGGTTCTGGCCCCGACGACCTGGAGGCGACCCTGAGCTGGGCGCTTGCGCAGCCGGGGCCAGCGGCGGTCGTGGTGCACATGCGGCTGGTGGCACCGCAGCCGACCGCGTAGGCTTGCCGCACCCCTTAGGGCTCACGAGAGAATTAGTGCGGGGATTTGACGAGTGGCTGGGCGTGACTGGCGATGCACGTGGGATGAGTCGATGCCGAAGCATCGGCGGTTCCCGCGGGTGGCGTCAGGCAGCCGGACGACTCGGCGCGGCTCGCTGAGCGAGGCTGGATGCCGAGCGAGCCGCAAGCCCGAGCAGACGCCGTCAAAGACGGCAGTAATTCTTTCGTGAGTCCTTACTCAGAACGTGATTCCGTTGGGGGCGATCCCGGTCTGACCGGCGACGACAAGCGCCAGGGCCACGCTCACGACCGCGACAGTCGCGCAGCCGGCCAGCGCGAGCCGACTGTTGCCGCGTCGCTCGCCGTAGCGGACTATCAGCCAGCCGCAGCCTGCGCCGCCGGCACACCCGGCGATGGGCCCGCCGATCGAGATTCCGCCCAGGGTCAGGGCGAGAACGATGTTGATCACCAGCGTCAACCCGAGACCGCTTCTTCCCCACACCGGCAGCCCGCGGTCGCGCGCGACGACCGCCAGGGCCCCGAGGATCCCGAAGCAGGCGCCAGAGGCGCCAACGATGGGTAGATCGGGCGAGAACAGCAGCGACCCGAACGAGCCGGCCAGCAGCGAGGCGAAGTAGACGGCACCGAAGTTCAGCCGGCCGATCGCGGGCTCGAGCATCGCCCCCATGATGTACAGGAACCACATGTTGAACAGGATGTTGACCAGCCCGACGTGCAGGAAGCCGGCGGTCAGCAGGCGGTAGTACTCATGCCCGTAGGGTCCGACGATCAGCGGGCCGTACAACAGGCCCTTGGTGCACAGGGTGCCGAACGCGCTACCAGAGCTGAACCCGGCCAGCGAGGTCCCCGTCGCGACCTCGCCGATGAACACCGTCACGTTGATCGCGATCAGGATCTGGGTCAGCACGGGGACCGACGGCAGCGAGCGCACGGTCTTGGTCTTGGTGCGCTGCCGGGCGCACTCCGGACAGCGCATTCCGACCGACGTCGGGGTCATACAGTCGGGGCATATCGGTCGCCCGCACGACGAGCACGAGACGCCCGTCTCACGCGAGCTGTGTCGGTAGCAGACGGCCATCGGGAGGGTGACGGTATCAGTGCGTCTGGCGCCAACTCGACCACGCGGGCGTTGCGCGGCGCGGCGACGTCCGCGGGCGTTGGGCGCGGGTCGCGGCGGCTCAGCGGTCGGGCAGGACCCGCCGCGTCTCCTGCGCGATGTCGTGGATCGTGCGCCCCGCGAGGTCCAGCAGCCCGGATGCCTGCTGGCGCCGCGCGCGGTGGCGGCTGCGCACCCGCAGCGCCACCAGCGCCGTGCCCGCCCCGGCGCCGACGACGACCGCCGCGGCCGGACGGATCCAATTGCGAGGGTCGCGCATCGCCGACAGCTCCCAGCCCTCGAGCTCCTCCTGGGCCAGCTCGGTCAGGTTCACGAGCGCCGACTCCATCCGGGCCGTCAGCCCCTCGGGCGGCTCGATCGGGCGCAGCGCCTGGCGCAGCAGCGCCTCGAACTCGGCCGCTCCCGAGCTCATTGCGGTCCTCCGTCCGAGCCGGCAGCTGATGGCTCGGCGACGATCCCTTCGAGCTGGCGGATCGCGCGGTGCAGCAGCACCTTGGTGGCGCCGTCGGTCCGGTCCAGAGCGCGCGCGATCTCGCGATTGTCCATCCCGAGCGCGAACCGCATGATCAGCGCGTTGCGGCGATCCTCGGGCAACTGGGCGACGCCGTCGAGGATCGCGGCCAGTCGCTCGCGGCCCTCCACCAGCGCCTCGGTCGTGTGCGGCGCGGAGATCAAGCTCGCGTCCTCGATCGCCGACTCCGGCTTGCGCGAGCGGTCGCGGTAGAAGTTGGCCGCCAGGTTGTGCGCGATCCGGATGAGCCATGGGCGCAGCGGCCGGCCGTTGGACTCGCGCAGCGCGCGCTCGAAGTGTCGGTAGGCCTGCAGGAACGTCTGCTCGGTGATGTCCTCCGCGTCGTGGTGGTTGCCGACGCGGTAGTAGCTGTAGGTATAGACGTCGCGCAGATGGCGCCGGTAGAGCTCGGTGAAACGTGCATCGAGTGCTGCCTTGGCCTCGGGGTCTGTGGTCTGCAACGCACGGTCAGCCTATCCACTGCGTGTCGCCAGCCGACGCGCGTCCTCGTCGCCACGCGTGCCCGCGACGGTGGTGACGTCGGCGGCCCGGCGCGCCTCCAGCCCGCCGCTGCGCAGCACGTCAGTCAGCTCGCGCGCGAAGCCGCGGTCGACCGACGCGACCATCACCGAGGCTCCCGGCGCGAGCGGTCGCTCGTCGGCGGGATCTACGCCGATCGCCGCGACGGCGCGCGCGGCGCAGCGCTCCGCGACGTATGCCGAGGGGACCGTCGCGAGCGGCGGCGCGGCGCCGTCGTCGAGCACCAGCACTCCGGCGGCGCTGGGGATCGCAGCGCCGTGGTCGGCCATCGCGTGCGGCAGCTCGTGCGTCGGCACCGCCAGGCACACCAGATCGCAGTCGGCGAGGCTCGGTCCGGCGCTCGCCGGGACCCAGGACACCTCGATGCCCGCGCGCGTCAGGCAGCCGTGCAGGCCGGCACTCCAGGCGCCGTCGCCGACGATCGCCGCGCGGCGCGCTGGGGGCTGACCGCCGAGCCACTCCCACTGCAGCATCACGCACGGCCAGATGCGATCGGTCACCGCGCCCCCGAGGGCGACCGAGGGCTCGGCCACGTGCGGGAAGCGCAGCGCACGCCCCGCGCGAACCGTCACGCGATGCGGCCGGATCCGCCAGCCGCGGCGGATCGCCTCGGTACCGATCAGCGCGAGCGGCACCACGGGCACGCCGCTCTGCAGCGCCAGCCGGCCGACGCCGCGCTTGGGCCGTCCGAGCGGACCGGGGCGCGTCCGCGTGCCCTCGGGAAAGATCAGCACGATGTCGCCGCGAGCGAGGATCGTCTGCGCGGTCTCGATGAACTGCGCATCGCCCGCACCGCGATCGACCGGAAAAGCGCCGAGCGCGCTCAGCAGCCAGGCAAGCACTCGGTTGTAGCGGAAGATCTCCTTCTTGGCCACGTAGTACATCGGCCGCCGCGCCATGCACGCGATCACGAACGGGTCCAGGAAGCTGCGATGGTTGGAGGCGATGATCACCGGGCCGTGCTTCGGGATGTGCTCGCGCCCGATCCGTCGCATCCGGAAGTAGACGAGAAAGAAAATCTGGAAGCTGACGCGGACCGGCCCGTACACGAGCCAGTTCGCGCGCCGCTCCCGAGCCCGGCGGTGCAGCCGCGAGTTCTCGTGTTCGTCCATCGCACACTGGCGTACCCGGCCCGCAGGCGCCCGTTACAGTTGGCTGCAAGTGGATCACCAGGGCTCCGACCGCACTCGCACGCTCCGCGGCGCCTTGGCCGGCGCGGTCGCGGCCACCGCCTGGGGCCTGCAGCAGCCACTCGACAAGCGGCTGTTCGAAAGCGACTATGACGACGTCGAGGTGCTCGGACGCGCGGTCGCGCGCAACGGTGACTGGCGAGCGGTCGGGTTCGCGATCCACGTCGCCAACGGGGCCCTGTTCGGCGCCGTCTACGCGGGTGTAGCGCCCCGCCTGCCGGTCGCGCCGGTCCTGCGCGGACCGCTCGCAGCGCTCGCCGAGCACGTCACGCTATGGCCGTTGAGCGCGATCTGTGACCGGCTGCACCCGGCCCGGGAGCGTCTGCCGGTGCTGTGGGGCAATCGGGCCGCATTCAGGCAGGCGACCTGGCGCCATCTGCTGTTCGGAGTGGTGCTGGGCGAGTTCGAGCGTCGCCTCAACGTCCTGCCCGAGCCTGCGCCCGCCGCCGGCAGCGCGCATTTCTCAAGCAACGGGCACGGCTCCCTCGAGCACGCGGTCGTATCGGTCCACGAGGCCGGCTGATCGCGCTGGCATGCGCGCGCTGATCACCGGCGCCTCGGGCTTCGCTGGCGCCTGGCTGTGCCGCGAGTGCGCCACCGGCGGCGACGACGTGGTGGCGCTGTCGCGGCGCGGGACGGCGCCGGAGGACTGCGGCCGGGGCGTCGCGGTCGACCTGCGCGACGGCGAGGCCGTGGCGACCGCCGTGCGCGACGCAGCGCCGGAGGTCGTCTACCACCTGGCGGCGCTGACCTCCGTCGGGCGCTCGTGGGAGTCGCCGGCCCAGACCGTCGGCGACAACGACCTCGGCGCGGTGAACCTGCTCGAGGCGTTGCGCGCGCAGGCGCCCGCTGCGCGGGTCGTGTGGGTCAGCTCGTCCGAGGTCTATGGCGAGCCCCAGCGGCTGCCCGTGCGCGAGGACGCCCGGCTCGCTCCGGCGAACCCCTACGCGGTCTCCAAGCTGTCGGGCGAGCTGCTGGCGGAGGTCTACAGGACCGCCTACGGGCTCGAGATCGTGCGCGCGCGACCGTTCAGCCACTCGGGGCCGGGCCAGCTGCCGATCTTCCTGTTGTCCTCGCTCGCGCGCCAGGCGGCGGAGGGCAGACTTGCGGGGGTGAGCCGGCTGCGGATCGTCACCGGAAACCCCGACACCCGGCGCGACTTCACCGACGTGCGCGAGGTCGTGCGCGCCTACCGGCTGCTGGCGCTGGCCGGCAGCCACACGAGTGGCGCCGTGTACAACGTCGGCTCCGGCGTCTCGGTGTCCGCGGCCGACCAGGTGGCGCTGCTGTCTCAGCTGCTCGAGCCGATCGAGGTGGAGCACGTCATCGATCCCGCGCGCGTGCGCGCGACCGAGGTGATGGACCTGCGCGGCGACGCCTCGGCGCTGCGCGCCCTCACCGGCTGGGAGCCGCGGATCCCGCTGCGCCGGACGATCTCCGACACGATCGGCTGGTGGGAACGCGACCTGGCCCCGGTCGCCGGCTGACGGCGCGGCGCCTGGCACACTCCGCACCGCGCCCGCCTAGCTCAATTGGTAGAGCACTTCACTTGTAATGAAGGGGTTGCCGGTTCAAGTCCGGCGGCGGGCTCTGGGAATTAGCTGGTAATTCCGCCTTTATGCCTCGCGCAGATCGGCACGAGCTGCAACCATGTCCCGAGGCGTGAGTCCAACTGTTCTTCCCACCGGGCCACGGGTCTCGCGTGGAACGAGTGCGCCCGGCGTTGGTGGCAGCGCTTTCCCTTCGACTCGGCCGAGCGCGGAGCGACAGTCAGCGGCAGGCTGCCGCGGCGGCGACGAAGCAGGTCTGATCAGGCGGCGTCGAGGAAGCGCCGAAGCGCTTGACGTATCAGTTCGGACGGGGTCAAGCCTTCTGATTGGGCGCGCGTAAGCAGTCGGGCGCGAAGTTCGGGGTCAAGCCGTACTGATTCCACGGTCGCGGCCGAGGAGCCAATTGCGGGTCGGCCTCGTTTGGGGCGCCGCGCGATGAGCTGCTGGACGTCATAGCCAGCCTCAGCTTCGGCGGCCAGGCGCGTGACGTCTTCATCTGTGATCGCGCGACCGGACGTGGTGTGGCCGTGGATGCGAGGGTTAGTCATGACCGAGAAGCCTCCGGTACTGTGAGCGCATCGCCATCGCGTGGATCGCCATCTGTGGGCCTTCCGCGGTGATCACCACCACGACCTCGAGCAGGTTGCCAGCACGGTCAGGGCCGATGACGAGCCATCGGTCGGGATCCTCACCGGCGTCTTCAAGAGCGAGCGCATGATCTATCGCGTGGACGATGTCTTGGTCGGCGACGCCGTGCCTGCGCGCCGATTCAGCAACCTCCACGCGCTAATCGTACTACGAAAAGGACCCGGGGCCCCCGGCCAAGCTGGAGCAACTGTAAAATGTTGTGGATGAGAAGGTGAAGCATCAGGCGGCGACCTTCTCGTCCGTCGTCGTCGTGATGTCGTCGTCAATGACCTTGATGCCGTCCTTGAACTTCACGTCGGCGAGCACGTCGGTGACGAGCTTGTGGCCGTTGAACCGCCGCCAGCGTTCCTGGGCGGCGTCGAGCAGCTTGTAGGCCATCGCGAGGGCGGCCTTCTTGGAGCCGGCGCCCTTGGTGATTGACCTTGGTCCGGAGCTTGACGGTCGCGAAGCTGCTCTCGATCGGGTTCGTGGTCCGCAGGTGCCGCCGGTGCTCGGCCGGGAACGAGTAGAACGCGGTGAGCGCGTCCCAGTCCTTGTCGAGCTTCGTGACCTCTTTCGGGTATTTCGCGTCGAACTCGCCGCGGAACTTCTCAAGCGCCTTCCGAGCGTCCGCGCGGGTGGGTGCTTCGGCCATCTCGCGCAGCAGGCTCTTCGTCCGCGGCTGCAGCCTCTTCGGGAGCGCGTCGAGGACGTTCGCTGCCTTGTGCCAGTTATGCCGACGTCGGCATAACTGGCACAAGGAACGCAACATCCTCGGCCACCTGCCCGAGTCAGCCCGCCCGGCGGTCAAGGCCCGCCTGCGCCGCGCCTGGCGCGAGACCGATCACGACCGAGCGCTGGAGCAGCTCAAGCGCCTCGCCACCGAACTGGAGGGCGACCATCCCGGCGCAGCCGGCTCGCTACGCGAGGGGATGGAGGACGCACTGACCGTGATCAAGCTCGGGATCAAGGGCAAGCTCCGACGAACGGTCGAGTCAACGAACCCGTGCGAGTCGATGATCGACACCGTCCGGCGCACGCAGCGCAACGTCAAGCGCTGGCGCGACGGAGAGATGGGACTGCGGTGGACCGCCGCCGGGATGCTCGAAGCCGAGAAGCAGTTCCGCAAGGTGATTGGCTACACCCAGCTCCCTCAGCTCGCGATCGCGATCGCGATCGAGCGCCGACTCACCCTTCCCCAGCCCGATGCCGTTCAGACCGAGGAGGCCGCTACCCTCATCGCCGCGTAACCACCACACCCGGACCGTCACCGAAGTTCCACACCGTCCGGGACATCCTCAACCGGCGGCACTGGCGCGCTTGTTGGATCCGTTGGGCTCGGGGACAGAGTCGACAGCTCACGCGCGCGTAATACGTCATGTCATGGTCGTGACACGATCTGCTCATGCGCAGCGTTCGGCTGGAGCCTGAGCTCGACGAACTCGTCAAGCGCGCCGCCGCCCAGGAGGGATCATCGGTGTCGGAGTTTCTGCGCCTCGCAGCGGCAGAACGGGCCCATCGCACACTGGCCACACGCGACCAGCTTCAAGACGTGATCGGGGCCGTGCGAACCCGCGGCCGGGTCGCGAGACGGTCCGGGGCTGCGTTCGGCGAGCTCCTGCGGTCGAGTCGCGCTCGGTCGTGACGCTGGCCGACGCCGGGCCGCTGATCGCTCTGATCGACGCCGGCGAACCCGACCACGACCAGTGCACGGTCACGCTCGAGCAGGTCAGCCTGCCGTTGATCACTACGTGGCCGGCGTTCACCGAAGCGATTTACCTACTCGGTCAGGGGGCCGGTTGGCGAGGCCAGGAAGCGCGTGGAAGATGGTCAAGCGCGAAGCTCTGAGATCACGGGGCTCGACCCGGGCAAGCGTCCACGGCAGGACGGCCGAAACGCTCCTCCGGGTCGTTGCCCAAGAGCAGCACTGCGTGACCTGGCTCCCGGTGCCGCGATACACACAAGCGGCTACCAGGTCCATGATCGCTTCGGGCTTCTGGCTTCGGGCAGCTGTAATCCTGGGCGGTGAGCGGACATAGGTCAGACGTGGAGCTTGAGCGGGTCGGTCGGCTGGAAGCGCTGTTTGCGCAGCATGCGGGCGTGGTTCGCGCGTATGCGCTGCGTCGGATCGATCCCGCGACTGCCGATGATGTGGTCAGCGAGGTGTTCGTGGTGGCGTTTCGTCGCCTGCAGGACATCCCCGACGATGCGTTGCCGTGGCTGCTGGCGACCGCGCGGCGGGTGCTCGCCAACCACCGCAGGGCTGCCGGCCGGCGCGCGGCTCTGACCACGCAGCTCGGCGCGATTCAGGCGCCCGCGTCGCGCGACGAGATCGCCGGCGAGCGGGAGCTGCTCAGGGCGCTGGCAAGCTTGAGCGATCGAGACCGTGAGGTCCTGCTGCTGGTCGCCTGGGAGGAGCTTGATCCGGTCTCGGCAGCCGTGGCGGTGGGCTGCTCGCGCGCGACGTTCGCGGTGCGGCTGCATCGCGCGCGACGGCGGCTCGCGGCGGCGATCGCGAACAGCGGTCGCGAGACCGAGCTCACGATGCGGCCCACGGAGGTAACGAGATGACAGATCTGATGGCGCGCCTGCGCGCGGTCAACCCCGTGCCCGCGTGCGAGCCGCCGACGATCGAGGATGTTTGGCGCAGGCTCGAGTACGAAGACCAGGCGGCCGGCCTGCCTGCGCTGCGGCCAGAGCGGGCTCGTCCAGCCGCTCGGCGCATCCATATCCATCTGTTCTCAAGTGCGAGGCACGTCGGGCTCGGGATCGCCGTCGCGATCCCGCTGCTCATCGCCGCGCTGGCGCTGGTCCTGCTCGCGCACAACCCCGCCAGCAGGCCGGCATCTCAGCCCCAAGCGGCTCACCCCAGACCAGCTCTGGTCCCTGGAAGCTCAATCGAGGAGATGCTGGCGCGCGGGATTCACCCACTCGCGCCCGACGCGAAGCTGGCGCTTCCGATCCTGGGATCGTCGGGTAGCCGGACCCTTGCCAGCTTTCGCGGGAAGGTGGTCGTGCTCGCCGTGTTCGCGTCCTGGTGTCCGCCCTGTAGGCGCGAGGCGGCAACGCTAGAGCAGGCGCAGACGCGGATCGCCGATCAGCACGCGACCGTGCTCGGCGTGACCTACTTCAACGACCCGGCTGCATCGAAGAAGTTCGTGCACGGTGCACACATCACCTACCCGGTACTGCGCGACACCAGCCATCGCCGTCTCGCGCGCTCGCTGCAGGTCAGCGGCGTGCCCGACACATTCGTGATCGATCGACACGGACGGATCGTCGCGGCGCAGTTCCACCAGGTCAACGAGCATTGGCTCACGCAGACGCTCGCCAAGGTCCTTCCCGGCGGCACACCCGGGCGACTAGGCCCGACCGGCTTGCAGACCAAGCCGCCCCCGACCGCCTCAGAGCTGGCCGCGATGGTCAGCACCTACCCGGTGCTCGGCCACCCCCAGCAGCCCGTCGACATCCCACCCTACGGGGCGCTTGACCCCTACATACTCAGCCAAGGCGGACTGATCGCCAACACCCGGCGAGCCGTCGTGACCTCGCACGGGGAATCGCTGTACATCGTGGCCGCCCACCAGTCGATCTGCGTCGCCAGCTCAGACAACGTGACCCAGGGCTGCGAGCCGTTCCCCTTCACCGCCACCACCCCGGCAGCCATCGGCGCGACCATCTGCGCTCCCGGGCTTCCGTCAACCGAGCTTGAGGTCGCCGGGCTGATGCCCCCAGACGCATCAGACATCGAGGCCCACTACTCAAACGGCTCCTCCCACGCCATCACGGCAACCAACGGCATGATCGCGATCTATGCCCCCATCAAGGGGCCACTGCCGAAGTCGATCACCTGGACGAGCCCCACCGGCCCGCAACGCACCCTCACCGGCGTCCCGCCGAACGCCGCGTCGTCGAACTGCGCGCCTTGAGCCGCAGTCGCCGGTCGGGCATTCGACGCGGTCGTCTCGGGCACGGCTTGGCATTGGTGGACCCGGTCGCGAGCGCGGCCAAAGCTGCACGGGCGCTGCGCGTCGGCGGTCTGCCGGCGGTGTTCGGCCATGTCTTCGAGCTCCCGCCGCAGGTGCAGGATGCCTTCGCCACGGCTACCGGCGGGTGGCGCCCGACTCGCCGTTTGCGATCAGCGCCGGATCGGGCCGGGGAGCGGTGGATGGCTATGAGCGGCTGTACGCGACGGTCGCAGACGGCATCCGCCAGACGGGCATCTTCGGCGAGCCGCGGCGGCAGCGATTTGGCTGGTCGTGGCGGTCACCGCGACCCGGACCGCCGGCAACCCGGCGCGGCATCGTGCTGGGACAGATTGACCCGATGACGACGGCTGCCGCGCACTACTCAAACCTCCGGCTCGTCGTCAATGTAGGTGGGTAGCTGTCCGGGGCGGCTGATTGCTTGGCGGGCTCTGTTGCTCGATGATTGGAGCCCGGGTGCAAGCTCAGGATCTCGTTTTGTTCAAGGCGGCGCTCGGTCTGACCGAGCCGTGGCAGGTCACGAGCGTGGAGTTCGATCCGGCGACCAAGCGGCTGGATCT
>JBOGYE010000229.1:0-3466 GCA_050696635.1 Solirubrobacteraceae bacterium | reverse complement strand
GATCAGCACCATGTAGTGCTCCCACACGATCGGGGTGCCCGTCAGCGCGGCGATCACCGCCAGTCCGAATGCGCGGCCGTCGCCGCCCGGGCGCCGCGCGACCCGCCAGGCCAGGCCCAGCAGCGCGAGCGCGCCGGCGAGCGCGACCGCGGTCGCCGCCCGGGGCGAAACTCCGGCGACCAGCAGCCCTGTGGCGAGCGAGTCAGCGCGTCCCTCCTGCAGAGAGGAGACGTTGGACAGCATCGTCGGATACTGCGCCAGGCCGTGCCAGCCGATCGCCGCCCAGGCGCCGAACGTGAGCACGGCGCAGACGACACCTGACAGCGCCGCCACGCGACGCCGGCCGGTGACCCACAGCCAGCCCGCCAGCGTCCAGGGGAAGATCTTCAGCGCCACCAGCGAGCCGACGGCCAGCGCCGGACGCCACAGCCGCTCGCGCCAGCGCCACGCGACGCCCGCGCCGAGCACCAGCAGCGGGCCGATCGTGCCCAGGAACAGCCCGTACAGGAACGGCCACGAGACGGCGGCCAGCGCCAGGCAGCGGCGGTCGCGCACGCCCAGCAGCCACAGCCCGGCGAGCATCGCGGCAATCGAGGCGACCGTGTACAGCGAGCCGGCGAGCCACAGCGGCGCCAGCGCCAGCGGCGTCACGGCAAGGTTCGCCCAGGCCGGATAGACGGGGACCGAGAAGGGCCGCTGCGAGGTCTCGCCGAGCGCGATGTGCCCGGCCCGCATGATCGCCGCCTGGTGGGCGAGGAGGGCCGGCCGGTATGGGTCGTGGCCGTGCAGGATCGCCAGCCCGGCGTTGAACAGGCCCCCCCTGAAGTCGTACAACAGGTGGTTGCCGTGGACCGCCACCGCCACCACCGCAAGCGCCACCCCCAGGCACAGCAGCACCGGCACCAGCAGAAAGCGGCCGATCCCGGCGGCCAGCCAGCCGGCCAGCTCGCGCGGCGGACGGGCGGCCGCCTGTGCGCTCATCCGAAGACGCCGCCGAGGCTGTGCATCACCGAGTAGGCCGCCGGGTAGATCAGCACGATCATCAGCGCCGGCATGATCAGGAACATCGTTGGGAACAGCAGCTTGATCGGCGCCTTCTGCATCTTCTCCCGCGCCGCCTGGCGGTGGCGCCGCCGCTGGTCCGAGGACAGCTCGCGCAGCACCGGTCCGATCGAGACGCCGAGCGACTCCCCGCGCGCGGCGGTGCGCACGAACGCCCGGAGCGAGGGCGTATCGCAGCGCTCGACGAACTCGCCCAGCGCCTGCTGGATCGTCATCCCCAGGCTCTGGCGCTTCATCGTCAGCTTCAGCTCTTCGCCGATCGGCCCCTGGAAGCGCTCGGCGACCAGGTTCAGCGAGGCCGCGAAGCCCATTCCGGCCTCCACGGTCGCGATCAGCACGTCGATCAACTCGGGCAGGTGGCGGTCGATTTCGTCCAGGCGCGAGCCGCCGCGACGGTGGATCACGAACGACGGCACGATCCAGCCGCCGGCCGCCGACACGATCACGAGCAGCACGCCGGCCATCGTCAGCTTGCCCGAGGCGAGGAACAGCGCCATAAACAGGCTCGGCGCGCCGAGCGCGCAGGCGGTGCGAAACCCGTGCACCATCTCGGGCGTGATCTCATAGATTCCGGCGGCCGACAGGTCGCCCAGCGACAGCGCCGGCAGAGACGGGAAGCGGCGCATCATGAACCGGCCCAGCGACGAGCTCGCCTTTCGCAGCGCGTGGCGCAGGCGCTCGGCGCCGCTCAGCCTGGCGGCATCCGGCGGCCCGTCGAAGCCGTAGTCGCGGATCTCGCGCAGGTGCTGCTTGAGCGCCAGCCGCGGGATCACGGCCGCGCGCACGACCAGTCGCGCGCTGATCCCGACCAGCGAGACTGCGACGATCAGCAACAGCAGCGGCATCTCAGACCGCCTCGACGTTGGTGATCTTCTTCATCACCTTCCACCCGGCGAACACCATCATCGCCCCGACGCCGAGCGCCACCAGCCCGAGCGTGGTGTGAAACAGAGGATGGGCGTACAGGGGCGAGATCACCGACAGCCCGATCAGCAGCAACCCCGGCAGCCCGGTCAGGACGCTCGAGGACATCTTCGCCTGCGCTGTCAGAGCGCGCATCTCCCGCTTCATATCCGCGCGCTCGCGGGCGCCCTCGGCGACGCGGTCCAGCGACTCGGCGATGTTCGCGCCCGACTTACGGTTCAGACCGGCGATCAGCGCCACCTGGTCCATCTCGGTCGACTGCATCCGCCGCGAGACCGCCTCCAGGCACTCCTCCACCGGCCGACCGAGCGCCTCGTTGGTGGCGGCGCGCTCGAACTCCGATTTGGTCGGCTCGTCGGCGGACTCGGCAACGGCCGCCAGCGCGCCGATGAAGCTGCGCCCGACGCGGATCGAGCTGGCGAGGTCCTGCAGGTAGTTCGGCAGGCCGTCGGCGAACTTCGTCCGCTGCTTGGTGGCCGCACGCATCACCAGCGAGCGCAGCACGAACGGCCACGCGAGCGCCGGCAGCAGGCCCAGCTCGGGGACGCCGCTGACCAGGGCGAGCATCACGCCCACGAACACGCCGAGCGCCGCGGCGAGGCGAACGAGCTTGGTCGGCGAGCGACTGGAACGCGAGATCTCGACGGCCTCGACGAACGGCGGCCACCACGAGCTGCGGGACAGGTGGCCCAAGGCGCCGTGGTGCTTGGCCGCCGGCGCGCCGAGCGGGTCGATCAGCTCGGGAGAGGCCGCGGGCGTGAAGGTGCCGATCCGGCTGCGCGCCGAGCGCCGCCGGGGGCGGTACAGCGCCAGGGCGACACCGAGCGCGATCAGCAGTCCGCAGACGCCGGCGATGATGGCGGCTTGCACCCGGGAGGAGCCGCTGGAGGCGGGGACGGTGGCGGGGATCGGGTCGGCGACCGGCGCTGGGGTGGTGGCTGAGGCGTGCGTCGAGGCACTCGCCGGCGAGGTCGGCGCATGCGCATGCCTCGGAGCCGAGGGGGAGAATCCGGGGATGGGCTTCAGCGGGGTGCGAGCGGGATCGCTCGGGGCGTGCCCGGGGGCGAGGTAGGCACTCGACATGCTGCCGCGCAAGCCGGCGACCGTGACGGACACCTCGACGGGGTCGCCACGGCGCGCATGTGAGCGATAGGAGACCAGGTAGTCGCGCTCCAGGCTCTGCGCCACGGCGCCGATCAGCGCCGGCAGCTGGGCCGGCGGGACGAGCGCGAACTGGCCCGGAACCGAGCGTGCCAGGGCCGTCAGCGACGCCGAGGTGGCATGCAGGTCCTCGAGCCCGAGGGTCACCACGGGGGTGTGGGTGCCGGCGGCGTCAGCGGTCAGCGCGCGCGGCGGCGAAGTCCGCGGCGCCGCGACGCCGACGCCGTCGGAGATCACGACCACCGCGCCGAGCGCGACGTGCGCGGCGCGCAGTTGCGCCAGCGCGGTCGCCACAGCGCGGCCCGGGTTGGCGCCTGTC
>JBOGYE010000228.1:0-14378 GCA_050696635.1 Solirubrobacteraceae bacterium | reverse complement strand
GGCATCGCGCGCGCCGCGGGCATGGGCATCGCGCGCGCAGCGGGCACGGGCATCGCGGGGGCCGCGGGCATGGACATCGCGGCCACGGGCATCGCGGGCGCAGTGAACACGAGCATCATCGCGGGCGCCGCAGGCACGGGCATCGCGGGCGCCGTCACGCACGGCGCCGCGCGCCGGTCAAGCGCCGGCTCGCGTAGCAGCAGCGGCAACGCCACCGGCGCCCGGGCGGCGTCACACACGCCAGCGTAGGGCGGCGAGTGCGGCCAGCGCGTCGCGCGGAGCCCCGTAGCGCCCGATCGTTGCCAGGGAGATGGCCGCGTACAGGATCTGCCCGAGGAACAGCCCGGGCCCGATCCACTCAAAGCCGGCCGCGACCGCGCCGGCGAGGCACCCGAGGACCGCGACCGTCCCCAGGCAGTTGACGACGTTGTAGGCGAGCACGCGCTGGCGCGCGAGCAGGACGGTGTCGCCGATGTAGTTGAACGTCGAGAACACCGTGCTGGCCGCGAGCCAGCGCAGGAACTCGCTGCCGTGCACCGAGTAGGAGTGCCCGAAGACCAGCAGCACCTCTGGCGCCAGCGCGATCAGCACGATCGCCACCGGCATCGTCGCGACATAGGCGAGGCGCAGCGCCCGCGCCGCCGTTCGGGGCACGGATGTCGACGATCCGGACAGCTCGGTCAGCAGGGCCTGCGAGGTCATCGACGGGATGATCGTGAGGTAGGTTGCGATCGTCAGCGGAATCCCGACGTATGCCGCGCTCGCCGGCCCGTCCACCGCCGCGACGATCGCCGGCAGCAGCGTCGTGGGCAGCGCGGCCACCAGCGCCGCGCTGTGGCTGCCCGCGACGAAGCGCAGCCGGCGGCGGATCATGCGCAGCTGCCGCAGCGCCGAGTGTGGTACGGCATCTCGAAGTCGAGCACCGACAAGCCCGACGTCCATCAGCGCGGCGATCGCCACGTACAGGAGCATCGCTATGAACAGGCCCCGGGCGCCGGTCCCGATCAGCGCCACCAGGATGCCGATCCGCAGCAGCGCCGCCGCGAGGTCCTTGACCACCGCATAGGAGACCTCCTTGCGCGCGACGAACGCCGGGTCGGTCACCGCGGTGATGTTCTTCGCTGCGACGCACCCGCCGATCAGCGCGAAGGCGAGCACGCTGCCGCCGAACAGGTCCGTGATCCGAACCCCGAAGTGGCCGGGCACGAACGCGACCGCCGCCGACACGCCGAGCCCGGCGAGGACGACGAGCAGCGACGCCTCGGCCACGAAGCTGAGCTGGTTGCGCTCGCCGCCGAGGAAGCGGGTGATCGTGCTGCCCGGACCGGAGCTGGTTCCGGTCGACAGCAGGGCGACGACGCCCGTGATCGCGGCGACCGCCCCGACCTGGTGCGGCGACCACCCGTGGGTCGCGATGATCGAGCAGATCCCGCCGAGCGCTCCCACGATCATGTAGTTGACGATCAGCAGCGAGGAGCTGCGGGTCAGCGCGTCGGCCCGCAGCCCGGCCAGCAGCCTCCCGAGCAGCCCGGCCGGCGCGCTGCGGTTGGCCCCGACCGTCGCCTCGGCCTCGATCAGCGCGTCGATCTCGCGGCCGGTCGCTGGACGGGTCGGCTGGGTGGCGCGTGCGCTCACGGCTGCACCGTCCCCACTGGGGGCCGCCCGCCCGCTATCGCGTCGCGGGTCATCGTGGCGACCCGCGCCCAGGTGGCCGGCGCCGCCGCCCGGCGTGCCGCCTCCCCGCGCGCCCGCAGATCGTCGGCGGGCATCTCCGCGAACGCCCGGAGCGCCGCTCGCAGTCCGTCGACGCCCGGCGGGTATCGCAGCGCGGCGTCCTGCGGTACGGCGGACAGCTGCGCCAGGTCAGGGATCACGAGCATCCGCCCCGCGGCCATGCCGAGCAACACGCTGCTGCTGGTCGTGACCGACCGGAACGGCAGCACGACGCCATCGGCGGCGGTGAGCAGGCCGACCAGCTCCGCGTCTGAGACGAAGCCGAGCCGCAGCGAGACATCGTCGCCGAGGCTCGCCGCGGCGAGCTGCAGCCGCAGCCGCAGCTCCGCATCGACACAGGCACCGACGATCGTCACCCGGAGCTCCGGGCCGGGCTCGCCCAGCGCGGCGAGCAGATCCTCGACCCCCTTGTAGGCCGCGATCCGGCCGGCGAACAGCAGGGATCGGGGCCGGCTGGCGGCAGGGGGCGCGATCCCCGCGAGCCCGTCCGGCGCCATCGGCCCGAGCGGCATCACGGCGGCGTTGGCGGGCGCTGCGCCCAGCTCACGCAGACCGGCGAGCGCGTGCTCGGAGTGCGCGATCACGAGATCGCACGCGGACACCAGGCTGCGGCGGGCGGTCCGATCGTCGTCGAACACCGGCTCGTGCGGCAGGACGTTGTGTGCAGTCCACACGACGCGGTAGCGGCAGGCCCGCAGGACCGCCAGGATCAGCTCAAACCAGCGGCGGCTCAACGAACGCGGCACCGGAGGCGGGAAGGAGAATCCGAACGCCCAGTGCAGATGGAACACCGAGGCGCCGCGGAGCCGGCGTACGAGCAGCTCGAGCGGGAGCGCCAGCAGGTTGAGCGTGCGCGAGGGAGTCAGCCGACCCGCGTAGGCGATCCGGTCGCCGCGCTTGCGCAGCTCTGCGTAGAGCAGCTCCTGGTAGGGGTTGGGGTCCTGCGGGAAGGCGACCACGTCGAGCGTCATGAGCCGTGAAACACCTGGCTGTCGCCGTCGTCGTAGACGCGGTCGTAGAAGCGCTGCAGAAACGACTCGGGCCAGCGGTAGGTCGCGCTTGCGTTCTGCACCTGCGTTCGCGCGCGACCCAGCCGCACGTTGGTGCGCGTCCCGTACACCCAGCCGTAGCGGTCCAGGGTCTGCGGCATCACGTTCGTGAGCACCGAGCGGCCGCTGACGGCCGCGATCCGCAGCTGGCCATAGCGGTCGGCATACAGGATCGAGTGCTGCGCCTGACGCTGCACCCAGGCGGCTCCAGCGAGCTCGGCCGGGGTGACGTAGAGGCGCTCGAAGTCCTCCCCGCGGGCGTACAGGTTGAGCGTGCTGCCGCCGCCGAGCACCACGTTGAGCGCTCCGGACTGCTGGACGAACATGGCCGCCGCCGCCACGCATGCCAGCCCGATCACCCCGGCGCGGGCGTGACGGCGCAGCCGCGCGGTCAGCCGCTCGAGCAGCCATGCGGCCGGGATCGCGAGCAGGATCAGCGACTGCAGCAGCGCCCGCGTCTGGTTGTACTCGGCTGCGCCGGTGCCACTGAAGCGGATGAACAGCAAGAACGCGAGCGCGCCGCAGCCGAGCAGGCCGACTTCGGAGGCGAGCGGTGGCCCACGCCGGCGAACCACCATCGCGATCGAGCCCAGGGCGAACAGCACGATCAGCAGCTCGTTGAAGACGGCATGCAAGACGGTCACGCCGGTCCCGGTCAGCGCCGGCGCGACCGATGGGGGCTGCGGCACGGTTGCACCGCGCAGGTCGTAGCGCGGTTCGCCGGCGGCGCTGCGCGGGCGCACATAGGGCGCCTGCTTGCGGTACTGCGCGACCGCGAGCCGCTGCAGCTCGGCGGCACTCACGGTCCGGACGTTGTTGCCGTTCAGGTAGGACCCGACCAGGCCACCCTTGGACGACGGCAGCAGATCCAGGCCCTGGCTGTCCAGCCTGGCTGCGAACGAAGACACGTTGCTCGCCGAGTGGGTGATCGCTCCGTACCACAGCGCGGAGCCGCCGATCAACGCGACGGCGGCGCAGGCGACCGGGACCGATGCGCGGGAGAGACCGCGCCACCGGCCGACCAACGGTCTGAGCACGAGCGCCACGACCACCAGCGGAATCGCGAGGTAGGTGCTCGAGTAGTGAGCGACGATCATGCCGAGCGCCATCGCCACGGCGAGCGTCGCCTTGCGGGAACGGTGCAGGTTGACCTCGACCAGCGCCGCGATCAGGGCCGCGAAGAAGATCAGGGCGATCTCCTGGCGGGCGAGCTCTGACAGCAGCTGGAAGAAGTAGCTCTGGACCAGCAGCGCCGCTGCGGCGCCGACGGCGAACCGCCGGGTCAGCAGCCGATCGCCGACGAGGAACACCGAAACCGGCAGCAGCGCAGTGAGCGCCGGGTACAGGACCTTGAAGGCGATCTCAGGGGAAAGTCCGGTCATCGAGGCGAGCGCGCTCGGCAGGACGGTGATGCTGAGCATCGCCCCGTAGGCGTCGTGGGGGTGCAGGGCATGCCAGATCCCGGCGTGCTGCGTGTGCTTGGCGACGAACAGCTCGGTCGAGATGTCGAAGCCGACGATCTCCTGGCTGCGCAGCGAGTACGACCACAGGGCCGCAAGCGCGCAGCCGAACAGGATCATCGCGATCTGCGGCCGGTCAAGCCGCGGCGCCACGATCAGGCAGGCGAAGATTGCGAGCGCGACCGCGAACACCGTCACCCGGGCCAACGCGCCGCCGGCGCCGTTGGTCAGCTCCAGCGCGCCGGCCGCGGCCGCCGCGGGCAGCAGCAGCGGCGCCAGCAGCGCCGGGCGGGCCAGCGTCTCGCGCCACGGCAGCCGCGCCGCCCGGGGAGCGCCGAGGCCGATGATCCACAGAGCCGCCCCGACCACGAGCACCGCCAGCGCGCTCCAGACGCCCTGCAGCGGGCGCGATACCCCGACCAGTGGCCCGATCAGATCCCAGCCGAGGCCGGCGAACACGATCACCAGCAGCGAACTCGCCGGCACGTAGATCGGGTAGCCGCGCACCGTCTCGGACGGGATCCGGGCGGCGCGCAGCGCGAGCACGCCGGGAACCGTGAGGGCGAGCACCACCAGCACCAGGGCAGCGCCCCAATTGGCGCGCGCCGAAAGCAGCACGGCCATCAGCGCGAGGCCCCCGAGCGGCCACGCACGCTCGGCAAGCAGGCTCCCGACCCGGTGCCGTGGCCTCGCGGCACGAGCCTTCGTCGCGATCATCGTCGACGCGCTCACGCGACCACGTCCAGAGGGTTCGTCGACGCCGCGCATCCGCCGTCAGAGCTGGGTCCCGTCGGGTGCGGCTCGCCGATTGTGGCGGCGTACAGCGCGGCGGTCTGCGCCGCGATCTCGGCGAGATCGTCGTCGGACGCCCGTTGCGCGTGACCGGAGTCGTCGGAGTCATCGGAGTCGTCGCCGTCGTGCGCTGCCAGCGCCCGCCCGAGCGCTGCAGCCAGGGCGGCTGGATCCGCCGGCGGCACCGGCGGATACGTGCTCAGCCCGGCAAGCTCGCCGACATCCGTGGCGAGCAGCGGGACGCCGGTCCCTGCAGCGAGGCTGCCGGCGCCGCTCTGCTCGATGCGCCGGTACGGCAGTACCGCCACCGTCGCGAGATCGAACCATGTGCGGACCTCGCCGTCGGGAACGAAGCCGGTGAACACGACGTGATCCGCGAGGCCCTGCTCGGCGATGATCCGGCGCAGCCGGCGCAGGTAGATCCTGTCTCGGAGCTCGAACGGTCGCTGGATCCCGCGCCTGGCGCGGACCTCGCCGGCGATCACGAGCCGGCAGTCGCTGAAGCAGCCTGTGTTCCTGAGCCGGGCGACGGCCAGCAGGAGGTCGGCTATCCCCTTGTCGACGTGGATGAAGCCGAACGAGAGCACCACGCGCGTCCCCTGGAGGCCGAATCGATGCCGCAGGTCACCGGCGCCGAGGGCGGCCGGGGGAAGCTCGCAGCGCGGGTGCGCCACGAGCGCGGCGGCGCCCGGTCCGGCTCCAAGCCGCCTGTAGCCCGTGGCCGCCGGCGCGGTGTGCACGATCACGCGGTCGGCGAACCTGACCACGCGGCGATACACCGCTCGTCCCAGCCGGCGCAGCGTCTCGACGTCCCTGGTGATCTCGTGCAGGGTGACGACGATCGGCGTGCCGTCGGAGCGCAGGCTCGCGAGCAGCCGCAGCAGCCCCGGGAGCTGGCCCCCGTAGGTGGCGACGGCGAACTGCATGTGAACGATGTCCGGGGCGAACCGACGCGTGGCCGCGAGCGCGGGGGCGATCGGCCGTCCGGGTCCGGGCAGGGCGCCGATCACGATCTGGCCGCGGTCCGGCGAGCGCCGGCCGGGTGAGCGCCGGCCGGGTGAGCGCCGGTCCGGCGACGGTAGGTCCGGCGAGGATCGGGCGCTGATCACGCCAACCTGGTGGCCCTGTCTGGCCAGTTCGCCGGTGAGCATCTCGCTGTAGGTGCCGATGCCGTCCCGTTCGGGCGCGAAGGGGGTGATGAACAGCACTCTCATCTGAGTGCCCCCGCGACGGTCTCGCTGATGGCATCCCAGTCGTACTCGGCCAGCCACCCGTCGAGCGGCCGGTCGTCCGTCGACGGGCGACCGAGCGTCGTCTCGATCGCGTCGGCAAGCGCCAGGGCGCTCGGCTCGCAGACGATCCCGCGGTCGCCGGCGCGCTGCACGAGATGGCGGGCGAGGTTGTCCGGCGCGGAGGTCACGACCACCGGCACTCCGCAGGCGAGCGCCTCCAGCACGGCAATCCCGAACCCCTCGCGCTCGGAGGGGAACACGGCTGCGCGTGCCGCCTTGAGGGCAGCGAACAGATGAGTGGCGCCCGCTATGTCCTGGCGAAACTCGACCTGTCCGAGGATCCCGCGATCGGCCGCGAGCGCGCGCAACCGGTGCAGCTCGGGCCCCGAGCCGACGACCCGGGCCGTCAGCCGGCGGCCACGACGCTCCAGGGCGGCGACCGCCTCGAGCAGCAGGTCAAGCCGCTTGTGCGGCAGCAGCCGCCCGACCGTCACCAGGTCGACGGTGGGCTCGGACGGGAGGACCTCCGCGATCGCGTGCAGGTCGATGCCGTTGGGCGCGACGACTACGGGAACGCGGCCGCGGGTGAAGCTGTGAAGGCGCTCGGCTGTCCCGGGCGACGCCGCGATGATCCGATCCGGCAGGCGCATCGCCACGCTCTCCAGCAGCCAGCCGATGACGCCCGCGCGCCCGAGGTAGTCGCGCCAGTAGGAAGGGCCCCAGCACTCGTGCCAGGTGACCACGAGCCGCCGGCGCCGGGTGAGCGCGACGAGCTTGAGCGCGAACAGCTGGATGTAGGGCATGTGGTCGGCCTCGATCACGTCGAAGCGGGCCGTCAGCAGGCGCAGGCAGCAGAGCGCGAACACGAGCGCCTGGCGGATCGACCGGCGCGATCCCGAGTACAGCGGGATCAGCGGGCAGATCGCGTGGTAGGTCACGCCCCGGTCGCGACGGGTCCGCGATCCCTGCCACCAGTTCATCGTGTAAACGTGCACGTCGGCGCGCCGCGCGAGGCGCTGCGCCAGTTCGAGGTAGCGCTGCTCCTTGCCGCCGCGGTGATAAGGCCCGATCGCGTCGGTGACGAGCGCGATGATGGGGCGCCGGTCAGCCACCGCACGATCTCCAGAAATCGATCGTGTCGCCCGACGGATCCAGCGCGACGCGGACCTGCGCGCGCGTGGGGGAGCCGGGAATCGCGTACTGGCGGGTGGCGCGCTGCCGGATCCCGCAGGGAAGCTTCACCGAGGCGGTGACCGTCCGGGTCGCGCCGGCCGGCACGCTGATGGAGCCGCGATAGGTGCGGGTCGCCGGTGAGAACGAGATCGTCCATCGGTAGACGGTGCGGCCACGCTCGTGGTTGGTGATCGCGAACGCCAGGCGGTCCCGGACCCGCCGCCCGTGGTAGGAGACGCCGGCGAGAGCGGCGTCGGCCGGCTTGGCGAACGACAGCGCGGTGTAGGGCTCGGGGGTGCCTCGTAGGCCGAGCGAGCGCGTCACGCTGAGGCCCGTCGAGGTCTGCGCCAGGGCGGCGAGCGCGACGATCACCGCGATCGCGGCGAGCGTTACTGCGGTCGGACGTCGGACCGGGCGTCTCATCGCAACAACCGCCTGCGATAGATGGCCAGGCTGTCGCGGTCAGCAAGCAGCGCGGCGGCCTCCTCGCTGCGGAAGAAGTAGCCCTGGAAGGCGACCTGGTGGTGCGCCACCAGTGCGGCGATGCCGCGCGTGAAGCCGGGATCCGGGCCTGCGCCGGCGTGGTACCCGCGCGGCTCGAGGCCCCACTCAGGTACCGCCAGCGGCTTGTGGTGGGCCGTTGCAAAGCGCACCAGCGCCCCGACACCGCCCGGCTCGTCGTACAGGTAGCTCCAGCGGCGGGTGTGACCGGGCGGGACCCGGTCATAGATGTCGATCCCGATCGAGTCGACCACGTCGTCGCCCGGGTAGTAGTTGGCAAACGCGATCGGCCGGTACCCGGCGGCCACGCACCAGTCGAAGCTGAAGTGCGCACCGGGCACCGATCCCATCGCCATGGCGGTGCGTCGCCAGAAGCGCTTCCACTGCTGCTGCTGGGTGGCGGTGTCGCCGACGTTGTCGGCATACCAGGTCCCGTTGGCCTCGTGGCCGAGGCGGATGACGGCGTGTGACATGCCGGCACGCACGAGGTTTCCAGCGAGCGTTCGGGCGTGCGTGGCGTACGCGCCTGCGGCGCCGGCGGCCCGCCAGCCGGAGTCGGCGAGCTCGCTCGGGAACATCGCCAGCGTGATGATCAGCCTGTTGCCGGGATGGCGAGCGAACGCAACCCAGTTCTCGTCGGCGATCCGATTGGTCGCGAACCAGGGGGCCTGCCAGGCCGCCCACGTGGGCGCCTGGTCGAACACGACCACGCAGTGCACATTCCCGCCGACCGCTCGCTCGAAGTGGCTGAGGCTGGTGAGCGACGGCCCCGGATCGACGCACGTGGCCGTGGGCCTGCGCGGGGATCGCGACGAGCCCGCGACCAGCCCGAGGACGATCGCCGCCACCGCCAGGGGCGCTATGCAGAGGGCGAGCGCGCGCTCGGTCAGACGCCGCTTTCGGCGGGTCACTGGAAGCACCGCCGCCGGCTCAGACGCGCCGGCGCGTCTCGGTTGTCAGGGTCTGCCGGCCGTCGTCATCGCCGGGGGCGAGCTCGCTGACCTCGGAGATCGCGACCGCTAGCGAGTCGAGCGGATCGGGGGCGACCGGAGCGCGTGGTCGTCGGCGCGCGGTCCGGATCCGCGCGAGGACCCGCAGGCATTCGAGGCCGTCCCGCCAGGTGATCTTCTTCCCATGGGCTGCGGACCGGCTGTGGTAGCTAACGGGAACCTCGAACGGATTCATCCCGTGGGCGAGCAGCTTCGCCGTGATCTCGGTGTCGAGGCCGAAGCCGTCCTCGCGCAGCTTCAGCGCCCTGAACAGGTCGACCGGCACGAGCTTCAGACAGGTGTGGAGGTCGGTCAGCGATGCGTTGAACATCACGCTCGCCACGAACGTGAGCGCCCGATTGCCGGTCGCGTGGTGGAAGGACTGATAGCGAGTGTTGGCACCGAACATGCGGACGCCGTACACGACCTCGCTGCGCCCCTGCATGACCGGCCTGATCATGCTCTGAAGATCGGCCGGGTCGTACTCGAGGTCGGCATCGAACGGCACGAAGTGAGTGCCGCTTGCGACCGCCGCCCCGCTCTGCAGCGCGGCGCCCTTGCCGAGGTTGCACGGGTGCTCGATCACGCGGGCCTTCGGGTGCTGGAGGGCGCGCAGGATCTCGCCGGTCCCGTCGGTGCTGCCGTCGTTGACGACGATCAGCTCAAAGTCACAGGGGAGCTGGGTGCCAAGCACCGCCGCGACCGCCGGCGCGATCGTGCGCCGCTCGTTGTAGGCGGGCATCACGATCGACAACTTCAGAGGTCGGGTGTCGGCTCCTGCGGTTTGGGTGGCGTCCACCAGGTGCGGCCCGTTTGGCCTGCGGTAGTTCGAAGCGCTGCTCACGGTGGCATTCCCCTCGTGTGGCTGGGTGTCGGTTGCAGGCAGCCGTCAACGTGGACTGTGAAAACCTTCACATTCCGCGTGTCGGCGACCTAACTGGTCACACGACGAGAACCCGACGAGAGGTAGCGCGAAAGGCGCGGCGCGCTTACACAGCGCGCACGCCAGGTCAGTCGACGGCACCGCCCCGGTTCTCGTCTGGACGGCAGGCTAGCACGCATCCGGTGCCCTCAAAGATTAGGTTTGGGTGTCGGTGGATCCCGCCGTCCACAGCGTCTCGATCGGCGTCGCCCAGACTTTGTCTGCGACGGCGAGGGTCTGACGGCATGTGCATAGCACGAGGCCCACCCTGAACCGCTCGCCGGCGAGTGCTCGGAGCTTGGTGATCCCGCGCAGATCGTTGCGCCCGATCGAGGCGCCGGCCTTGATCTCGACTGCGACGATCTGACCGCGCCGGTCCTCGAGCACGATGTCCACCTCGTCACCTCGGTGCGTTCGCCAGTGCCTGATCGCCGGGTTCGCGTCGGTGTAGGGCAGCAGGCGTGCAAGCTCCATCGCGACCCACGATTCATAACCTCGTCCTGTGACGCTGTCGTCATCGGCGATGCGCTGCGCGTCGGCGCCCAACAGATGGCAGAGCAGGCCGGAGTCCTCGACGAACATGCGGGGGGCACGCACGACCCGTGCGGAGGCTCCCGGGGTCCACGCGTCCACTCTGACGACGATGTGAAGCAGCTCGAGCAGACGCACATACGTGCGCACCGTCTTCTCGTCGACTGACAGCGCCTGCGCGATCGGGCGCATCGCCACCAGCGAGCCGGAGCCGGCGGCGAGGTGGCGCAGCAACGTAGGAAAATCCGGAATTGAGGTGCGGATAATCCGGAACAGAGAGACTGGCGACCCGGAAACGCCGACCGGACGCGCGGTGGACTGACGGCGATGCGCTCAGGCGCCTCGGGCGTGTGGTCCGAGCGTCATCAGGTAGCGGCGCAGGAGCGGGTTGGGGACCGCCCACGCTGCTCTCCCGCCGTCCTGCAGGATCCCAGCGTCCATCAGCGACTCCAGCGCCCGGCGCACGGAGCCTCTGGCCAGGCCGGGGTAGACCGGCTGCCCGCGCGCGACCCGCTCGGCGACGACCAGGCCGAGCTTGTGCAGCCGGCGGATACGCTCGACGGTCTGCTCGTGCGAGATCCGCTCCGACGCCATCGCCGACAGCAGCCCCTGCTCCACTGCTGCAAGGTCTACCGAGTGGGTGTCAAGCTCGATCGTTGTCAGGTGCGTCTTCTGGGCGACCAGCATCGTCGCCCGCGGCTGGCCCTCGCCGTAGGCGACGATCTGCGCCAGTGCTCCCGGCTCTGCTTCACAGTCGTCGGCCTCAAAGCGGTCTCGCAGGCCCTCGATCCAGGCGTCGGGTTCGATCGCGCGCAGCTCGTGGAAGCCGCCGAACTGATGCAGCGCCTGCTGGGTGGGAGTGAACAGGTCGCGCATCAGGTGCTCGATGCTGCCCGCGAACAGGTAGCTGACCCCGGCCGAGCGCTGGAAGATGGCCCGCATGCGCTTGGTCAGGCGATCCGCGTCCCCGTACGGATGATGGGAGTCGGCGATCTCCTGGAACTCGTCGAAGAACACGATCACCTGCCTGCGGTCGGCGTCGGCGATCGCGCCGGGTAGCGCCAGCGCGTAATCGAGATAGCGCTCGGGATCGCGTGACGCCAGCCCGGGCGTGAACACGATCTCCAGTTCCTCGCCGAGCTGCGCCTTGGACTTCACGACCGCCGAAGCGTGCAGCGCGTCGGCGACGAACCTGCCCGCCTGCCGGGTCTGGCGGATCGCGCGCCGCAGGACCGAGCGGTTGGACAGCGTCGCGGCCACCAGCGCCTCGGCCAGCTCCGTCGCGGTGGCGATCCGGAACAGGTCGACGCTGACCGTGTAGCAGCCGCGACCCGCCAGCCGCCCGACCGCGGCATCGCAGACGCTGGTCTTGCCGGTCCGCCGAGGTCCGGCGACGACCACGTTGGAGCCGGCCTCCAGCGCCGTCGTCAGCTCACGGACGTCGGTCTCGCGGCCGATCATCTGGCTGGCGGGAATCGGCTGGTCGGTTCCGAACAGGTCACTGCTGCGCTGGCGGGGCATGCACGAGGATTATAGTCAATGCGCCGAATCGGGCGCATCATACGCCAGAACCGGCGCATGCTGGCTGCCCGACGCGCGACGATCCGACATATGTCGCGACAGATATCATTATGGTATGCATCGCACCACTCTGATGCTCCCGGATGAGCTCCGCAACCGTCTGCGACGGATCGCCGCTGACCGAGGGGTGTCGATGGCCACCGTGGTGCGCGAGGCCCTCGAGGATGCGGTCGACCGAGCTCGGCCCATCCCGCGAAGCCTCGGGGTCGGTGCATCCGGATCGACCGACACGGCTCGAAGGACGAGCAGCGAGCGACCGGAGCCAACCTCCTGGCGCTGATTCTCGACACCGGGGCGCTGTATGCCTCGCTCGATCGCTCCGACGCCGATCACGCCGGGTGCCGGTCGCTGATCGAGTCCGCCGGCGAGACGCTCGTGATCCCGGCCCCGGTGCTCGTGGAGGTCGACTACTGGATTCACCGCAAGCTCCATCCCGGGGTCCTCGTCGCCCTGCTGGCTGACATCGAGGAGCGTGCGTACGCGGTCGAGCCGCTCGTCGCCGCCGATTACGCGCGGGTCCGCGAGATCTGCGATCGCTACGCCGATGCCGACGTCGGCTTCGTGGACGCGGCCGTGCTGGCCGTCGTGGAGCGCCTCGGCGAGCCCAAGCTGGCCAGCCTTGATCATCGCCACTTCGGGTTGCTCCGTCCTCGTCATTGCGAGGCGCTTGTGCTGCTGCCCGCCTGAGCGCCGGCACCAGCGCGCGCTTCCCGCTCGCGTCGGCGTGGCGGCCCCCTGAAGGTACCGGCAAATCCGGAACGGACAGCCGGACAATCCGGAATTGACGGGCGGACAATCCGGAATGCCGCCCTGGTGTAGCTCTTATGCTACGCTCGGGCCTGTGGGTGTCGACGTTTCCGTCCGCGAACTGCGCAATCACACCGCGGAGGTTCTGCGTCGCGTGGAGGCCGGCGAGCGCCTTCGGGTCACGGTCGACCGGCGTCCGGTTGCCGAGCTTGGCCCACTGCCGTCCCGCTCTGCGTGGGTCGCGCGAGAGCGCGTGATGGCCAGCCTGATCCAAGCCGACCCCGCGCTGCGTGACGAGCTCGCCGACGCGCTGCCAGACACCGTGGCCGACCCGTGAAGGGCATCCTCGACACGTCGGTGTTCATCACCAGCGAGCAGGGATGCCAGCTCGACCGCTCTCGGCTGCCTGACGAGGCGGCCATCTCAATCGTCACGCTGGCCGAGCTTGCCCTCGGCGTTCACATGGCCACCTCCGAGGCCGTGCGCGCGCGACGGCTGCGCACGCTGCAGGCCGCGCAGTCGACCTACGCCGCCCTCGACGTCGACGAGGCCGTCGCCGCGTCATTCGCGGAGTTGGTCGCCACCGCGCGTAAAGCCGGACGCCGACCGAAAGTCCAAGACGCCTGGATCGCCGCGACCGCCCACGCACATCGCGTGGCCGTCTACAGCCAAGACGCCGACTTCGACGATCTCGCGATCAGCGTCGTGCGCGTCTGAGGTTTTCGGGTGCGCACGAGGGAGGATGGATGGGACGTTCACCGCCGTCGGTCCCCGTTATGTGATCGTTTGTAATACACTTCTTGGGTGAGCGACCGCTTCGATCTCGATCTCCTCGACGACGAGGACCCCTTTGAGATCGATGCGCAGGCCGCGCACTTGTTCAAGCACCCTCATCTCGGCATCGATGACATCCACGATGTGTGGCCGGGCGATCCGCTCTTTTATCCGGCGATCGGGCCGGCGCACTGGCTGATGTGCGCCGAGGTCGACGGCCGGGTTTCTTGTCGTGCCGCTGGCGCCCTCTCGCCAAAAGAACCCTCGGCGCTGTCGCCCGATCGGCTGCTATGAGGCCTCCAAGCATCTGGCCGACCAATACCGCGAGGATCGATGAGCACACCCCGCACCCCCGACGAGGAGCACGCCTTCTACGCCCAGCCCGAGAACCAGCGCCCTCAGGGTCCCGCCCGCCGCCGCCGTCAGGCGTTGACTGAGATGGTGCCGGTTCGCTTTGCCCCCGAGCAGCTGGCAGAGGTGCGCCGCGCCGCCGAGGCCGAGGACCGTTCGGTCTCGGCCTGGATCCGTCGCGCCGTCGTCCACGAGCTCAAGCACACCGACTGACTGAGTTCGACCTCATGGCAGGTCGCCGGCGAGCCGGCGACCGTGCTGAGCGTCTTGACGCGGTTGGGGTCCTCAGAGGTCAGCGTGACCGGGTTCAGCCCCGACCCCGCGGGCGGCGTGACCGTCGTCAGATTCCCTGAGGTGCACCCGTAGCTGGTCTGGTTCCCGTTGGGTCGGTGGAGGAGACGACCGTCCCATCCGCGTTGTGGGCAAGCGTCGCCTGATTGTGGGCGCTGAGCTGGTCGGTGATCAATGTCCGCTCCCCCGCCCCGTAGGAGCCCGCACGCAGATCGCCAAGGAAGGGCGCGGGGGCGTTGTGACGTTGTATG
>JBOGYE010000227.1:0-8618 GCA_050696635.1 Solirubrobacteraceae bacterium | reverse complement strand
AGCCAGCGCTCCTCGGCCGCGGCGGCCCGGTCGCCGCCGCGCGCCTGCTTGGTCACGCGATCGATCCGGCGCTCGGCCTGCTCGAGGTCGGCGTAGATCAGCTCGGTCTCGATCGTCTCGATGTCGGCCAGCGGATCGACTCGCCCCTCGGGATGCACGACGCTCTCGTCGGTGTGGGCACGCACCACGTGCACGATCGCGTCGGTCTCGCGGATGTTGGCCAAGAACTGGTTGCCCAGGCCCTCGCCGCGGTGCGCGCCCGCGACCAGTCCCGCGATGTCGTGGAATGCGATCGTGTCGGGCACGACCTTGGAGGCCCGCACCGTGGCGGCGACGGCATCAAGCCGCGGGTCGGCGACCGGCACGATCGCGATGTTGGGCTCGATCGTCGTGAACGGGTAGTTGGCCGCCTCCGCCGCCACCCCGGTCAGGGCGGTGAACAGCGAGGACTTGCCCGCGTTGGGCATCCCCACGATCCCGACCCTCATCGGCACGACAAGCGCCCCGTCGCGCCGGCGAGCGCGGCCCCGAGCAGCCCCCCGGCGAGCACGTCGCTGGGGTAGTGCACGCCCAGATAAGGTCGGCTGAGCGCGAACGCGAGCGCGGGGCCGTACAGCGCGGGCGCCGGCAGCAGGCCGCGGTACACACCCGCCGCGGCGAACGAGGTAGTGGCGTGGGCGCTGGGGAACGACAGGCGCGAGACCGTCGGTGTCAGCGGTGGAAGCCCCGCCAGCTCCGGACGCCGCCGGCAGACCGTGAGCTTGATCGCGTAGTTGAGCGCGTAGGAGGAGGCGACCACCCCAACACCCGACAGCCAGCGCCGGCGCCGGCCGCCGTCAAACGCCCCGCCTGCCAGCCCGAGCGCCAGCCAGCAGGCCGCGTGCTCGCCCAGCATCGAGTAGGCGGCGACCGCCCGCTCACGGCGGCGGCCGTGGCCGCGGGTGCGCGCCAGCAGCAGCAGCCTGCGGTCAAGCTCGGGCAGGGATCGCATCGGCCCGGGACTGTAGGGGGCGCGCGCGCCGGGATGCCGTCGCGCTCAGATCCGCAGTGCGCCCGCGGCGGGCGTCGCGAACCGCGCCGGCGAGTCGTCGTCGCACTCGGCGAAGAAGCCGCCGACCACGTCGAGCAGGTGCTGCACTCCGTCGGCCGCGAACAGGATCGGCTGGTACTTGGTGATGTCGTACTCCTGGACGCCCATCGCGCCGATCTCCAGCGGGCGGATGTCGGCGCCCGCGAACTCCTCGATCTCGCCGTAGGACGACAGCAGCCCGGCGCCGTAGGCGCGCAGGTCACCGGGACGCTCGTACAGCACCCCGAACTCGATCGAGAACCAGAACACCTTGGCGAAGAAGTCGCGGCCCGGCTCGGTCTCGAGCCGCCGCGCGGCGCGCCCGGCCAGGCGGTTGAGCTCGGCCAAGCGCGGGCTGGCGAGCATCCCGCCGTGGCCGATCACCTCGTGGATCAGATCGGGCTCGGGCGTGTACAGCGGCAGCGCGTGGTGGCGGACGTACTGGGTGGAGTGGAACACCCCGTCCGCGAGCGAGCCGTAGAACTCCTCGAACCCGACCAGCCCGGCGGCCGGGTGGTACCGGAACCCGGTCAGCGGGTCAAGCCGCTTGGAGACCTCGTCGAGCTGCGGGATCCGGTCGGTCGGCAGCGCCAGGCGCCCCATCGCGTCCCGGTACTCCTGGCACGCGAGGTGCTCGTGCTTGATCGCGAGCTCGCGACAGACGGTGCGCCACACCTCCAACTCGCGGTCGGTGTAGTCGACATGCGGAATCGGCCCCTCCGGCGACCAGCGCAGCGCGCGCGCGGCGATGTGGTTTCGCCTGGCGCGATACTCGGGGTCGCCGAATCCGGGGTGGCTCTCGTCCAGGTGGACGGTGACCCGGCCGTCCTCGCCGGTCGTGATCGGCGCGTACAGCTGCGCCTCCTCAAACACCGGCGGTCACCCCCTCGGACTCCGATCCGGACTCGGCCCCGGCCGACCAGGAGAACGCGTAGCGGCCGTCGTCGATCGCCTTGCACAGCGGCGTCAGCGACAGCGGCCGGAAGGTGTCGCACATCACCGCCAGCTCGCCGGTCCAGCGTTGCCCGATCGACTTCTCGGCCAGCCCCGGCTGCGGCCCGTGCGGCAGCCCCGAGGGATGCAGGGTCACCGAACCGACGTCCACTCCGCGCCGAGAGCCGAAGTCGCCTGAGACGTAGTAGATCATCTCCTCGGACTGGAGGTTGGAGTGGTTGTAGGGGATCGGGATCGCATCCTGCTCCCAGTCCAGCGGGCGCGGGCAGAAGGAGCAGATCACGAAGTTCGGCCCCTGGAAGGTCTGGTGGACCGGCGGCGGCTGGTGAATTCGGCCCGTGACCGGCTCGAAGTCGTCGATGTTGAACGTGTACGGGTAGACGAAGCCGTCCCAGCCGACCACGTCGAGCGGGTGGTAGTCCAGCGTGTAGCGCTGCAGCCCGCCGCGGACCCGCACGACCAGCTCGTAATTGGCGCCCTCGCGGTGGGTGACCAGCTCCCCGGGAGGATGGAAGTCCCGGTGCGAGTACGGAGCGTGCTCGAGCAGCTGGCCGTAGCGGTTTCGGTAGCGGTTCGGGGTCTCGATCTCGCCCGGCGTGAAGAACGTCAGCCACAGCTGCTCGCCCTCGGCGCGGAAGCGGTACGTCGTGCCGCGCGGGATCACGACGTAGTCGCGCTCGCGGTATGGCAGCGTGCCGAAGCTGGTCTCCAGTTCGCCGCAGCCGCGGTGCACGAAGATCACCTCGTCGCCTTCGCCGTTGCGGTAGAAGTACTCCTGCTCGCGGTCAGGGCGGCACAGCGCGATCTCCACGTCGCCGTTGTACATCAGCAGCTGGCGGCCCGTGATCGGATCGCCGCCCTCGGTCAGCGCGCGAGTGTCAAACAGACGGTGCGCGTGCGCCTCTGGCACCCATTCCTCGCGCGCCAGCGGTGTGAACTGCCCCAGCTCGCTGATCCGGCACGGCGACTCGAGGTGGTACAGGATCGACTCGTTGCCGCTGAACCCCTCGAACCCCATCACCTCCTCGGTCAGCAGCCGCCCGTCCTCGCGCAGCGCCACGTGGCGCTTGGCGGGGACGGTTCCGCGACGCTCGTAGCGCATCGCTCTACGCCCCCACTTCCACTGCTGCGCGGGTCACAGGTTTCCCCTGCGGTCCTGCTCGCGCTCGAGCGCCTCGAACAGCGCCTTGAAGTTGCCCTCGCCGAAGCCGCGGGCGCCGTGGCGCTCGATCAGCTCGAAGAACACCGTCGGTCGGTCGCCGACCGAGTGGGTGAAGATCTGCAGCAGATAGCCCTCGTCGTCGCGGTCGACCAGGATCCCGAGCCGCCGGAGGTCGGCGATGTCCTGCTCGATCTCCCCGATCCGCTCGGGCACGTCGGCGTAGTAGGACTCGGGGATCGGCAGAAAGCGCACGCCGCGCTGCGTCAGCTCGGTCACCGAGCGCACGATGTCGGTCGTCGAGACCGCCACGTGCTGCACGCCGGGGCCGCGGTAGAAGTCCAGGTACTCCTCGATCTGGGACTTGCGCTTGCCCTGCGCCGGCTCGTTGATCGGGAACTTGATCCTGCCCGAGCCGTCGGTCACGACCTTGGACATCAGCGCCGAGTACTCGGTCGAGATCGCCTCGTCGGAGAAGTGGATCATCTCGGTCATCCCGAACACGCGCTCGTAGTAGCCGACCCATTCCTCCATGTGGCCCAGGGCGACGTTGCCGACCACGTGGTCGATGCCGACCAGCAGCCCGTCAGGCCCGGTCGGGGCCGCGTCGCGAGCCTCGTAGCCGGGCAGGAAGGCGCCGCGGTAGTCACCTCGCGCGACGAACAGGTGACGCGTCTCGCCGTAGGTCTCGACGCACGACAGGCCGACGGTGCCGTGCTCGTCGGACAGCTCGTAGGGGGTCCGAACCCCGCGGGCGCCGTGCGCGACCGCATGCTCGTAGGCCGCGGTGGCGTCAGGGACCGACAGAGCGATCGTGCGCACGCCGTCGCCGTGGCGCCGGTGGTGCTCGCCGATCTCGTCCTCGCCGGTCAGGGTCCCGGTCAGGACCAGCCTGATCCGGCCCTGCTGCAGGACGTATGAGACGCGGTCGCGGGTTCCGGTCTCGAGGCCGCGGTAGGCGACTTCGGTGAAGCCCCAGGCGCGGGTGTAGTAGAAGGCCGCCTGGGCGGCGTTGCCGACGAACAGCTCAAGATGGTCGATCCCGTGCACGGGCATCGAGTCTGTGGCCGGCTGGGGGGTGATGGGGAGCGTTTCAGTAGTCACAGAACAATGATCCGCTTGCGTGGAGCCCATCTCAAGGGCATTACGTTGTGTAATCATACGTGGTCACCCGCCTATGGACCAGGTTGATGAGAGAATCGTTGCGCTGCTGCGGGAGAACGCCCGCCGCTCGTTCCAGGACATCGGACGCCACGTGCACCTGTCCGCGCCCGCCGTCAAGCGCCGCCTTGACCGGCTCGAGCGCGACGGCGTGGTGCTGGGCTACACGGCGATCGTCGACCCGCAGGCGTTCGGCTGGCATGCGGAGGCGTTCGTCGACCTGTATTGCGACGGCGGCATGTCCGGCAACGAGATCAAGCGCTGGGTGCGGCGCGACCCGGGCGTAGTCTCGGCGCACACGGTCGCCGGCGAGGCGAGCGCCCTGCTGCACGTGATGGCACAGGACACCAAGGCTTTGGAGTTGTCGCTGGAGCGGATCCGGGCCACACCGGGCGTGATCAGGACCGTCACCGAGGTCGTCCTCTCGACCCTGTTCACGCGATGAGGCGCCCGTACCCAGACGGCCGGCCGCCGTCGATCCGCGACTTCATGGCCTTTGAGGAGCATGTGCGCAACGCCCGTGCCACGCGCGGCCAGCAGATGCCCGAGGCCTGGTATGAGCTCCCGGTGTTCTATTTCTCCAACACGGGCGCGATCTACTCGGACGGCGACGAGATCCATCGTCCCGCTGACACGACGATGCTCGACTACGAGCTGGAGATCGCCTGCGTGATCGGCGCCGACGGGCGCCCCGAGGGGTTCACGATCATGAACGACTTCTCCGCGCGCGATCTGCAGCGGCTGGAGATGCAGGTCGGCCTCGGCCCGGCCAAGGGCAAGGACTTCGCCACCGCGCTCGGCCCAGAGCTGGTATCGGTTGACGAGCTGCCGGCCGACCTGGACCTGCGCGCGGTGGCCCGGGTCAACGGCGAGGTCCGCACAGACACCCGCACCGGCGCGATCCACTGGTCCTGGGAGCAGTTGCTGGCGGCCGCGGCGCGCAACACGCCGGGACTGGTGGCCGGCGAGGTGATCGGCTCAGGGACGGTCGGCGGCGGCTGCATCCTCGAGCACGACGATGGGCGCTGGCTCACACCCGGGGACGAGATCGAGCTGGAGGTCGAGGGGCTCGGGGTGCTGCGCAACCGGATCGTCTAGGTGCAGGTCTAGCTGCAGTCCCAGGGGGTCAGCGCAGCTGCTGGATCCGGATCAGATTGTAGGGCGACTCGCCATAGGCGTGACGAAACGCGCGGCTGAAGTGCCCGGCCGACATGTACGCATGGCGGGCGAGCGCCTCGACGTCCAGCGGCTGCGCGTACTCGCGGTCGATCCGATCGCGGACCCGGCGCAGGCGAACAAGGTCGGGCAGCTTGAGGCGTGCGCCGGAGTCGCGCACGGCGGGCGCTAGCCGCCGAACCCCACCCGGTGGGCCTCGGTGTCGACCATCACGTACACGACCTTGGTCAGGTCCAGCGCGATCACCGCGTCGTCGGCGGCGAGGTCGTGCCAGCGCGTCTCCGCTGGGCTGTCCGGTCCGGGCAGCGCCTCGCGCAGCTTCTTCAGCTCGGAGGGCGTCACCCGTGCGCTGAGCACCGGGCCGCCCCGGAAGCCGATGCTGATCTTCTGGGGCTTGTCGTCGTCATTGGCCATCTCAGTGATCCTCCGCTGGCTGCACGATCTCGGTCAGGACGCCGCCGGTCGCGGCGGGATGCAGGAACGCCACCGTCGAGCCCCGGATGCCGGTGCGCGGCCGCTCGTCGATCACGCGGATGCCGGCAGCCGCGCAGGCTGCCAGCGCGTCGGCGACCGACGCGACCCGGTAGGCGACGTGGTGCAGCCCCGGCCCGCGGCGCTCCACGAATCGGCCGACCGTCGTTTCGGGCCCGAGCGGCGCCAGCAGCTCGATGTGGCTGTCGCCGATGTCGAGCAGCGCCGCCTCGACGCCCTGCTCGGCGACCGTCTCGCGGTGCACCAGCGCCATCCCCAATCGGTCGCGATAGACGGCCAGGCCGTCATCGATGTTCTCGACGGCGACACCGATGTGGTCGATCGCGGACAGCATCCGCGGTCAGGATAACGAGCGTCGGCCGCCGGTTAGCGCTCGACCGCGGGCGCGGCGGGCGCGGACGCCGCGGCCAGCCCGAGATGAGTCCCGGGTCCGCGGTCCGGACGCGCGTGCGGCAGCCCGGCCATCACCGTCTCGATCTCCACGCGCTCTAGCGTCTCCTTGGCCAGCAGCGTCGCGGCGAGCTGGTCAAGCTGAGCTCGGTGGCCTGACAGCATCTCGACAGCGGAGCGCAGGGCCTCGTCCGACAGCTCTCGCACCTCGGCGTCCTGGACCCGGCGCGACGCCTCCGACTGCTGGTGGCCGGCGAGCCGCAGCGTGGCGATCTCGGTGCCCATCGCGTACTCGTGGATCATCGCGTGGGCGATGTCCGAGACCCGCATCAGATCGTCGACGGCGCCGTTGGTGACCGAGCCGAACACCAGCTGCTCGGCCGCGCGCCCGGCGAGCAGCATCGTCATCTGGTCGATCAGCTCCTCGCGGGTGCGCAGGTAGCGGTCCTCGGCCGGCAGGTTCAGCGTGTAGCCGAGCGCGCGCCCGCGCGGGACGATCGAGATCCGGTGAACGGCGTCCAACGAGGGCAGCAGCCGCGCGACCAGCGCATGGCCGGACTCGTGGTAGGCGACCACCCGGCGCTCGCGCTCGGTCATTCGGCGGCGCGACTGCATCCCGGCCATCACCCGCTCCAGCGCGGTGTCGAAGTCGACAGCCTCGATCACCAGCTCGCCCCGGCGGGCGGCATGAATCGCCGCCTCGTTGCAGATGTTGGCCAGGTCGGCGCCGGTCAGTCCGGCGGTCTGTCGTGCCAGCAGCGTGAAGTCGACGCCCTCATGCACCGGCTTGCGGCGGGTGTGGACGCCCAGGATCCGCTCACGCCCGCCGACGTCGGGGGGCGAGACGAAGATCTGGCGGTCGAAGCGGCCGGGGCGCAGCAGCGCCGGATCGAGCTTCTCCAGCAGGTTGGAGGCCGCGATCACGACCACCGAGCCCTTGGCGTCGAAGCCGTCCATCTCGACCAGCAACTGGTTCAGCGTCTGGTCGTGCTCGCGGTCGCCGCCGGCGCCGCCGGTGCGCCCGGTGCCGACCGCGTCGAGCTCGTCGATGAACACGATCGCGGGCGCGTGACGGCGAGCGGCCTTGAACAGGCGGCGGATCCGCGCCGAGCCCAGGCCGGCGAACATCTCCACGAACGACGACGCCGACTGCGAGAAGAAGGTCGCTCCGGACTCGTGCGCGACCGCCTTGGCGAGCAGCGTCTTGCCGGTCCCGGGCGGACCGTGGAGCAAGATCCCGCTGGGGACGTCAGCCCCCAGCCGGGCGAAGCGTCGCGGGTTGCGCAGATAGTCGACCACCTCGCGCAGCTCCTCCTTGGCCTCGTCGACCCCGGCGATGTCGGCCCATGCGATCGACGGCGTCTGTGACGGACGGATCTCGGACGGGCGCGTGCGCGGCATCGCGCGCACCATCGCCCACAGCATCCCGACCAGGACGATCATCAGGATCGCGGGCAGCCAGTCGTGGACCCACGCGATCACATTGGGGTCGCCGAGAAACGCGTCCGTGAGCATGGGCACCAGGGTGCTTATCGGCGGCTCTGAGGCGTTACTGAACGGTGACCGCCAGCGTCATGGCGGGCCGCGATCGATCGACGCCAGCTTGCGGGGCTAGTACACGCGCTCCAGGCGCGGGTTGGGCGCGTACCGGCGTCCGACCTTGGCACACGGCCGCCCGTCCAGCAGCACCACGTCGGCGGTGAAGTCGTTATCGCCGCGGATCAGCGACGAGCCGACGCCATAGGCGTCGACCGGCACGCCGGCCGTCTCGAAGGCGTCGATTCGCTGCGCGTCGAAGCCGCCGCTGACGACGATCTTGACGCGGTCGAAGCCGACGGCGTCAAGCGCGGCGCGGACCTTCTCGACCAGGCGCGGGTTGACCCCGGTCGGCTTGAAGGCGCCCATCTCGTCCAGCAGCGCGCGGTCGACGAGCGTGTCAGAGGTGTCAAGGCGCACCCCCCAGAGCCGGTCGCCCAGCGCGTCGGCGACCGCCAGCGCAGTGCCGACCGAGTCGTTGTCGAAGTCGACCAGCACGGTGATGTTCATGTGCTCGTGCAAGCGGTCGGCGCACTTGACCGCCGCCTTGACGGTGTCGCCACGATAGGCGGCGATCAGCCCGTGGGGGACGGTGCCGATCCCGCGCCCGCCCCACCACGACGCCTGCGCATCGGTCGAGACCCCGATCGCGCCGGCCACGTGCGCGCTCCAGCCGTCGCC
>JBOGYE010000226.1:0-17310 GCA_050696635.1 Solirubrobacteraceae bacterium | reverse complement strand
GCAGCGGCCGCGCACCGCGGCGCCGCGCACCGAGCCTCCGCGATCGCCGGCGTTCCCGCTCACGGCAACTCCGCGGCCGCCCGCGCCCCGGCCCGCGGCAACTCCGCAGCCGCCCATGCGGCGGTTCACGGCAACTCGGCGGCCGCCCGCGCGGCCATGCACGGCAACTCAGCGGCGGCGCGCACCACTGCGCACGGCAACTCCGCCGCGGCCCATTCGGCGGTTCACGGCAACTCGGCGGCCGCCCGCGCGGCCAAGAACGGCAACCCGGCAGCCGCGCACGCGGTCGCGCATGGCAACTCCGCCAAGACGTCCGCCGCCCCGACCGCACAGGGCGATTCGGCCACGTTTGCCGCCGCTGTCGCCACCGGCCCCGGCAACTCCGCGGCCGCGCACGCCAAGGCCGCCGAGAAGTAGCCCCTGACCTTCGCCATCGCCGCGCGTAGTTGAGGTCAAACGCCTGACCCGCGTCGCCGGAAGGCGTTCGGATCGGCATCGATGGGTCGACCGCGGCCCAAGGAGGCATCCATTTTGACCGTTAGAAGAGCAATCGTCCTACTGATGGCGGCGGCGGCGTTCCTCGTCGTCTCGTCCTCGGCGCTGGCGTCCGGTGGCCCCGTCCACCCGGCCCACCCCGCGCACCCCGCCCACCCGTCGCATCCGAGCACGGCGGCGGCCAACACCAAGGCCTACGGTCGCTACTGCCAGGCCGAGAGCCACAAGCGCTCCGACGCCGCTCCGGGCACCAAGGGCACCCCGTTCTCGCAGTGCGTGGTCGCGATGGCCCACGCCCACGCGGCCCTGGCGACCGGCCAGAACGCCAACCCGTCACGCACGTGCGCGGCGCAGAAGCTCTCCAAGAAGCACGTCAAGGGTCAGAGGGGCACGCCTTACAGCGAGTGCGTGTCCGGCGTAAAGCGGATGGCCCGGGCGATGTCCAGCCATGCGCAGGCCCAAGCGAGCGCCACCCCGCTCGCCGTCAGCGTACCGCGGAGCCCGGGCGTGTTCCCGGCCCGGCGGGATGCGAACACTACCTGCACGCTGCCCGACGGCAGCCCCGTGGACTTCTTCCACTGCTACACGCCCCAGGACATCCGCTCCGCCTACGGAGTCGACCGTGTCGCGCCGCTGGCGGATGGAAGCCCCAACTACGGCCAGGGCCAGACGATCGTGCTGGTCGACGCGTACGGCAGTCCGACCGCGGCGCAGGACCTGCAGACGTTCCATGACACATTCTTCCCGAACCTGCCCAGGCCGAACTTCGACCAGGTGTTCCCGCAAGGCAACCCGCAGTATCACAACACCTGCTCGAGCTCGAAGGGCCTGTCGGGGCCATGCGCGGCCGCCAACTGGTCCGGGGAGGCGACCCTCGACATCGAGTGGGCCTACTCGATCGCGCCCGAGGCGCACATCATCCTGCTGGCGGTCCCGCCGGCGGAGACGGTGGGCGTCCAGGGCTTCCCGAACCTGTTCAAGGCGATCTCCGCCGAGATCGACGCGACCCCGCCGGGGACGCTGTTCTCGATGTCCTTCGGCGCGGCCGAGCAGGACTTCGGAGGCGCCGGAGCGCAGCAGACCGCGAAGTTCGACGCCGTGTTCCAGAAGGGACTCGCCAAGCGCGACAACTTCTTCGCCTCCTCGGGTGACACCGGCACGGTCGGGTCGAGCAAGCAGCACAAGGAGTCGCGGACGTTCCCGTACCCGACGGTCGGCTACCCGGCCAGCTCGCCGTACGTCGTCGCGGTCGGCGGGACCCAGCTTCAGTACGGCTGGACCTGGACCCCTTCCAGCAACGACGCGTTCAACTCGGACGGGAGCTTCAACCCGGCGTACTGGAGCTCGACCGACAGCGGCGACACCCAGGCGGTGTGGAACGAGTCGTGGGGTCCGATCTCCACCGGCGGCGGCGCGAGCGCGCTGTACCCGCGGCCGTCATGGCAGTCTGGGGTGGACGCGACCTCCGGCGACCATCGCCTGGTGCCCGACACGGCCTGGAACGCGGCCGTGAACGGCGGCGTGGACGTGTACATCTCCGCCTACCCGCAGTACAACTGCGGCGGCGGGTCGGCCTGCTGGCAGGTCTACGGCGGCACCTCCGCCGCCTCGCCGCAGACCGCCGGCCTGACCGCGCTGGTCAACGCCGCTCGGCAGTCGGCCGGCAGCCAGCCGATCGGGTTCCTGGACCCGATCCTGTATCAGGACGGCGTCGGTGGCAGCGCCTACACGGACATCGTCCCGCGGCACTATGGGACGGCTCCGCCCGTGTTCAACGGCAAGTCGGTCGGCGACCTGGTCGACAATCAGCAGTGGGAGTCGTCGGTTCCCGGGTTCCCGACCACGACGGGCTATGACGCCACGACCGGGTGGGGTGCGCCGAACGCGCCCGCGTTCGTGCAGGAGCTCACAGCTCAGCCGTAACAACTGACGAGGGGTCCGGGCGGTTGCCCCCCGACCGTCCGGACCCCCTCGTCGGGCCTGCCGGCTGCTGTTGATCGCGCGCGGGCGGCGGCTCGTAGCTGCGCGCCCGCCTGGCCCTACGGCCGGTTTTGCGGGCATTCACAGCATCGCAACAACTGCGTCCGGCGGCGGAGATAACTTCGCGATTGCAGATGGACGGCAACGGCGCCAACGTCATCGACGCGCTGAACGAGGTTCGGGTCTCCCGGTTTCACTCGAAGGCGGTGTTCGTCGCCGGGATGGGCTTCTTCACCGACGCCTACGACCTGTTCATCATCGGGACCGCCTCGACGCTGATCAGCAGCCAGTGGCACCTGAGCACCAGCCAGACCGGGCTGATCAACTCGATGACGCTGCTGGGGGCGTTCTTCGGCGCGATCGTCTGGGGGCGGCTCGCCGACCGGCTCGGCCGTACGCGCATCTATGGCCTGGAGGCCGCGATCATGCTGGTGTTCGCGCTCGCCTCGGCGGCCGCCCCCGGCTTCATCGCGCTGGTTGCGTTCCGGTTCGTCCTGGGCATCGGCGTCGGCGGCGACTACCCCGTGTCGGCGGTGCTGATGACCGAGTACTCCAACCGCGCCAATCGGGGTCGGCTGGTCGGCCTGGTGTTCGCGATGCAGGCGCTCGGCACGCTCGCCGGCTACGCGGCCGGCCTGGCGCTGCTGTCGGCCGGGGTCGACCACGGGGTCATCTGGCGGGTGCTGCTCGGCCTCGGGGCGGTGCCGTCCGGCGCCGTCCTCTACTTCCGGCGCCGGATGCCGGAGTCCCCGCGCTACCAGACCTGGGTGCTCGGGCAGGAGAGCCAGGCGGTCCGCAGCATGGCCGCGTACTCCAACGGGGCCGTGTCGGCGCGCACCGTCAAAAGCGCGACCGCGGGCAGCGGACGGATGAGCATCCGGCAGTTCCTCTCGAACCGGCGCCTGATGTTGACCCTGATCGGGACCGCCGGGACTTGGTTCGCGTTCGACTACGCCTACTACGGCAACTCGGTGTCGGCGCCGTTGATCGTCAAGACGGTGCTGGGCAAGGGCGCGACGATCGAGCAGTCGCTGGCGCTCAACCTGATCGTGTTCGCGGTCGCGGCGGTGCCCGGTTACTACCTCGCGGTCGCGCTGATGGACCGCATCGGACACCGCCGGCTGCAGCTGATCGGATTCCCGATGATGGGCCTGATGTTCCTGGCGATCGGCGTGATCCCCGGAGTCACGGCCGCCGCCACGCCGTTTCTGCTGCTGTTCGGCGTCAGCTACTTCTTCGCGGAGTTCGGCCCCAACACGACCACGTTCGTGCTCGCCGCCGAGTGCTTCCCGACCTCGGTCCGGGCGACCGGCCACGGCATCTCGGCCGGCGTGGCCAAGCTGGGCGCCTTCATCGGCGTGTTCCTGTTCCCGCACATGAGCAGCGCGTTCGGCGTCAGCGGCGCGCTGGAGTTCGCCGCCGGGATGTCGCTGCTGGGGATGCTGCTGACCTTCGCGGTGCCGGAGACCTCGCGCCGCAGCCTGGAGCAGATCTCCGGCGAGATCCGGCCCGCGGTGCCCACCGTGCCGCCGCTGCTTCAGCCAGAGGCGGCCTGACGCGACGCTCGGCCCCGTGGGAGCAGTCCCACCGGCGCAGCGATCGCTCCGGGTCCTCGACCATCAGCCTGCACTCCCCGACAGCATCGGTGCGGCCGCATCCGCCGGGCTGACCTGCGATCTGCGCAAAGCTCGGATGTGCCGCCCGAGCTTTCGCGCATTCTCGGGGCTGTGCGTGCACCTGGCGCGAAACCTCCGACCCCCGGGCAAGTTTCGCGCAATCTGCATGTGCCCGAGTACCGCGCCCGCGCCCGCACCCGCGCTCGCACCCGGTCAGCGATAGTCGGCCCACAGTTGCCGCCGCGTCCCGTCGACCGTGATCTCTCCGCCGTAGGGGAGGATCCACTGGGGCCGGGTGTGACCGAACGGCACACCGGCGCAGATCACCGCGTCCCGGGTTGTAGCGCTCGGTGACCAGCTCCTCGCTGGTCTCGAGCATCAGCACCCCGCCGTCCAGCACCGTCGAGTCCACGCGGAACCGTCCGGCGGTGAGGATCCACTGCAGGACCTCGATGCACCCTCCCCAGGTCCGGCCGGTGACGACTTCGGACGGGCCGGCCCAGGTCCACGGCTCCGTCGGTGGGCCGACCCGGCGGCGCTGAGCGACTATGACCTGGATCTGGTCCTCGCCTCCGAGGGTGACCACAACCGCCCGGATGCCAGGATCGGCGAAGGCCGCGTTCAGGTCGGCGGCGCGCTCCCGTGGGCCGGCGCCGACCACGCGGGTCGTCGGGTACTCGACCGGGATCAGACCGGTGACCTCGGCAAGCCGGCGCATCGCCTGCTCGTGCACGGCGGGGGCCACGCCCGGTGCGGCGAACGACGGCGACAGCACGGCCACGCGGTCGCCGGACCGGGCCTTCGGCGGGTGCACGAGCTCCCCAGGCACGGGCGGCTGCTCAGCTGACCGCCCGCTTGATCAGCGCGACGATCCGCTTCTCCTCGGCGCCAGACAGCGCCTTTACGGCGTAGTAGGTCGGCCACATCGAGCCCTCGTCGAGCTTGGCCTTGTCGCTGAAGCCCAGCATCGCGTACCTGGACTTGAACTTCTGCGCGCTCTGAAAGAAGCAGAGGACGCTGCCGTCCTTGGAGTACGCCGGCATCCCGTACCAGGTTCTCGGCACCAGCTCCGGCGCGGTGGCCGCGACGATCGCATGGATCCGCTCGGCGATCGCGCGATCCGCCTGCGGCATCTCGGCGATCTTCTCGAGCACGTCGCTCTCTCCGTCGGCTCTGGTGGCGCTCGCGCCGCGGCCCGCGGCCTTCTTCCGTTCCCGGGCGTACTCCTTCATCGCCGCCCGTTCCTCGGCGGTGAATCGCTGGGACGCCCGGCCCGCGGGCGCCTTCTTGGTGGTCGTTGCGGATCTGCGGTCAGCCATCACAAAGCTCCTCTCTGCGCCGCGCCAAGCGGCGCACGACGATCTCAACTGATGCGCAAGCTAGCGGTGGCCCGGCGCCCGCGCTTCTCGGATCCTGACGGGAATCTCATCGGCCGCTGGTCGACGACCCGCGCCCGGCCTGAGGTGGGCATCTGCTCTGGAATGGCGCGGGTGGCACGGCGCTGCGAATGTTGCGGTTCAAGTCCGCGAGCCCGGGTAGCGCGCAATCACAGCCGGCCGGATCACCCATCCACCAAGGGAGGCGGAGTGCGCAAGCTCGTCATCGCCGTTGTCTCAACACTCGCGCTCGCCGCGGCCATCGCGCCGTCGGCGATCGCCAAATCGGCTAGATCGCCCCAGCTGTCGGTGACAGCGAGGGTCACCAGCTTCCACGCAACGAAGAAGGGCATCCTTGCCAAGGGGACCCTGACTGGCACGCTGGCCTCTGGCACCACCGTCTCGCGCGACAGCGCGCCGGTGAGCTTCGCGGTCGCAGCCAGGGCAAGGGGCGGACGGTGCAACGTCCTCACACTCCATCTCGCGCCGCTGGACCTCGAGTTGCTCGGCGTACAGGTTCAGACCTCGACCATCAACCTGGACGTCTACGCCCTCCATGGTCAGGTCCTGGGGAACCTGTTCTGTGCGCTCTCGCACGCCAAGGTCACGCTCGCCAAGAATGCGAGAGTCGCGCGGGCGCTGAACTCCCGCCTTCACGGTCATTCGCTGCGGGTCTTCACGGCGTCGCAGTCGGTGCCGGCGTCGATGTCGGCGTCGCGGTCGATGCATGCCGCCGCGGCGGCGGCCGCCCCGCCGTCCTGCCAGGTGCTCAAGCTGGTCCTGGGGCCGCTGAATCTGAACCTGCTCGGTCTGGTCGTGGATCTCTACGGACAGACGCACGCGAGCCCGGTGATCGTCACGATCGATGCGATCCCCAGCCGGGGGCTGCTCGGTCAGCTGCTGTGCGGCCTCGCAGGCGGCACGGGCGTCACCAGCCTCGGCGGACTGCAAAGCCTGCTGAACAGCCTCGGCGTCAACATCTCGACGACACAGATCCAAAGCCTGCTCAGCAAGCTCGGGATCGCCAACCTCACCGGCGGGCTCACGCAGCTCGAGCTCCAGCACGTCCTTGCGGCGCTGGGACTCGGCTCGGCGACCCCCAGCGGTTGACCTAGGGTGTAGATCGAGGCCCCGGCGGTGCGCCGGGGCCTCGTTTCGCCGGCGCGGTCGGCGCGGCGGGGCCGCTGACGCGACCTGCTCTGGGTTGGCTCTGGTGGCGCTTGCGCCGCGGCCCTTTCAGCTCCTGGGCCTGCGACCGCGGGCAACGGGCGTCAGCGCGACGTCGTGCTCGCCGACGCCGGCGAGCGGGGGGTGCAGCTCGGCCGGCAGGTCCCACAGGTACAGGCCCGCAGCCTCCGCCATCGCCTCGTCAAGCTCCGTCAGCGTTCCGCCTGACGCGAAGCATCCCGGGAGCTCGATGGCCTCAGCCCAGAAGCTCCCGCACTCCTCGTGGACGACGACCGTGAGGTCCATGGGCCACCCTCTCTCGATTCCAGAGACTTGTAGATCCTGCCGCTGAGCCCCGGCCCGTAGTCCCGCGCTCCATGGCGCGGCAGGCTGGCGCGCTGTGACCCTCGCTCCATGATCGTGCCGTGCTTGGCCTCGCGACGGACCACGAAGCCGTGCCGGCGCATCAGGCCAACGGCCTTGCGGTGGTTGAGCGCTGGGCGCGGCTCGGGCACCCGCCCACCGTAGGTTCGCGGCGCGGCCCCGTGGCCGCGGCCGGCGGGATTGGCACACCACCGTCACAGACCGTGACAGTTGCCTGACATTCAGGTGCCAGGGCCGCCTTGAACTGGAGCCGATCGCGGCCATCGGTATCTTGATCAGGTGGCCCGCAACCTGTCACCGGATTCGGGTCCGAACGTGATGCCCGGGCACGCGGCGTCGACGCGGCCGTCGCTCGGTCGGGCGGCCGGCGGCGGGCGCTGTCGCCGGGTCGGCCATGCGATCGTGCGCGCCGGGGACGGCGCGGCCGAGATCGAGCGCCGCCTGGCGGCCTGCGACTGGGACATGGTGGAGCTCGACGTGCTGGCGCTCGACGGCGAGCTGCTGGTGGCTCACGACTCGGCCGAGCTGGCGCATCCGTCGCCGGTTCGCTTTGCCGAGGCGCTCGACATGCTCTGCGCGCTGCTGCCGGCCACGGTCGAGCTCGACGTGGACCTGAAGGGCACCGGCTATGAGCTGGCCGTGCTCGAGGTGCTGCACGGCCGGGGGCTCGTCGAGCGGACGCTCGTTTCCTCGATGCATGACTCGAGCCTGCGCGCGCTGCGCCTCGCGGAGCCAGCGCTGAGGCTTGGCCTGTCGGTGCCGCGCGCGCGGCGCAACTGGCTGGCGCATCCGCTGACGCGCCCCGGCGCGCTGGTGATGCTCGCCTATCTGCGGCGCGCGCTGCCGCCACGGGTCGCCGCGGTGCTGCACGAGGGCTTGGCCGACGCGGTGATGGCTCACTGGGGTGTGGTGACGCCGGCCCTGCTGGAGGCGGTCCTCGGTGCCGGCGCGGAGCTGTACGTGTGGACGGTCGACGACGCCGCCCGGGCGCGCGAGCTGGAGGCGCTCGGCGTCAGCGGCGTGATCGCCAACGACGGCGCCGTGTTCACGGGCTCTCCAGCAGCAGCGTCACCGGCCCGTCGTTGACCAGCGCCACCGCCATCTCGGCGTCGAACACGCCGCGCTCCGCGTCCACGAGCTCGCAGAAGCGCTCATACAGCGGCAGCGCGATCTCCGGCGGCGCGGCCGCCACCCAACTCGGCCGGTTGCCGCGCCGCGCATCGCCGTACAGCGTGAACTGGCTCACGCACAGCACCTCCCGCTCGCCCAGCGCCTCGTTCATCCGCCCGTCGCCATCGTCGAACACGCGCAGCGCGCGGACCTTGGTCGCCAGCCGGCGGGCGTCCTGCACGCCGTCGCCGTGAGTGACCCCGAGCAGCACCAACAGCCCCGGCCCGATCTCGGCCACGCGCTCGCCGGCGACGCTGACGCTGGCGCTGCTGACCCGCTGCACGAGCGCGCGCACGTCAGTCACGCATCGCGCAATGCCGCAGCGGCTCGCTCGGGAGAGATCGCGTCCAGCCCGACTCCCGTTCCCAGCTCGAACCCGGCCGGCGCCGTCAGCCGCGGCAGCACGTCGATCCGCCAGCAGAACTGCTCGGCCCCGCTTGGCGCGGTCCTCACCCATAGGCTCAGCGGCGGCGACCCGCCGAGGGCGCGCGCCAACCGGCACAGCCCGTCGTGCAGCAGGGCGGCTCCGGTCGGGCCGTCGTCCTCGAACCGCAGCCGAGGTGTTCGCGGCGCCAGCAGCAGCTGGTAGGGCGCGCGGCTCCCATAGGGCGCCATCAGCACCGCTTCGGAATCGATCGCGACGATCCGGTCGCGCAGGCGGACCTCGTGCTGGACCAGGTCACCAAGCAGGTTGCCGCCCATCGTCCGCGCGGCGTATGCGCCGAAACGCTCGCGCTCGCGGGCGATCGCCGCGGGCACGAAGTCAAGCGCGTACAGCTCCGCGAACGAGCCGCCGGCGCCGGGCTCGTCGAGCGTCAGGTGCAGACAGGCCGCGCTCGCCTGGGCGCGCATCCGCTCGCGCCACCGCTGCACGGCGTCGACGACCTGCGCCGCTGACAGCTCGGCCAGCCGCGCCGTGCGCCCCGGAACGATCTCGATCCGCTCGTGTGCGCCCCGTGCCGCTCCCGCCCAGAACAGCTCCGGGTTGGCGCCGGCCGCCGGCGCGGGCGCATCCGGCGCCAGCAGCGTCCGCAGAGCGCCGTTGCCGGCGCCCCCAGCATCGGCTGCGACGATCGCGCGGTAACCGCTCAGCGGGTCGATCCGGATCTCGGGCATCGCCACGGACGCTAGCGGGCGTTGCGAGCCACGCACCCCCGCATATCGCGTCGCGTGTCCGCGAGTGCCCGGGTGCCGGCGGCCCTGCGACACGCCGGCTCGATCGGCCTGGCGCGTGGCTCGGCGCTCCCGCGGACGCAGCGCAGCACGCCGGCAGGCCGGCAGGCCGGCAGGCCGACAGGCCGGCAGGCCGCTAGCGCAAAAGCTTCTCCATCGCGATGTGCTCGATCCCGGCCTCCATGAAGGCCCGGCCGCGCGGTTCGTAGCCGGCCGCCTCGTACAGCGCGCGGGCATAGGTCTGCGCGTGCAGGACCAGCCGCCGCGCGCCACCGGCGAGCGCCTCGGTGTCAGCAGCGCGCAGCATCGCCGTGGCGATCCCGCGCCGTCGCTCGTCGGGGCGCACCGCCAGGCGGCTGAACTGCACGGTCGGACCGACCAGCAGCAGCCGGCAGGTGGCCAGCAGGCGACCGGCGGCGACGGCGACCAGGTGGACGCCATCTCCGTCGCGGCCGTCGCGCTCCTCGCTCGTGGGGACGCCCTGCTCTTCGCAGAACACCTCGTATCGCAGCGCGAGCGCGGCCTCCAGCTCGTTCTCGCCGCGCGCGCGGCGGATCTCGTAGGCGGAGGCGGTCTGGTCGATCATCCCAGCGCGTACCTGCGGATATCGCGTTTGAGAGCGCCGACCGTCAGGTACGGCCCCGCGTGGTCGTAGACCTCGCCGCCGCTGCGGTCGAGATAGATCGTCTGCGGATAGCCACCGAGCGCCTGCAGCGAGCGCGCGATCTGCTGGTGGGGGTCCACCCAGCTGGGGTAGGTGACCGGGAAGCGACGCAGGAACGCGCTCGCGCGGGCGTTGGTGTCATTGCCATCGACGCCGATGAACGCGACCTCGCGGCCGAACGCCACCGCGGCGCGCTGGTAGGACGGGAACTCGCTCTGGCACGGCTCACACCAGGAGGCCCACTCGTTGATCACCACCGGGTGGCCGTGCAGCCGGCGCAACTCCGCCGCAAGCGCGCTCGGACCGCCGCTGATCAGCCGGTTCGCGCGCGCGTGCAGCGAGGCCAGCGCCGGCGGCGAGCCCGCGAAAGCAGCCGCCACGGCGTGCTTCGATGGCGCCGCGCTCTCCTGGCTTGTGCGGGAGCCTCGGATCGCGCCGACCAGCACGACCAACGCCACCACCAGCAGCGCTAGAAGTAGCCGCGAGCGGGTTCGCGTGCTCACAGCGACAGCTTGACAGGTGGCCGGTCTGTCGCATCTGCTTAAATATCGTTTATCCTTCGCGCCACAGGCCGGGGGACGCTTCTGAGGAACCTCGCCTTACTCGGTCTCGTGCCGGAGACCGCCGGAGCCGCCACGACCTTACGCCGCGGCTCGTCATTCTGACGCCACTTCAATCACCGATGGGTGTGAACGCCCCCTTCCCAAGTCCCGAGGAGATCGCACGCGCCGAGCTGCTCACGCGCGAGCGCTTCGTCTACGACGGCGAGACGCTCGAAGAGGCGCTCGCGCCCGGCTCCGCGCGGCGCCTCGCGCTGGACGCCGCGCTGGCCGAAGTGCAGGACGGCAATCGGGCGCCGTCGTTGGAGTGGCGACGGCGGTTCTCGCTGCTGCTGGGACTCGAGCGGCTGCTGTCCGAGGAGGAGCCCCAGCTGGTGGACGGGACCGTGCTGTCGGCGCACCAGGTCGACGCGCTGTCGGGCACGCTCACGGCGCTGCTGGCGGAGGGCCAGCCGACGGCCAACGGCGACGGCGCAACCGTCGTGGCCGAGGACGTCGTTGCCCGCGGAGAGCTTGACCCGATCGACGACCCGGACGACGACGACGACGACGAGGACGGGGACGGGGACGACGACGACCTAGACCAGGACGAGGACGACGAGGAGCCGGAGGACTGGAGCGATGAGGAGGACGTCGAAGGCGAGGAGGGTCAGCTCGGCGAGCAGCCCGAGGACCCGAACGCCGCCCGGCGGTTCTGGTTTGAGCATGCGACCGGGGCGGGCAAGACAGTTGCGGCGCTCGGGTTCGTCGAGGGGTCGCGAACCGGCGGCGTGCTGATCCTCACCCACCGCCGCAACCTCGTCGATCAGTTCAACGGCGAGCTGCGCGATCGCGGCTACCGGGACCGGATCTGCGCCCCGCTGCTCGATGGCCACGATTCGCCCAAGGGGCCGGTCACGGTCGAGACCTACCAGTGGTTCGTGCGCAACGCCGGCAGGGTCTCCGACGCCTACGCGATCGTGATCTGCGACGAGGCCCACACCGCGCTGGGCGAGAAGACCTCGGCGGCGATCCGCGCCTGGGCCGGGCCGATCTTCATCGGCATGACGGCCACCGGTGCGCTGATCGCGCGCCATGTGACCGACCTGTTCCCGACCCAGACCAGCCGCTTCGACCTCGCCCAGGCCGCCCGCCGCGGGGTGATCTCGCCGCTGCGCTGCATCCGCATCCCGCCGGGCCCGGGGGTCCGCACGATCGCCAAGGTGCCGCTGCGCCGGGGCGAGGTGGACACGGAGTTCGACCAGGAGATGCTGGCCGAGTTGCTGGACCAGACGCCGTTCAATGTCGCCATTGCCGACCTCTACAAGACCCGCTTCAACGGCGTCCCCGGGGTCGTCTACGCGGCCGGCGTCAAGCATGCCTACAACGTCGCGCAGGCGTTCCGGGACCTCGGGATCAAGGCCAAGGGCGTGTCAGGCGAGACGCCCAAGCGCGAGCTGGCGCGGATCCTGGCCGACTAAGAGTCGGGCAAGGTGGACGTGCTGGTCAACGCCCAGCTGCTGGCTGAGGGCTGGAACAGCCCCCGCGCGACGATCTGCATGCACCTGGCGCCGACGGCCTCCAAGCGCATCTACCAGCAGCGCGTCGGCCGCGTCACGCGTCGGCACCCCGGCAAGGAGGCCGGGATCGTGATCGATTTCGTCCACCCCGCCACCAAGCACGACGATCCGGTCGTGACGCTGCACTCACTCCTTGACCGCGACGTCTACCGCGGCGGCGCGATCGTCGTCGGACCGGTCCGGCGCGGCCGCGGGCGGCGGGTGCGCGTAGAGCGCCGTGTCCTGCCGGTCACGCCCGATCCCGACCGGCGCGCCGAGGTGTTCGAGCGCGAGCTGTGGCGGATCGCCGTCGAGCATCTGGACTACGGCGAACAGCACGTGTGGGCGGCGCTGGCCGGAGCCCGCGTGGCGCCCAACGGTTGGCGGCGCGCGAAGGCGATGCTGCACTTCGATCGAGGTGGCGAGCTCAAGCGCCGCTTCCTGCTGACCGCGGTGCAGCGCAACCGCAATTCCCAATTGCGCCTGCGCGCGCTGCAGGAGATCGCCGCCGGCCGCGACGCGGAGGCGTTTGACACCTCGATCGACATCATGGGCGGCTGGCCCCGCGACGAGCGGCGCGAGGGCGTCAAGATCATGCTCCAGGCGCTGGCCGAGCGCCGGATCGGGCGCCGCGACCAGGCCAACGCCTGGATCTGGCGGATGGCCGAGTACACGCGCGAGGTGCACGAGGAGTACGCCGTCCAGCGCTGGCCGGAGACCAAGCGTCTGCTGGGTCTGCTGGTCAACTCGTCCGGCTCCGCCCATGCGCGCAACGCGCGCCGGCTGGTGCACGCGTCGCGAAAGGAGGACCGGCGCCTGTCGGCGGCGCTGCTGGCCGCGGCGCTGGCGCATACGCCCGAGGCCGAGGAGGCGCTCCGCGGCGCGCGAACGCGGATGGCGCGCAAGCCCGCCGCGCTTGCCCGCGAGCTGCTGCGCAACTTCCCCAAGGGGCGGCGTGGCGCCAAGCGCCGCCGCCGGCGAGGCGAGAGCGAGGCCGTCACGGAGGTCGAGGGCGTCGCGCTCGAGGCGGTCGGCGAGGAGGAGCCCGACGACGAGCCCGATGACGAGCCCGACGACGAGCATGACGACGAGCCCGACGACGAGCATGACGACGAGGCCGATGAGGAGCCCGACGACGAGGCCGATGACGACCTCGCTGACGAGGACGCGTCCGACGACGACCGACCGGAGTCCGGGCTCGAGGCCGCCTGACGGTCGCCGCCTCGCCCGCGTGCGGCCGACGCCCGTGCGGTCAGGCGACCCGAGCCAGCGCAGCGTGCGCGCCTGCCCGCCCGGCGTCGTCGAGCACCCCTAGCAGTGCTCGCACGACATCCGGATCGAGCTGCGGGCCGGTGGCCGCGACCAGCTCGGCCCGCGCTCGCTCGGGCGGCAGCGCGGCGCGGTAGGACCGGTCGGTCCGCATCGCTGACCAGGTGTCACAGCAGGAGATGATCCGTGCCTCGAGCGGGATCTGCTCGCCGGCGAGGCCGTCCGGGTAGCCGCTGCCGTCCCAGCGCTCGTGGTGATGGCGGACGATCCGTCCTACCTCGGTCATGAAGCCGCCGACCCGGCAAAGCATCCGCTCACCCTGGCCAGGATGGGTCTTGATGATCGCCCACTCGGCGGGGTCGAGCTTGCCCGGCTTGTTGATGATTTCCTTTGGTACCACGACCTTTCCCACGTCGTGCAGCATCGCGCCGAACTCGAGGTTGCGGAGGCGCTCGGCATCGAGCCCCAACTGGACGCCGACCGCGAGCGACAGCTCGACCACGCCCTGCGAGTGCTCGCCCGTGTATCCATCGTCGGCGGAGATCACGTCACCGAGCAGCAGCGCGGTCCCGCGGTAGGTGTCGTTGAGCTCGATCAGGTTTCCGATCCGCCCCTGCCGCTCGTGAGCGAACATCGCCAGCACTCCCAGCAGCGGCACGACCGCCAGCACCGCGAAGGGCTGCGAGCCCATCTGAAGTGCCACCACCAGGCCGACGCCCGACAGCGCGGCGTCGATCGTGTACACCCAGCTGTCGCGCAGCTGGGCGCGCAGGCCGGCCTCGCGCGCCAGCCGGCAGCGAACCGCCGAGGCGAGGAAGTCGAAGCAGAACTGCGCCGCCAGCGCGGCCAGCAGCAGCGCCGCGCCGGCGTGCTCGGGCGATACCGAGGCGAGCGCGAACACCAGCGCCGGGCCGACCGCGAACCAGGCATTCGCGGGCGTTCGCAGCAGCGCGCTCGCTGTCGCCTCGCCGCGCAGGACATCGAGCAGCCGTGTGGCGAGCATCGAGACGATCACCGCCGGCGGGACGAGCGCCAGCGGCAGCACGAACAGCAGCGGCACGAATGCGAGCTGGCTGGCGACCGTGAACCCGAAGGCGGTCTCGAACACGACCCGGTTGGCGACGACCAGCGCCAGCATGCACAGGATCGACGCCGCCGGTCGCAGCCCGTGCGGCGGCGCCAGCCACCACAGCCCAGCGGTGGCGGCGGCGATCCCGGACACCGCGGCCAGCTCGGTCAAGAACTCGCGCGGCGACATCCGCGGCTGATCGCGCCGGCGATTGGCCGCCAGCAGCGCCTGCTCGTCCAGCGTCGGCTGAAGACTCATCTCAGCGCAGCTATCGACGCGCGCACCCACGCGTATTAGCGCCTTCGATCATCCGTCCAGCGATAGCGCGGCGCGCTAACGCGACCGCGCGGGCATCCCGATCCTGCGCATGTAACCCAATACTGAAAAGGGCAAACCTGGCGCGAGCCAGGGACGCAAAGCCAGCGGTCTCACCTCCGTGAGACGGCGCAGCCGCCAGTGCGACACCAGGGAAGGTGCGTACCGACATGATGAAGGACCTTTTCAGCCGTCATACCCGCCTCGCCGGGGCGCTCATCGGCGTCCTCGGCTATGCCGCCATGTCGGGAGCACCCGCACATGCGGCGCTGATCAGCACCAACGCGTGCGACAGCTCGGCGCTCAGTCAGCCGTTCGCCCCCTGGGGTGACACCGCCCAGTACAAGCTGGTTCCCGGTGGCTCCTTCGAGGGCGGCGCCTCCGGCTGGACGCTGCGAGGCGAGGCAGCCGTGGTGCCCGGAAGCGAGCCGTTTGGCGCGACCGGGTCGGTCGGCTCCTCATCGCTCGAGCTCGGCGCCGGCGCGTCGGCGACATCGCCGTTCACCTGCGTGAACGCGGCGTATCCGACGTTCCGGTTCTTCGGGCGAAATCACGGGCTCCTCTCCATCGTCGTCGTGTCGGTCGTGTACCGCACGGTGCTGGGGGAGGTAGCGGTGCCGGTGGGCGTCTCGGCGCTCAGCGGCAATTGGAGTCCATCGCTGCCGATGCTGACCGCATCGGTCGCGACCGGGCTGCTGTCCGGCGGCACCACCCAGGTGGCGCTGCGGTTCACGGCGCTCACCGGCCACTCACAGATCGATGACGTGTTCATCGATCCGCGCTGTCGCTGGTAGGGCCACGACCTCGGCTCGGGCCCGCGTCGCGCCGCCTCGGCGGCCGGCGCGGGTCCTGCGCCGCGATCACACCGGTTCGAGATGCACCTCACCGGCGCCCAGCGCCACGCGGCCGCTGCCGGCAGTCCGGACCAGCAGCCGGCCCTCGCCGTCGATCCCGTCGGCGGTACCGGTCCCCTCGCCCCAGCTGACCGCGCGGCCACGCAGCGCGTCGCGCGCCCGCAGCGTCTCCAGCACGTCGTCGGGCGTAGCCGCCAGCCAGCGCTCCAGCCCGCGCAGCAGCTTGGTCAGGCACGTTTCGATGGCCGCCTGCTCAAGGCCAAGCGTGCCGGCGAGCGGCGGCAACTCCTCCGCGCGAGCGGCCACGTTGACGCCGATCCCGAGCACCACCCAGCCCTCCTGAAGGCGCCCCTCGGCCAGCACCCCGGCCACCTTCAGACCGTCCACCAGCACGTCGTTGGGCCACTTGACGAGCGCATCCCGGCCGGCCAGCTCGGCCACCGCGACGCCCGCGGCGAGCGGCGTCAGCGGCGACGGTGGCCCGTGCAGAATCAGCGAGCACAGCAGCGCCCGGCCGGGCGGGGCCGACCAGCTGCGGCCCTGGCGTCCGCGACCGGCGGTCTGGTGGGCCGCCGTCACGAGCGTCCCGTGCAGGGCGCCGGCCAGCGCCAGCTCGCGTGCGCGGGCGTTGGTCGAATCGGTCTCGCGCAGGTGCAGGCGCGGGCTGCCGAGTGCCGTCACGGCGGGCCGATCCGCGGCTTGTCGCGGGAGTGCCGTCACGGCGGGCCGATCCGCAGCTCGTCGCCGGAGTGGAGCCCCAGGCGGAGCGCCGCATCGCCCTCGCGCACCGCGACCGCCAGGCGCCCTCGCGAATCTTCGTACAGCAGCAGGCCGCCGGGTTGCACATCCGCGAACGTCCGCGCCCGCCGCGCGGCGACGCCGCCCAGCGTGACGCGCTCGCCGCTCAGCCCCGGGACCTGCCCCACCGTCTCCCCGCGGGCGTCGAGCGACAGGTTTCCGAACCGGTCCACGATCAGCACGTGGGCGACCAGCTCCGAGCCATCCACGTGCGGGCGCGGCAGCCGGAGCGCCGCTAGCGAATCCGGCGCGACCGGCACGCCGGCGTCGACGAGCGCCGCTCCACCTGCCAGCGCCGCGGCGACCGGCGCGAACAGGTCGCGCCCGTGAAACGACGCCGACACCGGCCGCAGCGCGAAGCGCGAGTCGGAGATCTCCGCGGCCTCTAAGACTCCGCCGCCGGCGGCGGCCGCGAGCGACAGCAGCCCGTTGTCGGGGCCGACCAGCAGGCGCCCGTCCGCCAGCGCCAACGCCAACGCCCTCCGCGGTCCGCCGACGCCGGGGTCCACCACCGCCAGGTGCACGCCGACCGGCAGGAACGGGAGCGCGTCGGCCAGCACCACCGCCCCGCCGAGCACGTCTCCGCGCGCGATCCCGTGGCCGAGGTCGATCACCCGCGCGGCCGGGCACGCTCGCGCGATAACCCCATGACAGACGCCGACGAATTCGTCGGCGAGGCCGTAGTCCGACATGAAGGTGATGACCGGCTCGGCCATCTCAGGGCTCAGGGCTCACGAATGAATTACTGCCGCGTTTGACGGCGTCTGCTCGGTCCTGCGGCCCGCTCGGCATCCAGCCTCGCTGGACAGGGCCGCGCCCGAGTCGTCCGGCTGCCTGGCGCCACGCGTGGGAATCGCCGATGCTTCGGCATCGACTCATCCC
>JBOGYE010000225.1:0-13298 GCA_050696635.1 Solirubrobacteraceae bacterium | reverse complement strand
CGCCCGAGGCGTGCGGCCAACCCCCGTGGGCGGGCCGGCGACGGGAAACCAGGGCGGGCGTCAGCCCGTCCCCCTAGAGTCCAGTCCGTGAGTGAAGACGGCGCGATCGGGGAGATCCTCGTCGGCTCCGAGGAGCTGGCGCAGCGGGTGCGCGAGCTGGGGGAGGAGGTGTCGCGCGACTACGCGGGGCGCGACCTGCTGCTGATTGGCGTGCTCAAGGGGGCGGTGTTCTTCCTGTCTGACCTGATGCGCCACCTCGACGTGCCGGCGCAGGTCGACTTCATGGCGGTCGCCTCGTACGGGTCGGCGACCAAGTCCTCCGGGGTGGTGCGGATCCTCAAGGATCTCGACGCGCCGATCGAGGGCCGCGACGTGCTGATCATCGAGGACATCGTCGACTCGGGGCTGACGCTGCAGTACCTGCTGCGCAACCTGGCCGGTCGCAACCCGGCGTCGCTCGAGGTCTGCGCGCTGCTGATCAAGCCCGAGCGGCGCAAGGTCGATCTGCGCACGCGCTACGTCGGCTTCGAGATCCCGAACCGGTTCGCCATCGGCTACGGCTTGGACCACGCCGAGCGCTACCGAAACCTTCCCTACGTGGCCGCGCTGAACGCATGAGAACCCCCGTTTACCGCCATACGCAGGTGCTACGCTTGCTGATCCGGCGGCACTTTCGGCCGCCGTTGCTGGGACAGAGACCATGAGCCGGTTTTTCAAGAGCGCCGCGTTTCCGATCCTGATCGTCGTAGTGCTGGCGTTCTTCGCCCAGAAGCTGATCGGGGGCTCGCACAGTGGCCGCTCGTACGCGTTCGGGCAGCTGCTCCAGCAGCTCGACAACAAGCAGGTCAGCGCGCTGTCGCTTGACCAGAAGTCGAACAGCGCCAACGTCACCCTGACCAACGGCGACAAGTACTCGGTCGGCTACCCCGACTCATACGCGCCGACTCTGATCGGGCTGGCCAAGACCGACGTTCCCGCGGCCAGCTTCAACGTCCAGGACAAGTCGTCGAGCGCCTGGCTGTCGCTGCTGAGCTACATCCTGCCGTTCATTCTGTTCATCGGGCTGTGGATCTTCCTGATGAACCAGGTTCAGGGAGGCGGCTCGAAGGTGATGTCGTTCGGCAAGTCGCGCGCCAAGCGATTGTCGGTAGACAGTCCGAAGATCTCGTTCCGGGACGTCGCCGGGGTCGACGAGGCGGTCGAGGAGCTGCACGAGATCAAGGAGTTCCTCGAGAACCCGAAGAAGTTCCAGGCTTTAGGGGCGCGGATCCCCAAGGGGGTGCTGCTGTACGGGCCGCCGGGGACCGGCAAGACGCTGCTGGCACGCGCGGTCGCGGGCGAGGCGGGGGTCCCGTTCTTCTCGATCTCCGGGTCTGACTTCGTCGAGATGTTCGTCGGCGTGGGCGCGAGTCGCGTGCGCGACCTGTTCGAGCAGGCCAAGCAGAACTCGCCCTGCATCATCTTCATGGACGAGATCGACGCGGTCGGCCGGCATCGCGGGGCCGGCCTCGGCGGCGGCCACGACGAGCGCGAGCAGACGCTCAACCAGCTGCTGGTCGAGATGGACGGCTTCGAGATGAAGGACAACATCATCCTGATCGCCGCCACCAACCGGCCCGACATCCTGGACCCGGCGCTGCTGCGTCCGGGGCGCTTTGACCGCCAGATCGTCGTCGACCGGCCCGATCGGCAGGGCCGCAAGAAGATCCTCGACGTGCACACGCGCGGCAAGCCGCTGGCGCGCGAGATCGACGTCGACGTGCTGGCTGGACAGACCCCCGGCTTCACCGGCGCCGATCTGAGCAACCTGGTCAACGAGGCGGCGCTGCTGGCCGCGCGCAACGGCAAGCGCGAGATCACCCAGCTGGAGTTGGAGGAGGGGATCATGCGCGTGATCGCCGGCCCGGAGAAGAAGACGCGCGTGATGTCCGGCAAGGAGCGGCGGATCACCGCCTTCCACGAGATGGGGCATGCGATCGTCGGGCACTTCCTGCCAAACAGCGATCCGATCCACAAGATCAGCGTCGTCTCCAGGGGCCAGGCACTGGGATACACGATCACGCGGCCGGGAGAGGACAAGTTCCTGACAACGCGCGCGGAGCTGCAGGACACGATGGCGATGACGCTCGGCGGTCGCGCTGCGGAGGAGATCTGCTTCGGGGAGATCACGACCGGCGCCTCCAATGACCTGGAGAAGGTGACCGCGACCGCGAAGCAGATGGTGATGCGGTTCGGGATGTCGGAGAAGCTGGGGCCGCGCGTGTTCGGCCACGACCACGGACAGCCGTTCCTGGGCCGCGAGTTCTCCTCCGAGCCCGACTACTCGGATGACATCGCCCGCGAGATCGACGACGAGATCCGGCGGATCGTCGAGAACGCCCACGTCCAGGCCAAGACGATCCTGGCCGAGCGGCGAGACGAGCTGGACAAGCTGTCCGAGATCCTGCTCAAGCGCGAGACGATCGAGAAGGAGCAGTTCGAGGCGCTGCTCGCCGGTGGCACCGAGGAGCAGGTGTTCGGCGTGGAGGCGACCTTGCCGCCGGAGCTGCCGAGCGCCGCCGCCCCGCCGCTGGAGCGTGCGCCGGGACGCGAGGCGCCGCGGCCGTTGCCGCGGCCCGCGCTGGGCGGCGGCACCGCCGAGTAGGCCCTGGCCAACGGGCCAGGCTGGGCCGATTGGAGGACTGACGCGGTGGCCGAGGCGCGGTACGGTGGCGGGGCCGATGGTGTCCGGGGGCGGGACCAGCCAGGGCCTGCTGACGACGGTCTCAGGACCGATCGCTCCGGGCAGCTACACGCTGACCGCCAGCCGCCGGGGACGAGTGGCGAGCCGGCGTTCGGGGCTGGTCGGCTGAGCGACAGGATCGGCGCGCGGCGCGGGCGCACGCCTGGGTCGCCGGGCGCCGACCCGCGGCGGGGTCGCCGGGCCCGAGGCTCGGGCGCCGCTCAGTCGCTGAACGTGCCCCGCTCGTGCAGCGGTGGGTTCAGGCCCTGGGCGTGACACTGGGCCAGCCCGTGGTCGAGGCCGGGAGCGGCCGCGAGCCGCGGCGGGTGGCGGAACGCCGGCGCTCGGAAGTCGAAGTAATCGGTCATCGGGTGGGCGTTGGCGTCACGGAAGGTCATCGCAGGCAGGTTCCACTTGCGCTCGATGAACGCCGTCAACGAGGTGTGGTCCTGGACCACGCGCGACACGTAGCCCGCGCGCGCCCACGGCGAGACGACGATCAGCGGGACCCGGAAGCCGTAGCGGTCAAACGTCCCCGGCAGCAGGGGTGGCTGGCCCGGAACCGGGATTGGATCGATGCTGTCGGGCCGGATCGCGCGCGGAGGCGGAACGTGGTCGTAGTAGCCGCCGTGCTCGTCGTAGGTGATGAACAGCGCAGTGCTCTTCCACGTGGGGGCGCGCATCAGGGCGTGGACCACCTTGGCGATGAAGCGCTCGCCGAGCTGGATGTCCTGCGGGTTCTCCTCGGACGTCGTGTCGAAGTTGGGGCAGATGTAGCTGAACTTCGGCAGCCGGCCGGCCGCCGCGTCGGCGTACAGGGTGGGGATCGTCTTGACCCTCGGCTGACGGGTCGGTGTGAAGAACCCCGGCACGATCGCGGGGCTGAACGCGTCCTCGTAGTAGACGCCCCACTCGATCCGGTGGGCGTCGAGGCGGTCGAAGATCGACCCGTTGGCGGCCGGGATTCCGAACGTCTGGTTGGTGGTCGCGACCAGGCCCGAGGAGGTGCCGCAGAAGAAGTAGCGCAGGTTCGGGTAGGTCTGCGCCAGCGTCGAGCAGAAGTAGCGCTGACCGATCGGGAACTGGCTGACCAGCGAGTAGGTGAACGGCAGGTCGTGGTCGTCCCAGAAGCGCATCGCTATCGGCCCGCTGGCGCGCACGAAGCCGTCGTTGCGCCCGCCGTCCCAGGACATGTGCGATGCGTTCCAGGCCTGGGTGGGGACGCCGTCGAGCTGGCACGGCGACGCCGCCCGGCGGGCGAACACGCGCCGGCCGTGGGCGTCGCGGTTGAAGTTCGTCGGCTGTCCGCGCCCGACGCTGAGGCCGTCGACCAGCTCTAGCCCGGGCACCCGGGTCGGGACCATGCCCAGCAGGTTGTCGAACGAGTGGTTCTCCATGATCAGCACAACGATGTGCTCGATCCGATGAATCGACGGGGTTCCGGCCGGCAGGTGCGGGAACGGCAGGCTGTCGGGGCGGCGCAGGCCGGTCGCGGTCGCGCGCTGGACGGCGGCGCTCAGCGGTCGCGCCCAGGCGGGCACGCGGCCCAGGCCGATCGCGGCCGCGCCGCCGGCGGCCGCGCCGAGCAGCGCCCGCCGGCTGAGGACGGTGACGTCGGCTGCTCGCTGGCGCTCCATCTGGGCGGATGTATATCGCACCGCGTAACGTGACCGGCGTGGACGACGAGACCCCTCCCGGGATCGGCGCGATCCTGCTGACGGTCACCCGCGTCTGGGTGCCGCTTGCGATCGCCGCCGCCGGCGTGGTGCTGATCGTGCTCGGCCACGGTCACTACAAGAGCATCGTCGACCCTCGGTCGCTGGACGGGGCCGTCGGGGTGTCGCTGCTGATCGTCGCGCTGATCGTGTGGATGATCAACTGGCTCTACCGGCTCAGCCTGCGCTCAAACGATGAGCGCGAGGCCGAGGAGCGCGCGCGCGAGGAGTTCTCTCGCACGGGCCGCTGGCCAGGGGAGGAATAGTGGCCGATAGACCGGGCGAGTTCACGGTGATGGGGGTCGTCAACGTGACCCCCGACTCGTTCTCCGACGGCGGCCGGTACGTCCACGCGCCCGCCGCGATCGCCCACGGGCTCGAGCTCGTGGCCCAGGGCGCCGGGATTCTCGACGTCGGCGGCGAGTCCACGCGCCCGGGCGCCGCGCCGGTCGGAGAGGCCGAGGAGCTGGCGCGGGTGCTGCCGGTGATCGAGGGGCTGCGGGCCGCGGGCGCGCACGCGCGGATCTCGATTGACACCTCCAAGGCGGCCGTCGCCCGGGCGGCGCTGGCCGCCGGGGCCGAGATCGTCAACGACGTCACCGCGCTGCGGGGCGACCCGGCGATGGCGGCGGTGGTTGCGCAGCACGGCGCCGGCTGCTGCCTGATGCACATGCTGGGCGAGCCGCGCACGATGCAGATCGACCCTGTCTACGACGACGTGGTGGCCGAGGTGTGCGCGTTTCTGGAGGGGCGACTGGGCTACGCCGTCGAGCATGGGATCGCCGAGCAGCGGGTGATGCTCGACCCGGGGATCGGATTCGGCAAGACCGATGCTCACAACCTGGCCCTGCTGGCGCGGCTGGACGAGCTGGTCGCGCTGGGCGCACCGGTCGTGATCGGCACCAGCCGCAAGTCGTTCCTGGGGCGGATCACCGGGCGCGAGGTCGACGACCGGCTCGCCGCGACCGTGGCGTCGAATGTGCTCGCGTATGAGCGCGGGGCGCGCGTGTTCCGCGTCCACGACGTCGCGCCGGTCCGCGACGCGCTGATGATCGCGGCTGCTACGGTCCGGGCGCCATGGGCGAGCACGACGCCGACGAGCACGACTCCGACGAGTACGACGACGCGGACGACGTAGACGATGAGGGCGCTGAGCCCGAGGTCACGATCGAGATCAGCGGCCTGTCGCTGTTCACCCATGTCGGCGTCACCGCCGCCGAGCGGGAGGTCGGCCAGCGCCTGCTGCTGGACCTGCGGCTCGACGTCGGCGAGTGCGACGCGACCCTGACCGACCGGATCGAGGACACGGTCGACTACGGGGCGGTGTGCGAGACCGCCAACCTAGTCGCCCAGCAGCGCAGCTACCGCACGCTCGAGCGGCTCTGCACGGCGATCGCCGACCGGCTGCTCGAGCAGTACGGCGCGCACGCCGTCTGGGTCAAGGCCGCCAAGCCGGAGCCGCCGCTGCCGCTGCCCGTGACCGAGGTCTCGGTGGAGGTCTGGCGGGAGGCCGAAGGCTGAGCGCGACCGCCTTTCTGGGGCTCGGTTCGAACATCGGCGACCGCCGCGGGCACCTGGAGGCCGCGGTGTCGGCGCTGCGCGAGCACGACGTGGACGTGCTGGCGTCGTCGTCGGTGTACGAGACCGAGCCGGTCGGACTGGTGCTCGACCAGCCGGAGTTCCTCAATGCCTGCCTGCGCGCACGGGTGCAGCTGGGGCCGTTGGGGCCCGAGCAGCTGCTCGACGCCTGCAAGGCGGTCGAGCGTTCCGTCGGCCGGAAGGCCGGGGAGGCGCGGCACGCACCGCGGGTGATCGACGTCGACCTGTTGCTGCTCGGCGATCTCGAGTATGCGTCGCAGCGGCTGACGCTCCCGCACGCGGAGGTGCGGTCGCGCCGGTTCGTGCTGATGCCGCTGCTGGAACTCGACCCGGGGCTATCGCTCCCGCCCTCCGGCGAGCCGTTGTCAGCGCTGCTGGACGCGCTGGGCCCCCGTGGCCAGGCGGTCCGCCTCGCCGGCCCGCCGCTGGTGTAATTGCCCTGCGCATGCTGCTGGTCGTCGATGTCGGCAACACCCAGACGCACTTCGGCGTCTACCGTGACGGCGGCGACGCCGTGTCCGAGCACTGGCGCTTTGCCACCGTCCGCGACTCCACCGCCGACGAGCTCGGCGCGACCCTCACCAACCTGCTCGCGCTGCGGCGGGTGGGCTTCGGCGACATCGACTCCTCGATCGTCTCCTCGACCGTGCCGCAGCTGTCGGACGAGTGGGCGGAGATGGCACGCCGCTACCTCGGTCACGAGATGCTTGTCGTCGGCCCCGCGATCCGGACGGGGATGCCGATCCGGATCGACAACCCGCGCGAGGTGGGCGCCGACCGCCTGGTGAACTCGGTCGCCGCCTACGACCGCGTGCGCGATACCTGCGTCGTCGTCGACTTCGGGACTGCGATCACGTACGACGCGGTCTCGGCCGCGGGCGAGTATCTCGGCGGAATCATCACGCCGGGCGCCGAGATCTCGATCGACGCACTGTATGACCGCGCCGCCAAGTTGCCCAAGGTGGAGCTCGCGCAGCCGCGGGCGCTGATCGGCAAGTCGACGGTGGAGGCGATCCGCTCGGGGATCGTGTTCGGGTTCGCCGCCCAGGTCGACGGGATCGTGCGACGGCTGCGGGCGGAGCTGGGCGCGGGGACGGCGGTCATCGCGACCGGCGGCCTGGCGCAGGCGCTGGTGCCGGCGGTGCAGGAGACGATCGACGAGGTCGACGAGTTGCTGACGCTGACGGGCCTGCGGCTGATCTGGGAGCGCAACGTGTGACGGGAGCGTTCCAGTTTGCAGGTTGGGGGGTGGCAGCGAACTGGTCTGGGGCTCTAGTCATGCATAGCCCCCTTAACTCCCCAACGCCCCGGCGAGCGGGACCGTACCGTGGCGCAACTGGCGACGCGTCAGCACGGCAACGTGACGCGGCGCCAGCTCGCCGCGATCGGGATGGCCGGCCAGGAGATCGCGTGGCGCACGCGCAGGGGCAGGCTGTACCGCGTCCATCGCGGCGTGTACGCCGTCGGGCGCCCGCCGTCGACGCCGCTGGAGCGGGCCGCAGCCGCGGTACTGGCATGCGGCGAGCACGCCGCGCTCAGCCACTTCGCCGCGCTGGCCCTGTGGGGGCTGGCAGCGCGGTGGCCGCGCTCCTTTGAGGTGACCGTCACGTGCGGCGACCCGCGCCCGTCCGGCATTCGCGTCCACCGCTGCCCGGGCCTGGCGCCGCACGACGTGCGCGTGCAACTGGGGATCCGCGCCACCAGCCCCGCCCGCGCGATCCTGGAGTCAGCTCCCGCGCTCGCGCCGCGCCAACTGACCCGGCTGGTCAACGACGCGCTGCTGACGCCGCATCTGACCCCTGCCCGGCTCGCCGACGTGGTGGCGCGCTTCCCCAACCGCCGCGGCGCCACGCTGCTGGCGCCGTTCGTGCGCCACAGCGACGGGCCGACCCGCTCGGAGATGGAGGACCGCTTCCTGGCGCTGTGCGAGCGCCACGGGCTGCCACGTCCGCGCATCGGTGCGCGGGTCGCCGGTCACGAGGTCGACGCGCTGTTCGAGCAGCAGCGCCTGATCGTCGAGCTCGACGGGTGGCGCTTCCACCGCGAGCGGGCCTCGTTTCAGTCAGACCGCGCCCGCGATATCGACACCCTGTTGGCGGGCCACCGCACCGCGCGGCTGACCTGGGATCGGTTGACCGGGGAGGAGGGAGCGGTCGCCGCGCAGCTGCGCGCGCTGCTCGGGCTCTGACAGGCCGGGGTCACAGACCGGCGTCGTGCCGCGTTAGGACTCACGAGGGAATTACTGCCGTCTTTGACGGCGTCTGCTCGGTCTTGCGGCCCGCTCGGCATCCAGCCTCGCTGGACAGGGCCGCGCCCGAGTCGTCCGGCTGCCTGACGCCACCCGTGGGAATCGCCGATGCTTCGGCATCGACTCATCCCATGCGCGTCGCCGGTCACGCCCAGCCATTCGTCAAATCCACGCACTAATTCCTTCGTGAGCCCTTTGGGCGCGGCGGCGGGGACCGGCACGTCGGGCGTGGCCGCGACCGTCGCCGCCATCATCAGGAAGCCGAGCCGACGGCGGTTGGTCGGATCGGCGGCGGTCGCCTCGTCGAACGCGTCCAGCAGCCCGCGGATCGCCGCGAACACCGGCGCGTCGTCGATCTCGTCCGGCACATCGCAGGCCTGGCGCGCGAGCGACACCATCTCCGGGCCGCCGTCGCCGCCGCGCATGATCGACAGCGCCCCCAGCAGCAGGTACTGGCCGACGCGGCCCAGCAGCATGTGCGGCGCCCGCTCGCGCTCTCCGACCGCCGGCCCGCATGGCGCAGGCGCTTCACCGGCGGCGATCCGCAGCGCCTGCCCAGATGCCAGGCACCGGATCTGGTCGCCCGACAGCCCGACCTGGATCGCCGAGCGCAGCTGGACGGCGGCCGACATCGCGGTGTGCCCGTAGGGGGCGTCGGAGGCGAACAGGATCTGACCCGGCGGCACCAGCGTGAACAGCGCCTGCAGGTCGGTCGGGATCCACCAGGAGGTGTCGAACATCAGGTTCGGATGCTCGGGCGCGACGCGCCAGATCCACGACAGGTCGCAGACCGCCGCGTGCGCGAGGATCAGCGGCACGTCCGGGAACGCCGCTGCCAGCGCGATCGCGTGCAGGCCGAGCGCGGGGATGCCGCGGCCGGCGTGAATCAGGATCGGGACGCGGCGCTCTGACGCCAGCGCGGCCAGATCGCGGATCGCCGGATGGTCGAGCGTGAACAGCTCCGCGCGCGGGTGCAGCTTGATCCCGCGCGCCCCGGCGTCGAGCGCGCGCCGTGCCTCGGCGACCGCGCCACCGCCGTTGGGGCTGACGCGGCAGAACGGGACCAGCAGTCCGCCCGAGGAGGAGGCCGCCGCCGCGGCGATCACCATGTCGTTGGCGGGCTCGTAGCCCCCCGGCTCGTGCATCGGGAACACGAAGGCCCCGCGGGCGTCGGCGACCCGCAGCATCTTCAGCAGCTCGTCGGGGGCCTGGCGCATCCCGTCCGGGTCGTTCTCGCCCAGGTGGGTGTGAGCGTCGAACAGCTCCAGGCCCGGGAGCTGTTCGTGGACGACCTGGCCCCAGGGCCCCATCAACTCGGCGATGTCCACGGTCTGATTCCTACCATGAACGCAACCGATGGCGACGCTCGCGACGACACGAAGCCTGACCGACGCCTGGACGCTGGGCGGCGTCGAGATCGCAAACCGCGTCGTGCTGGCGCCGCTGGCGGGGATCGGCAACTGGTTCGTGCGCCTGCAGGCGCGCCGCCACGGGGCCGGTCTGGTCGTCTCGGAGATGGTCTCGAGCTTCGCCGTGTACCACCGCAACGAGCGGACCTGCACGGAGCTGCTGCGGATCCACCCCGACGAGCATCCGATCTCGGTGCAGCTGTACGGCCACGACCCGAATGTGATGGAGTCCGCAGCCGAGCGCGTCGCCGCCGCCGGCGCCGACCTGATCGACATCAACATGGGCTGCCCCGTGCCGAAGGTCTGCAAGACCGGCGCCGGCGCGGCGCTGCTGGCCAACCCGGAGCGTGCGGTCGCGGTCGCGCGAGCGGCTGGCCGCGGCAGCGGTCTGCCGGTGACCGTGAAGCTGCGCTCCGGTGTCCGGCCGGGTGATCTCGGCGGCGTGGCGGTGTCACGACGGCTGGCCGAGCAGGGCGTGGTGGCCGGGATCTGCATCCACCCGCGCCACGCCTCCCAGCGCCACGCCGGGCGGCCAGACTACGAGCTGGCTCGGCAGCTGGTGGAGGAGCTGCCGGTGCCGATCACGATCTCCGGCGGGCTGCGCACGCCCGAGCGCGTGCGCGAGGCGTTCGAGCGCACCGGCGCCGCCGCGGTGGCCCTGGCGCGCGGCTCGCTCGGCAACCCGTGGCTGTTCTCGCAGCTGCTGGGGGAGCGCGATGGCGAGCCGGCGCGGGCGGAGGTGCTGGCCGAGCTTGACTGGGTGATCGACCGCGCGGCTGAGCATCTGGGGCCCGAGCGCGCCGCGCGCTATCTGCGTAAGTTCTATCCGTGGTACCTGGAGCGGCTGGGCGGCGACTGCGCGCTCCAGGACGCGCTCCAGCGTGCGCCGACGCTGGCGCAGGCACGCGCGCTGCTCGGACTGGGCTAGTCGGGGCTAGCCGCGCGGATACGCCTGGCGCGCTGTCTATACTCATGCGCCCACGCGGGCGACCCGCGTGTGGATTCCCGCCGCAGGAGGCGGGTTTTTCTCGCCCCAGCCCGCCTTCGACCGATCAGATCGCCATGCCAAAGGACGTAATCCTCACCCAAGACGGGCTCGCCAACCTCAAGGCCGAGCTCGACCAGCTATCGACGGTACGCCGCCGCGAGGTCGCGGCGCGGATCAAGGAGGCGCGCGAGTTCGGGGACATCTCCGAGAACGCCGAGTACGACGACGCCAAGAACGAGCAGGCGATGCTCGAGGCCAGGATCGCCGCGCTGGAGGACAAGCTGCGCTCGGCGACCGTCGTCGACGCCTCCGAGATCGGCACCGATGTGGTCCGGGTCGGCTCGATCGTGCACGTCAAGGATGAGGCCGGCAAGTCGACCAAGTACACGATCGTCGGCTCGGCCGAGGCCAAGCCGGCCGACGCGAAGCTGTCCAACGAGTCTCCGGTCGGCAAGGCGCTGCTGGGACGCAAGCGAGGGGAAGAGGTGAGGATCACCACCCCCCGCGGCGAACGCAAGCTGAAGATCACCAAGATCGACGTCGGCGTCTGAACCCGGGTGCCCGACCGTGGGTGAGCAGCCCGACGGCGACGTCCTGCGCGACCGCAGGCGCAAGCTCGATGCGCTGCGGGCGGCCGGCGTGCAGCCGTTCCCGCATGAGTTCCGCGGCGTCGCGCCGATCGCGGACGCTCGCGCGGCGCATCGGGGGCTGGCGGCCGGTCAGGAGACGGACGTCTCGCATCGCGTCGCCGGGCGCCTGGTCGCCCGGCGCGGGCAGGGCAAGATGGCATTCCTGGATCTCGAGGACCGTTCGGGGCGGATCCAGCTGCAGGCGCGCGCGGACGTGCTCGGCGAGCAGCGCATGGAGCGGCTTCTGTCGCTCGACCTAGGAGACCTGCTCGGCGTCGACGGGACCGCGTTTGCGTCACGCCGCGGGGAGCTGACGCTGCGCGTGGACTCGTTCACGCTGCTGGCCAAGTCGCTGCGTCCCCCGCCTGACAAGCATCACGGCCTGACTGACGTCGAGACGCGCTACCGCCGGCGCGAGCTTGACCTGATCGCCAACGCCCAGGCGCGGGAGCTGTTCATCACGCGCGCGCGGGTGATCAGCGCCGCGCGCCGGTTTCTTGACGACGAGGGGTTCGTCGAGGTCGAGACGCCGGTGCTGCAGCCGCTCTACGGGGGGGCGATGGCGCGTCCGTTCGCGACCCACCACAACGCCCTGGACCGCGAGCTGTACCTGCGGATCGCGACCGAGCTGTACCTCAAGCGGCTGATCGTCGGCGGCCTCGAGCGCGTCTATGAGATCGGCAAGGACTTCCGCAACGAGGGCGTCGACACGACCCACAACCCCGAGTTCACGATGCTCGAGTTCTACGAGGCCTACGCCGACTACAACGACATCGCCACTCGCTGCGAGCAGCTGGTGTGGGCGGTCGCGCAGGCGGTCGGATACAAGGGCGAGGTCGACTTCGCGCCGCCCTGGAAGCGCGAGACGCTCGCCGGTGCGATCCTCGAACGGATCGGGATCGATGTGCTGGCGCTGCGTGAACGCGGTGCGCTCGCCGCCGCGATGCGCGCGCAGGGGCTCGCCGCCGGCGACGACGACACCTGGCCCCAGCTGGTGGACGAACTGGTGTCGGAGCGGGTCGAGCCGACGCTGGTGGCGCCGACCTTCCTGCTGGACTTCCCGGTCGAGATCTCGCCGTTGGCCAAGGACCACCGCAGCGTCCCCGGGCTGGTCGAGCGCTTCGAGGCCTACATCGGCGGGATGGAGATCGCCAACGCCTTCACCGAGCTCAACGACCCGGACGAGCAGCGGCGGCGCTTTGAGCAGCAGCGGCGGTTCGCGGCCGCCGGCGACGAGGAGGCGCAGCCCTACGACGAGACGTTCGTGCGGGCGCTGGAGCAGGGGATGCCGCCGACGGGCGGGATCGGGATCGGGATCGATCGGCTGGTGATGCTGATCACCGGGATGCGGTCGATTCGCGAGGTGGTGCTGTTCCCCGCGATGCGGTCCTGACGCGGGCCGCCCGGGCGGCGGCACGGGGGCGGACGTGAGCCGGCCCGCCTGGTGGGCGTTCGGCGTGATGTCGATCGTCTGGGGGACCTCCTACCTGCTGATCAAGATCGCGATCGACGGCGGGCTACCGTCGCTGGACGTAGCCTGGCTGAGGGTTGCGCTGGCGGCAGCGATCCTGGCGCCGGCGACCTGGCGGCGCGGCGCGATCGCGCAGTTGGGCGGCCGCTGGCGCTGGGTGGTCGCTTACGCTGTCTGCGAGATCTCGATCCCGTTCCCGTTGATAGCCGCCGGGGAGGTCCACATCGCCTCGTCGCTGGCGGCGATCGTCATCGCCGCGGTGCCCCTGATCGTCACCGTTCTGTCGCTGCGCTTTGACCCCTCCGAGCGGCCGACGCGGTCGCGGGCGCTCGGGCTGGCGGTCGGTTGCGCAGGGGTCGTGGCGCTGGTCGGAGTCGACGTTTCGGGCGACACCGAGCAGCTGCTCGGGGCGCTGGCGGTGCTCGTCGCCGCCGTCGGCTACGCGTCCGGGCCGATGATCGTCAAGCTCGGGATGGATGGGCTGGACTCCCGGGTAGCGATGGGGGCGAGCCTGGCG
>JBOGYE010000224.1:0-3326 GCA_050696635.1 Solirubrobacteraceae bacterium | reverse complement strand
GTTCTATCCCTACGACAACTCCCAGATGTACCCGTTCGCCGACGAGGCGCCGGGCGACACGCTGTGGGAGCTCGGGCTCGACTTCACCGTATCGACTGGCAAGAAGGGCTTTCGCGGTGCCGAGGAGCACGCGCGCCGCAAGGGACACGAGCGCTTCAAGATCTTCGGCGTGCTGTTGAACGGCGAGCAGGCCGCAGCCGAGGGCGACACGCTGTGGGCCGCTGACGAGCAGGTCGGCGTCATCACGTGCGCCATGTACTCACGCCTCAGCGGCAAGTCCATGGCGATCGCTCGCCTCGACGTCCCACAGGCCGTCCACGGCACGACGCTAAAGGTGCGAGGCAGCCTGACCGCGAACGCGATCGCGCACAGGCTTCCGTTCGACGACCCGGAGAAGCTGAAGCGCACGGCGAAGGACTGAGCGTGGTCGGCGCCCGCTCAGCGGGCCGATCGGTGGTTCGCCGGCCCGTAGGTGGAGAAGCGCCATACGTAGCGCTCGGGGTTCCGTGCCAGGGAGAGGTGCGCGCCCCAAGCGCTGACGCCCCGCATCGCTCAGCCGCCCAGCGCCGAGTCTGACAGGCTGGCGCGCCAAGATGCGGATCTGCCTGGTCTACGACTGCCTGTTCCCCCACACCGTCGGTGGGGCGGAGCGCTGGTACCGCAGCCTGGCCGAGCGCCTCGCCGCCGATGGGCACGAGGTGACCTACCTGACGCTGCGCCAGTGGGACCGCGGCAAGCCACACGGCGTCGCCGGCGTCGACGTGCGCGTCGTGGGCCCTCGGATGGGTCTCTACAACGGCCCCGGGCAGCGCCGGTTGGCGCCGCCGCTGGTGTTCGGCGCCGGCGTGCTGTGGCACCTGATCCGCCACGGACGCCGCTACGACGTCGTCCACACGTGCGCCTTCCCATACTTCTCGCTGCTGGCGGCGGCGCTGGTCGCGCCGGTGCGCGGCTATGAGGTCGCGGTCGACTGGTTCGAGGTCTGGAGCCGGTCCTACTGGCGCGAGTATCTGGGGCGGATCGGCGGCGACATCGGTTGGCTCGTCCAGCGCCTGTGCGCGCGCGTGCCACAGCGCGCCTTCTGCTTCTCGAACCTGTACGCGAGCCGGCTGCGCGCTGAGGGGCTGCACGGCACGGTGACGATGCTCGCGGGGGCCTTCGATGGCCCGCTTGCGCCGCGCCCCGTGCCGGACGCCGAGCCGGTGGTCGTGTTCGCCGGGCGCCACATCCCGGAGAAGCGCGTCCCCGCGATCGTGCCGGCGATCGCCCTGGTGCGCGAGCGTGCGCCCGAGGTGCGGGCGCTGATCCTCGGCGACGGCCCCGAGCGCGACGAGGTGCGCCGGCGCGTGGCCGCGGCGCAGCTGGGCGACGCGATCGAGGTCCCCGGGTTCGTGGCGACCGAGACCGTCGACGATGCGATCGGCCACGCCATGTGCATGCTGCTGCCCTCGCGCCGAGAGGGGTACGGGCTGGTGGTCGTCGAGGCCGCCTCGCGCGCAACCCCCAGCGTGGTCGTCGCGGGCGAGGACAACGCGGCCGTCGAGCTGATCGTCAACGGCGAGAACGGCGTCGTCGCCGCGTCGGACTCCCCGGCGGATCTGGCCGCGGCGATCCTGCAGGTGCACGACGCAGGCAGCGCGATGCGCGAGTCGACCGTGAGCTGGTTTGCGGCCAACGCCGAGCGGTTGTCGCTCAACCGCTCGCTTGCGGTCGTGCTCGATGCGTACGGGCGCCTGCCATCGCCCGCTCGTAGGACGCGAGCGTCCCCGCGGCGGTCGCCGACCAGGTGAACCGCTGAGCCTGCTCGCGCCCGGCTGCGCGCAGGCGCTGCGCCAGCGCCGCGTCGGTCAGCAGGCGCGCGATCGCGGCGGCGATCTGCGGCTCTGACTCGGGGTCGAAGGTCAGCGCCGCGTCGCCGGCGACCTCGGCCAGCGAGCCGCGCGCCGAGCAGGCGACCGGGACGCCGCGCGCCATCGCCTCGAGCACCGGCATCCCAAACCCCTCGTACAGCGACGGGAACACGAAGCAGCGCGCCGCCGCGTACAGCCCCTCCAACTGCTCCGCGGAGACCCAGCCGAGGAAGCGCACGTCGTCGCCGACGCCAAGGCGGGCCGCCGTCGCGCGCAGCTGCGCCTCGTGGGCGGTCGGGTAGCCGGGCAGCACCAGCAGCGGTCTGCTCGGCGCCGGGATCAGCGCCAGCGCGCCGAGCAACCGGGGCAGGTTCTTGTGGGGCAGCTTGGCCGAGGCGCTGAGCACGATCGGACGCGCCTCGGCGCCGATCAGCTCGCGGATCGCGGGCTCGGGCAGCGGCTGGGCACGTCGCGGCGCGATCCCGGACGGCACCGTGTCGACGATCTCGGGCGCCACGTCGACGCAGCGCAGCAGGTCTGAGCGCGTGGCCGCGGAGATCGCCACGACCCGGTCGCAGCGTCGCACCGCAAGCGGCAGCAGCACACGCATCCCGCGTGCGCGCAGCCCCGCGCGAGCCTCGGGCACGACCTCGTAGATCAGGTCGTGGACCGTGACCACGCGACGGAAGCTCCCCCAGGCCGGCCCGGTGTTGGCGAGGCTGTGCAGCAGCGCCACCCCGGAGCGAGCGGCCAGGCGAGGCAGCAGCGCCTGCTCGCCCCGCACCCAGTCCAAACGGTTGCGCGCGCTGACCGGAAGCGTGACCGAGGCGATCAGCTCGGTCCACGGCCCCGGCGTGCCCGCCGCGTCGCGGTTCACGAACGCGGTGAAGCGGTGCTCGGGCGCGGCGGCGACGAGCTCGGGGATCAGCTCTCGGGCGTAGGTCTCCGTGCCGCCGGTCTCGCCTGGCGTCAGGTAGACGAGGTTCAGTCCGACGTGCATGGGGGCCGCAGGCTAGCCTGCCCGGGCCGAATGCTCGCACGTCCCATGGGCAGCCGCCCTGGCTGCCGTACTGGGCTTGGGCCCAGATCACCCAGATCACCGCCGCGATCGCTGCAAACGCTACGGCGCGGAGCAGACTCCGCGGACCGTCCCGGACTTGATCTCGTTGTGGCGGGGAACGGCCGCGAACCGTTCGCTTTCCGCCCCACCGATCGCCCACACGCTGTGACGAGCGCCTTCGCGAAGCAGTTCGGCCCCGTGAGCGCGCAGATGACGCTCCAGCTCGCGGCGCTTCACGCCGCGATCGTCAGCTCAAGCGAATCACTGTCGGTCAGGTCGGGCAGCTCGGGCGGCGATCCAAACCGCACCGCGAGCAGCTCTCTGAGCGCGTCGATCACATTCTCGCGCGCCTGCTCGCGAGTCGCGCCCTGACTGATGGCACCGCGGACCTGGGGGATCCGCGCTACCACCCACCC
>JBOGYE010000223.1:0-27262 GCA_050696635.1 Solirubrobacteraceae bacterium | reverse complement strand
TTGACTGCGCGGACCGCTCCACAGCGGCAGCGGTCTCGCCGTCCAGCGCGAGCGCGAGCTTGGCGATCTTCTCTGGAACCCAGGCCCGGTAGCGTTGCGGCAGGCGGCGTCGACGCCCGCCGTGGGCGGTCGGGCCGGGGTCCCAGATCAGGGTTTCATGTCGTCCACCGGGGGCCATGGCTAACCTTCGGTCCCAAGTACGTTAGCCGAACTATAGATCATAAAGGTCGGTTCGCTCGGTCGCTGCCGAACTTTGAGGGCCCCTTCGGCTCGGTCCACGCCAGTAGGCGCTGCTCGCGAGCACATGGGGCCCTGCCTCGTGAACCTCGCAATCCATGGGCATGCCGATCTGCAGAGTCGAAGTAGGCGAATTCGCCTACTGTTCCCATGCACGCTGATACCGTTGCGCGATGGCGTCAAAGGCTCGAGACCTCAACCCGTTTCACTTCTCCGGACCGCTGCCGCCCGAGGAGATGATCGACCGCGACCGGGAGACGGACGATCTCCTTGCCCTGGCGCTCGGCGGCCACTCCTTTCGCCTCATGGGGCCGCGGCGCTACGGCAAGACGACGCTGCTGCGCAGAGTGCTGGAGGTCGCCGAGCGCGACGGCATGGCGACCGTCCTGGTCAACCTCCAGGACGTCCTCTCGATCGCCGAGATCGTGGTCCGCATCGAGCGCGGCTACGACCGCCTGAAGGGGCCGATCCGGCGGCACGTCGAGAATCTGCTGCGAGCCTGGAACGTCGGCCTCGCACTCGGCGGGGGCGGGTTCACCGCGACGCTGCAGCGCAACCCGCACGTGGACGCCGAATCGGTGCTGCTGCGACTGCTCGAGCTGCCGGCGGCGCTGTTCGATCGCGACGGGACGACGAGCCTGATCGTGTTCGACGAGATCCAGGACGTGCTGGCGGTCCCCGGCGCCGACGGCAAGATCCGTAGCGTCATCCAGCACCAGGCGCGGGCCGCGACCTACGCGTTCGCCGGCTCGGCCCCCGGCGTGATGGAGCAGCTGTTCGCCGACCCGCGGCGGCCGCTGCTCGATCAAGCGGTGCCGCGCAACCTCGCGCCGCTGCCGCTCCCGGACGTCGCCGACTATGTGGTGCAGCGCTTCCGGCGAACCGGGCGCAACGTCGGCAGCGCGCTCGCGCCGATGCTGGAGCTCACCCGCGGACATCCGATGCGCAGCATGATGCTCGCCCACTACCTGTGGGAACGGACCGCGTCCGGCACGACCGCCGACGAGGGCACCTGGATCGCCGCGCAAGACCAGGCCGCCGCCGACAGCGCCCAGCTGATGCAGGCGATCTGGCGAGCGCTGAGCACCAACGAACGTCGCGTCGCCCGGGCCCTCGCGGTGGCCAGCACGCCGCTTCACAGCCAGCAGACCGCAGCCGCCGTCGGGATCAAGCGCTCGAGCATCGGCAAGGCACTCGAAGGCCTCCTCAGCAAGGCCGACGCGATCGACGCCGGCGACGCGCCCCGGCTGACCGACCCGATCTTCGAGCTGTGGCTGCAGCGGCGCGGGCTGACCCCCACCGGCGCCGGCGACGAAGCCGCCTGCGGCCTCGAGCCGTCGCGCACGGCTCGCCGGCACCCCGCCGGGCTTGCCGGACGGTTCGCGAGCAGCGGAATGGCCCGGCGCCTGCTCGAGGACCGCCATCGCGAACCGCGGTGAGCGTCTGCCTGGACTCCTGGGCCGTCTTGGCCTGGCTGGACGGCGAGCAACCCGCCGTCCAGCGCGTCGAGCAGGAGATCGACGCGCGGCCGATGATCAGTTGGATCAACCTCGTCGAGGTCTACTACGGCCTGGATCGCGATCACGGACGAGCGACCGCTGATGAGACCCTGACTGAGTTGCGCGCCAAGCTCTCCCCCGATCTGCCAGGAACCGCGCGCATGCTCGAAGCAGCGCGTATGAAGGCCCGGGCGTCGATCGCCCTCGCCGACTGCTTTGCGGCAGCGACCGCAGCTGCGCACGGGCTCGTCCTGCTCACCGGCGACCCCGGGCTGCTCGACCTTGGACGAACCCCCATGCGAGATGGAGGACCTGCGCCCACGCTGATCAGCCCTGCTGATCGCGCAGATCACGAATACTCCTCGGGCTCGTAGACGGTCCCGTCAGCACCGGCGTACGGGCCAAGTGGCTGGGCCGTGAGGATCTCAGCGACGACTGCACCGTCGTCTCGCTGCTTCAAGGTCAGCTTTGCCCGGATTCTCTTCGCCATCGCCGACTGCGCGCTGAGGCTAGCCGGCCGCCATCGATGTGGGTCGATACCGACGTAGCACCGAGGCATCGGCGCGCTGGCCAGCGCGAGCTTGCGCGCCACACGGCCGCATCCACAGCCGAAGTCCAGGATCGACGCGTGCTGCTCGGGCGCCACCTGGCGAAACACCGGGACGCGACCGATCAGGCGGGCTCCAAGCGGCTCGCGGGCCCCCGCTGGCGCCCGCCCTGACGGGCCAGCTCCTCCAGTCGCCGACGCATGACCGCCCCGGTGGCGCTCGGAGAGAGCTCGCGAGCGATGTCCTCGCGGGCCTGTGCGCCGACGCGCGCGGCGGCTTCCGGATCCTCGTAGACCCGACGCATCAGCTCGGCTGCCTGGTCGAGGTTCGGCTCGGCCCACTCTCCGTCGGCGGGATAGACCTGACAGTCGGGCCCTACGCGCGTCAGCTCGTAGTCGACCAGGAAGCTGTTGCCGGCGTTCATGAAGTCCATGTTCCCGGAATACGCCGTCCCGATGACCGGCTTTCCGATCGCCATCGCCTCGGCGATCGTCAGCCCGAATCCCTCCGAGCGATGCAGCGAGACGTAGCAGTCACACGCGGCGATCAGCGCATCACCGTCGCCGGGGGTCAGCGATCGGTCGATCACGTGAATGTTCGGTCGTCCGTCAACGCTGCGAAGCGCCGACGAGCTTCGCGGGCTGGGGTCGGTCGTCGCCGAGCAGGCTCGGCAGATCGAAAAGCTCGAGCGCAAGACGGCGCGGATGGAGGGGCTTAGTTCACCGTCTGGCCACAAAGCTGACCGCTAGTCTGTTCGCCGCGATGGTCGGCAGCGAATAGACTCCGGACCAAGCCATGCCCGAGGCCTCGATGATCCACCCTGACGCAGCGGCCATCGCGCAGAGCATCCGGCACACGGTCATCGACCGCTCCAAGCGAGCCAACATCGGCCATATCGGCTGCTCGCTGTCGATCGCGGATATCGTCGCCGCCATCTTCGCTGGTCCGCTGGCCGATGTCGATCCGCACGATCCCGACCGCCCCCGGTTCGTACTGTCGAAGGGTCATGCGGCGCTCGCCCTCTACGCGGCGCTCCATGCCTGTGGCCGGCTGACCGACGAGGATCTGGACACGTTCTGCGGCGACGGCTCGAAGATTGCTGTGCATCCAGAGCACGTGCTTAGCGGCGTTGACTTCTCCACCGGTTCGCTGGGGCACGGCCTGTCGATGGCGGCCGGTGCAGCGCTTGCTGCGCGCCTGTCGGGATCGCGCCGGCGCGTGATCGCCCTGCTCAGCGACGCGGAGTGCAACGAGGGGTCCGTCTGGGAAGCTGCCATGTTCGCCGCCCATAACCGCCTCTCTGGCCTATGTGCCGTCGTCGACGTAAACGGCCAGCAGGCACTTGGATACACGCGGGATGTCCTCGATCTAGAGCCGCTCGCCGACCGTTGGACAAGCTTCGGATGGACGGTGCACGACGTAGACGGCCACGACGTCAACGCTCTGGCCGGCGCGCTGGAGCCGCCTCCGGATGACGAGGCGTCGCCTCGCGTGATACTCGCGCGCACCGTCTTCGGGAAGGGCATTTCGTTCATGCAAGGGCGGATCGAATGGCATTATCTGCCAATGTCGGATAAGGAGTACGACAGCGCCCTCGGCCAGCTCTCGGGGTGCGTCGCGTGAGGAGGGACTTCATCGGCGGGCTCGTGGACCTCGCGCGGCAGGACGAGCGAATCGTGCTGCTCACCGGCGATCTCGGGTTCGCAGCTCTGGAGCCGTTCATCGAGGCGTTCCCGGCGAGATTCTTCAACGCGGGCGTTGCCGAGCAGAACATGATCGGTATGGCGACCGGCTTGGCTGAGGCAGGGTTCACTCCGTATGTCTATTCCATCTCGACGTTCGCGTCGATGCGCGGCTACGAGTTCATTCGCAACGGCCCGGTACTGCACCAGCTTCCCGTCCGAGTGGTGGGGATCGGCGCGGGCGTCGATTACGGGCACAACGGCATCACGCACTACGCCCTCGAGGACGTTGCGCTGATGCGGGTGCAGCCGGGGTTGACGATTGTCACGCCGGCGGAATGCGCTCAGGTCGGGCCGGCTCTGCGTGCGCTGCAGGAGCAGCAAGGACCCGTCTACATCCGGCTGAGCAAGCAGGATGCGATGGTCCCGGGCCTCGACGGCCGCTTCGCGATCGGCCATGCGCACGAGCTCTCCGAGGGTGAGGACGTGGTGCTGGTGGCACTTGGCACGATTGCGGTTTCGGCGGTGGCATGCGCTGCGATGCTCGCGGAACGGGGAGTGTCCGCTGGCGTAGTGGTGGTTTCGTGCATCAGTCCAGCGCCGATCGCCGATCTCGTCAGCGCACTGTCTGGAGTGCCGCTGGCGGTCTCTGTCGAGGCTCACTACGTCACCGGAGGACTTGGATCGCTCGTCGCGGAAACCATCGCCGAGCAGGGCCTTTCCTGCCGGTTGCTGCGGGCCGGCATCGGAGACGTGCCTCGCGGCGTCTCGGGGAGCCAGGCGTATCTTCACGACCAGGTGGGACTCACCCCAGAACGACTCACCGACGCTGTGCTCGAAGCGCACGCTCTGGCGCGGTGACGATCGCCGCACAGCCTCATCGAGGGTGAAACGGACGTGAGGAGGACGTGAAGCTCTCGGCCGTCATAGCGTGCTACCGCGACGCACCGGCGGTTCCGATCATGTACGACCGCCTCCTTCGGGTGTTCGCCGATCTGCAAGCCGACTACGAGATCATCTTCGTAAACGATGGCTCGCCTGACAACGCCAGGGAGGTGCTCGCCGACCTCGCGGAGCGTGACCCACACGTCGTGGTGATCAACCACGCGCGAGCGTTCGGCTCGCAGAGCGCGTTCACCTCGGGAATGCAGATTGCGACCGGCGATGGAGTCGTGCTGCTGGATGGTGACCTACAGGATCCTCCCGAGCTGATCGCCGAGTTCGTAACCAAATGGCGAGAGGGCTATGACGTGGTCTACGGCGAGCGGATCAAGCGTGAAGCGAGCTTCTTTATGCGTCACGCTTACAAGCTCTTCTACCGCGTGTTCAGTCGCCTCGCATATGTGAACGTCCCGCTTGATGCAGGAGACTTCGGTTTGATCGATCGACGCGTGGTCGACGTCATGAACTCTCTGCCGGAGAAGCATCGGTTTCTGCGCGGGCTGCGCGCTTGGGTGGGCTACCGTCAGCTCGGGGTCCCGTACGTGCGGCCCGAGCGGATGTTCGGACAGACGACCAATTCGCTGCGCAAGAACGTCGGGTGGGCCAGAAGGGCGATCGTGTCCTTCTCGTATGCCCCACTCGACCTCATCACGGCGCTCGCCACGACGATTGTCGGGCTGTCCGCACTTGCGCTCGTGGCGGAGATCTGTCTGAGGCTGCTTGACCCTCAGGCCGCACCGAAGGGCTTCACGACCGTGATCGTCGTGATCCTCTTCATAGGCGGCATCCAGCTCCTGTGTCTGGCGATCATCGGCTCCTATCTCGCGCACATGTACGAGGAGGTCAAGGCGCGGCCATCGTTTGTCGTCGAGTCGGTGATCAACCTCCCCGAAGGCGCACAGCTGCCGCAGGGTGCGACCGTCGGCGTCGATCGCCCGCGCGAAGCTGCGCCCTCGCAACCTTCATGAGCTCTATCGAGGAGCCTGGGCAGTCGATCGTGCTGCGTCCGACTCGGTGCGCGATCTGTGGCTGCGAAGATGACAGCGAGGAGCTGTATCCGGCCAACCTGGACGCTGATGCGTTCACCGCAGCGGTGTTCTCCGCTCGGCGACTTCCCGACCGGACTCACTACCGGATGGTGACCTGCCGGCGCTGCGGGCTCGTCCGCTCAGATCCGGTCGTGGACGCCCGAGTGATGGCCGAGCTCTATCGCGAATCGACGTTCGACTACGGGAGCGAACTCGAGGGTCTGCGCCTTACCTACGGATCCGCGCTCGAACGGATCGGGGCGCTTGTGCCGTCGAAGGACGGCATCCTGGACATCGGCTGTGGAAGCGGCTTCGTGCTGGAGCTGGCCCGAGGTCAGGGGTGGCACGGGGCCCGCGGCGTCGAGCCGAGCAGCGACGCAGTCGCGAAGGCGAGCGACTCGACCAGACCCCTGATCGTCGAGGACATCATGCGCGCTGGACTGTTCGAGCCCGAATCCTTCGACGCGGTCGCCCTGTTCCAGGTACTCGATCACATGCCCGACCCGGGGGCCGTACTCGAGGAGTGCCGTCGGGTTCTCCGGCCCGGCGGGGTGATCATGGCGTTCAACCACAACGTCAAAGCTCTCTCAGCGGCATTGCTCAGGGAGCGGAGCCCGATCGTCGACGTCGAGCACACCTACCTGTACTCCCCGGTCACGATGCGCCGTCTCTTCTCGGACGTCGGTTTCGCGGTTGTGTCGGTCAACGCGGTGCGAAATACATACTCAGTGGCGTACCTCCTGCACCTGACCCCGATACCGCGGTCGGTGAAGCATCGGGCAGTTGCCAGGATCCGCGGGTCGGCGGTTGGGCGCGTCCACCTGACTCTGCCCTTGGGCAACCTCTGCCTGATCGCCCGTCGGAGATGAGAGCGCTCGTCACCGGAGCCGGTGGCTTCGTCGGCGCTAACCTGATCCGCCACCTGCTGGCGACCGGACACGAGCCCATCGCGATCGTGCGCCCGGGTGGCAATCGCTGGCGGCTGGCGAAGCTGTCGGGCGAGGTCGCGGTGGTTGACGTGAACCTGCGCGATGGTGATGCCGTCCAGCGCCTCGTCGCCGACCGCCGCCCCGAAGTAGTCTTTCACCTGGCGGCCTACGGGGCGTACTCCTGGCAGCGGGACCTGGCGTCGATGTTGGCGGTCAATGTTCGGGCCACCGAGGATCTGCTCGCGGGCGCTCGGGATGTCGGTGCGGTTCTGGTGCACGCAGGCTCATCCTCGGAGTACGGCTTCAAGGACCACCCAGCGCGCGAGGACGAGATCGTCGAGCCCAACTCCCACTACGCCGTCACGAAGGTCGCTGCGACGCATCTGTGCCGGCTTGCCGCTGCGTCTGAGGAAGCCCGTGCGGTCACACTTCGCCTGTACTCGATCTACGGCCCGTGGGAGCAGCCGGGCCGGCTGATCCCGGCGCTCGTGCAGCGCTGTCTCGAGGGTGGATGGCCGCCGCTGGTCGGGCCCGAGACAGCGCGTGACTTCGTCTGGGTGGACGATGCGTGCGAGGCGTTCGTGCGGGCCGCGACGATCGAAGTCCCCGATCGCGGAGCGGTGTTCAACATCGCCAGCGGCGTACAGACGACGTTGCGCTCCCTAGTCGAGGCGGCGCAGGGGGTGTTCGCCCCGGCCGACGCGCCCACCTGGGGCACGATGGAGTCCAGGTCGTGGGACACATCCACATGGGTGGGAGATCCGACCCGGGCGTCAGAGCAGCTCGACTGGTGCGCAGCGACCCCGATCACGGACGGCCTCGGCCGGATGGGCGCCTGGCTCTCTGACCATCCCGAACTCGCCGAGCGTTATCGCGGGTGAGCGCGGGACTCCACCGGCGGAGATCTCCGGAGGGGTACAGTGGCAGCCGCAGATGCCAACATTCTGCACGATCATCACGCCCACGACCGTCGCCGCCGCGCGGGTGATGGCCGCCTCGGTCCGTCGTCATCATCCCGGCTCGCGCGTGGTCGCCGCCTTGGCACGAGGCGTGACGCTGGACACGGACGAGCCGTTTCAGCCGCTCGAGCGGCGGGGTAACTGGTCGGTACCGGAGCTGCTCCGCGAGGTGCTGACGGACGGCGAGCTGGCCGTGTTCCTGCACCCGACCACGTTCGTCTGTGGCGCGCTCGAACCGGTACTCGCGGCAGCCGAGGCGCGCGGGGTGGCGGTTGCCCCGCGAGTCGTGGCACTTCCCGACGATCGAGAACGTCCGGACGCAGCGGATTTGGTCGCCGCCGGGTCGGTGAGCGACGGGCTGGTGGCGATCCGTGCGGGAGAGGCCGCGTCCGAGTTCCTGGACTGGTGGGGCCGTGGACTGCGTGAGGCAGAGGGCCGCGGGCCGCAGGGCGACGACGCCGGGCGCTGGCTGGAGCTCGCGGCGCAGCGGTTCGATGCGGTCGCGATAGTTGCCGATCCGGGCTGCGAGGTGAGCTTCTGGAACCTGCACGAGCGCGTCCTGGAGCGTAACGGGCAGGGCATCCGAGCCGGGGGGCAGCCGCTGCGCAGCCTCCGGTTCGAGGGGTTTCGACCAGACCGGCCGTACTGGCTCAGCGATGACGCCACCCGGCCCAGCGTCGTCGACGACCCTGTGCTGGCAGATCTGTGCGGTGAGTACGCGGAGCTACTGCGGGCGGCGGGCTGGACCTCGCCACGCCCACAGATCGCCGGACTCCGTCGCCTGGGCAACGGTCAGAGAGTCGACCGATTCGTCTCCGAGCTTTGGGAGGACGCGTTCGCGTCTGGCCTGCGCTTTGGCGACCCGCGTGCGGCCGAGGCCGCGGATGAGTTCTGCGCTTGGCTGCGGGAGCCGGCGAGGCGCGGGGCGCGAAGCGGCGTGACCCGGTACCTGCTGGCGGTGTATCTCGCGCGGCCCGACCTGCAGGAGGCATTCCCCAACCTGGACGGCGAGGACGGCGACCCCCTGGTGGGCTGGAGCTGGGATCACGCCGGCGATGATCTCCGAGGCGAGCTGATCGCCCCGGCTCCCGAAGGAGTCGCCCCGGCAGTCAATGCCCGAATCGCCGTCAACGTGATCGGCTACCTCGGCGAGACGCTCGGCCTCGCGGAGGCTGCGCGTCTGTACATCACTGCGCTGTCGGCGGCAAGGGTTCCCGTGAGCACCACGTCGATCACACCCGATCTGCCAATCGAGGACAGCCAACGGGACTTGGTTCGGTACGGATCCAAGGAATGGACGGACCTGCCCGCGACGGTGCCGGCCGCCTTCAACCTCGCCTGCCTCAATGGTGACCACCTCGGTCAGCTGATCCGCGACCGCGGCGAGGAAGTGCTGGAGGGGCGGTCCACGATCGGTCAGTGGGGCTGGGAGACAGACGTTCTGCCGCCAAGCTGGGCAGAGTCGTATGACCACGTTCGCGAGGTATGGGTCTACTCGACCTTTATGGCGCAGAATCTCGGCCGCTTGCTCCCGATGCCGGTCGTCGTGGTGCCTCCGGCCATCGTGACGCCCGACGCAAGCGCAGCGCAGCTCGACTTCGCCCGCGACGACCGCTTCACGTTCATCTCCATGCTGGACTTCTTCAGCACCCTGGAGCGCAAGAACCCGCTTGGGCTGATCGACGCCTTCATGAGAGCGTTCTTGCCCAACGAGGGCCCGCGGCTGCTGATCAAGACGATCAACGCGCATTTCAGGCCCGAATCGTCCGAGGAGCTTCGCTTCCGGGCGCGTGGACGCCCGGACATCGAGTTCGTCGACGTCTACCTCGAGCCCGAGCAGAGGGCCGCACTGATGCGGCGCGCCGACTGCTACGTATCGCTGCATCGCAGCGAGGGTTTCGGGCTGCCGCTGGCCGAGGCGATGGCGGCCGGGACGCCGGTGATCGCGACCGGATACTCGGGGAACCTGGACTTCATGACGCGGTTCAACAGCTATCTGGTGAACTGGACGCCCACTCACGTCGGACCCGACTCAGGCGTGTATCCCGCAGATGGCCGCTGGGCGGAGCCGGATCTGGAGCACGGCGCGGCCCAGATGCGACGCGTGTACGAGCGCAGGGAAGAGGCGCACGAGCGCGCACAGCGAGCGATGTCGGATATCCGACGCCTCTACGCCCCGGCTGTGGTCGGCGAGATCGCCCGCGATCGACTCGAGCTCCTGGCCGATGCGCGCGCTACCGCCCGAGCCCCGGGCCCCGTGCTCGCGCTCCGCGAGCTGGACCGGCTTGAATTTGCGCTGACATACGATCCGCGCCACGGCCCCGGGCCACCGCCGCGCGGCGCAAAGGGATTGCTGCGCCGGATCGTGCTGCGGCTGATGCTCCCGTTCACCCATCACCAGCGCGAGCTAGATCGGATGATCGTCAACGCGCTGCGAGAGCTGAGCGCCGCAATCGAGACGACCGTCGCGGACGGGCACGAGGCGCGGCACCGAGGCGGTCAGCTCGAGGCGCCCCCCGATCCCTCGCCAGGCGGCGAGCCTCGCCGCTGACCGACCCGTCAGTCGAGCCCGTCGAGCAGTGTGGCGACGACGGCGTCCCAACTGACCTCGGCCGCCCGGCGCGCTCCGGCACGTCCCATCCGACGCGCCAGACGCGGCTTTGACGCGAGGCCGTCGATCGCAGCGCCCAGGGCGGCCGGGTCTGGGTCCACGATCAGGCCGGTCACGCCGTCCTGCACCAACTCGGTAGGGCCACCGGCATCGCGGGTCGTGATCACGGGCTTGGCGCTGCGCATCGCCTCGAGCGTGATGTAGCCAAAGTCTTCGCGATCGGGAGCGAACAGGACCGCGAGCGCCCCGGCGTAGGCCTCCGCCAACTCGGTGTCGTTGAGGAAGCCGTCGAAGCGGATCCGCCCGTCGCCGTTCGCCAGCGCGCGAAGCGACTCCTCCTGGGGGCCGGCGCCGGCGATCCGCAACGGCATTCGTGTCTGCACGTGTGCCATCGCGCGGATCAGCAGGTCGATCCGCTTGGGGCCGTCGAGGCGGCTGACCGTGAACAGGTACCGGCCGCGAGCCGGCCCGACGGTGCGCAGTCCGCTCGGGGGATGGGCGATCGGCACGCAGTCGGGGTCCCCGAAGTAGCCAGGCCGGCGGGCGACGGTGTCGGACATCGCGACCGAGCGCGCGACCGCGCCGTCGTCGCGGCCGATCCGATCCAGGAAGTGGACCACCTCGCTGATCAGCGGTCCGGGCAGCGCGAAGGTCTCGGGCGCGAGGTCGGAGCGCCCGCGAAGCGAGTCAAGACGCCCAAAGCACTCTCCCAGGTGTTCGCGGCTCGGCTGCGGGAGTCTCAACACGTCGAGCAACCGCACAAGCTCGGGGTGCTCGCTCGCGCACTGCGTCGGCCAGCCCTCTGGGTAGGTGTCGTAGAGCCCGCGCAGCGGATGCAGCAGGTAGCAGACGTGGCGCGGGTGGGCCACCATCCACGCCGGGTACTTGCCGCTGATCACGGCGTCGTAGCCGGACACGTCCAGCGCTGCCCAGCGCCGATAGCTATCGACGATCTCCCAGAAGTCGCGCTCGGGAGTAGGGATCTTGATCAGGTCGGCGTGGTGCCTAGTCCGACGGTTGAGGTGCTCGAGCAGCCCCCACCAGAGGTTCTCGGCGCCGCCGATCTGGAGTGGAACCGGGCTCGGGGCGACGATTGCGATGTCCACGCGATCAGATTCTGCCAGTCCGCCTGATCTTCCGGGCTTCGGCAGAATGGACGCGGTGAGACCCCGTCTGGCAGTGGCGCTAACGTTTCCGGTGTTCCCCCCGTTGGGCGGTGGCCAGGTCCGGGTTTACAACCTCTACCGCGGCCTCGCCAAGCAGTTCGACGTGGAGTTGGTCTCGCTGCTGCCGGCCGGGCAAGCCATGCGTCGCACGACGCTCGCGCCGGGCCTGCGGGAGACATGCATCCCGAAATCACCCGAGCACCAAGCCGAGGAGGATGCGCTGGAGCGAGAGGCCGGCACCGCCGTTACCGATATCGCGATGGCGGAGCTCTATCGCCTCACCCCTGACTACATCGCAGCTCTCAGAGAGGCAACTCGGGGAGCCCATGCGGCCGTGGCCTGCCATCCGTACACCTTTCCAGCGATCCGCTGCGCCACCGACGTGCGTCTGTGGTACGAGGCGCAAGACGTCGAGGCGACGCTTAAGGCAGGGCTTCTGATGGGCAGCAAGACAGGTAATGAGCTCCTCGCCGCAGCGAAGAGGGTCGAGCGAGCGTGCTGTGACGCGGCCGAACTGATCTGGACCTGCAGTCCCGAGGACCACGCCGAGATGATGGGCCTGTACGGCGGCGATCCAGCCCGATATCTCGTCGTCCCCAACGGCGCCGACCTCGAGGACGTCACCTACGTGTCGCCGGAGCAGCGCCGCACCCTGCAGCGCCGTCTGCGCCAGACCGATCGGCGCACCGCGATATTCATGGCCAGCTTCCACCCGCCGAATATCGACGCCGCCCGTCAGCTCCTAACGATCGCGGCCCGCGTTCCAGAGATGGACTTTCTTGTCCTCGGAAGCGTCGGTTGGGCGTTCGCTCGCGAGCCGCTCGCCGACAACGTCCAGTTCGCCGGACCCGTCAGCGCGCGCTTCAAAGCCGCGGTGCTCAGCGTCGCCGATGTCGCGCTCAACCCGGTGACGACCGGCTCCGGCACCAACCTCAAGATGCTCGATTACCTAGGCTCCGGTATCCCCGTGCTCTCGACCAGGTTCGGAGCCCGAGGCCTGCCGATCAGCGCCGACGAACACTACTTCTCGGCCGAGCCGGCAGACATGCCGACCGTTCTGCGGCATTTGACGCGGCTCGCGGACCGTCAGATCGAACCGGTCGTGCAAGCGGCTCGGACGATGGTCGAGGCGCGGCTGTCTTGGACCGCGATCGCCCGCGACCTGCTTGCGCGCTTGCAGTCGGCGCAGATCAGCGGCGGTGCAGGACGCCGACCAGCCTTCTCAGCCGACCGTCGGAGCGGACAGGTTCCGGCGCCGCCCGTTTGACCGCGCAGACCTCGAACAACCAACCGTCTCGCAGGCTCCATCTGTCAACGTCTAGATCCGCCTCTGAGAGATAGTGGCGCAGGAGCGGCTCGGTGAAGGTCGTGTAGTGAGTGTCTTCCGTGTAAGCCTGTGTCCCGAACAGGCACTGCACAAGTAGCTCCTGCTGCTCTATCGATTGGCGCTCGGGAGCCCTCATCAATTCCGCGAGGTCGATCACACTCGGAACCCGCAACTCAAGTCTCCCGCCGGTCGCCAGCAGCCTGCTCCAGCTCTGCAGAACCGAGACGGTGGTCGTCCGCGGCAGATGCTCGAGCACATCCTGGGCGACGATCTCACGGTAGAAGCCACCGGACAGCATGGTCAGCTGGGTGACATCCGCAACGAGGTCTGGCCCGTGGAAGTCGTGGATGTCTACGTTGAGGTATCCGTCGCGCAGGTCGAATCCGCAGCCGAGGTTGAGGCGGTCGGGAGCTGTTTGGGCATCAAATGATTCGGGCACGGCGCCATCGTAGCGACGGCCGTCGTCTACGGTTTCCCGCGATGTCAGAGTTCGACGCTCGGCGACGCCGCCTCACGGAGCTGGTAGACCAGGGGGTGTCGCCGCCACCGCCGGCCGAGATCGGCTTCCTGAAACGACGGCTACGCGCCCTGCTCGTCAGAAGCGGGCGTGCGCATGCGCTCCACCAGCTGGCTGTCGATCGAGAGTTCATGCTCGCCCTGGCCACGCTTCAGGGCGACACCGCAGCCAGAGTTGACCAGCTCGGCGACGGCTTGCGCAAAGAGCTCGGAGCCCTGAGCGACGAGCTCAAGGCGCTTCGCTGGTGGCTTGAACAGACGAGTAGACGTGGCGATGAACTGGCCGGGAACGTCGAGGCGCTGATCGGCGACCAGGAAGCGCTGCAACAGCTTCGTGACCACCTGCAGAACCTCGCAAGCGAGCTGCGCCGAGTAGGACGTCTCGTCCCCGACGATGCCGCGCTCTACGGGCCGAACGGGTTAGCTCTGGAGAGGTTCGACGCCGGGCTGGGTGGAACGGTGGTCGGCTACCGCGACGGGGGCACCGACGTCGAAGACGCCCTCTATCTCTCGTTCGAGAACTGGTTCAGAGGGCCGGAAGAGGTGATTCGCGAGCGTCAACTGGCGTACCTCCCGCTCTTGCGCGGACGCCGTGACGTCCTCGACGTCGGATGCGGGCGCGGCGAGTTTCTTGACGCGCTGCGCTCCGCTGAGATCCCCGGGCGCGGGACCGATCTAGATCCCGCGATGGTCGAGCACTGCCGGGCGAAAGGTCTCGTCGCTGACGAAGGCGACGCGGTGAGCTTCCTGGCGGCAGCTGGCGACGGCTCGTTCGGCGCGGTCTTCGCCGCCCAGGTCATCGAACACCTCTCCTACGACGACCTCATCGCCTTCCTGCGCCTTTGCACGACCAAGCTGTCGGCCGACGGGCTGATGATCGTTGAGACCGTAAACCCACATTGCCCTCAGGCCCTCAAGCACTTCTGGCTCGATCCAACCCACCGAAACCCTCTGTTCCCCGAGACCGTCGTCGGGCTCTGCCGGCTCGTCGGCTTCGGGAGCGCCTACATCTGGCACCCGCAGGGGGTCGGCGACCCCGATCGCGATCGTCTCGAACAGGGCGACTACGCGGTCGTCGCGCACCCAATCTAGGGCGTCGGCGTCACATTGATGCTGAACGCGACGAACGGCGACTGCGGCGGCAGCTGAGCCAACACCCAGCCCGATCCCCGGCGCAGGACGCGCAGGCGACTGGACGGGACCACCACCGCAGCCGACGAGCGCGGCCGGGTCACGGTGACGGCAAACGGTAAGGAATGGAGGCCGATCCGCGCGCCCTGGACGAACACGACCGGCTGCGAGCCCGGCCGGCTCGGTGCGGTCAGGGTGTCGTCGCTCGCGTGCCAGATGGGGAGACCGACCCGTGCGATGGCAACGAAGCCCAGAGACGGGCTGACGTGCGTGCGCAGCCAGAACGTCGGGGTGCGCAGCACCCGACAGGGCACCACGGAGTCAAAGGAGTTGGTGCACACGTCGGCCGTCGGAAACGAGGTGCCGATCAGATTCATCGTCAACGGGCGATTGACGAACTGCCTCGTCCAGGCGTCGAGGTCCATCTCCCCCGGGTCCCACGCCCCGACGGGCTCGACGACCTCGGGCAGGAACCAGAGAACGGTGCTGAACGTCGGCACGCGATCGAGCACACCATCCCGGAGGCTCGCCTCGAGCAGATCCCGTGACCGCGCCGAGGGCAGCATGTAGTCGACCACCCGGGCGTTTGCATTGGAGTTGATCGCCGCGACGGCGCCGAGCGCGACCGCCATCGCCAGGGTTGCCACGATGGCCGCAATCGGCCGTCCGGCAACCCGGGCCAGCAGCGCGACCACGGCCAGCGCCCCGAGCAGCGCCCACCCAAGCGCCACGAACAACATCGGGAGATAGCCCCACCCCCATTGCACGAGGCGCTGGTACTCGGGCGCCACCGCGGTCAGCAGTGATGGCCCGAGCATGAGCACCGCCGCGACCCCGGTGATGGCCAGGATCAGTCGCCGGTCGATCCGCCGGCGCCCGGTAGCCGAGCGAGCGGCAGCGACCAGCAGCGGCAGCAGCAGCAGCGCGACGAGCGCGCCCCGGGCGACGGGCTCGGCCCACGACGCCGCCGGCACCGTGGTCGGGCCCGGATGCGCCGTTCGGCCCACCAGCGGCAGACCGCTGACGATGATCTTGGACCACGCGCCGAGCACGACGCCGGGGCTAAAGCTGGGGTGATAGCCGGAGGTCGTCGGAAGACTCAGTGTCCGAACCGCCGCGACGACGATGAACGCGCCGGACACCGCGAGCGCTGGCAGTGCCAGAACAATCGCGCGCCACAGCGCGCAGCCGCGCTCGCGCCATGCGATCAGCACAAACGCGGCGACAAGCAGGTACGACGACTCATACGTGGCGCACGCGCAGGCGGTGAGCAGCATGACGACCCCGGCTCTCCACACACCGCCATGGCGTAGCCACGCCAGAAACATCAACATCGCGCCGGTGACATAGATCGTCACCGTCTGCATCAGCCCGACGTATGAGATCAGAGGATCGTGGAGGAGGTGAAACTGCCACACGACCGCGGGCAGACCGGCACTGAGCGCTGACAACGCCGGCGATCCTCCGAGGCGCATGATCAACAGGGCAATCATGCCCGAGGCGATGAGCGTCAGGACAATCAGCAGCACCTTGTATGCGAACCTGTCCCCGAGCACGTAGAACGCGCCGTACGTCTGCAGGACCCCCAGTGGCATGAGACGCCCGAAGCCCTGCCACTGGATCTTGTTGGCCGTCACGATGAACGGCCACCAGTGCTGCCCGATCACGCGCAGATACCCCGAGATATAGGCATTGGCGGTGTCGTCGCCCCAGTACGCGGTGTCCACTACTGGCCACAGCACCATCAACTGGGCAGCGAGTGCGCTGGCAAGCAGCGCGGGGAACGAGTTGAGAGACCGGATGCGGGCGCCCACCCCGTAGAACCGCGGCCCGAGACGCCGAGGATCGGAAATCACACCGTGAGGATAATCGCCGCGCTCGTCACTGGCTTCGGCCGGGGCGAAACCGGCCGGTTCCAGCGCCTTCAGCCGCCCCGCTCGAGCCTGCGGACGATCTGTCCCAGCCGCTCTCGGCCGAGTCGCGGTGGGCCGGCGAGGCTTTCAGCACGTCGACCTCGAACGTCGGGCGGACAGCAACGCGCCCTCGGACCGCGGGGGCAACGCTGGTTCATGCACGATCCCGGGCTGGGCGCGCAGCCCACTGATCCCGTCGCGGTCGATCGGTCTGACGACTCATCGGATACCCTGTCGCCTGGATGAGTACGGTTCTCGCTGCCACAACGGCGCGCGGGCGCCTCGTCGTGCGGCATCCCCTGACGCTGGCCAAGCGCGTGATCGCGATACGTCCGCTCGTCAACCGTGCGGACGTGGGGGGCGCATCGCTTGCAGTCCTCGGGTCGCTCCTTGCGGCAGCATGGTCGCTGCAACTGTGGCACGCCCACCTCCATGTGCCGTTCGCGTACGGCTCGGATGCGCTGGATGGTCAGATGATGATCAAATCCGTGATCAGCGGGGGTTGGATCTGGCACATCCATGGGCTCGGTGCGCCGTTTGTCAATGAGATGTACGACTTTCCACTCGGTACCGACAGCCTCAACTTCCTGACCATCAAGATCCTCGGGCTCGGATCGTCGAACTCCGCGGTGATCTTGAACGTCTTCTTCCTTCTTACGTTCGCGACCGTCGCGCTGTCCGCCTACGTGGTGCTGCGATGGATCGGCCTATCAGTCCTGGCAGCCGTGGTGTGCGCGGTGCTCTTCTCCGACTCCCCTTATCACCTCTTCCGAGGCGAGGCGCACCTGCTCCTCTCCTCGTACCCGAGCGTCCCGATGGGGACATACCTGATCCTCAAGGTCATCCGCGACGGTCGTTTGTTCCGTGCCCGCGTGGCCCCGAGCCCGGTGATCTTCCGGTTGCTCACATGGCGCAACGCGTTCACGGTGCTCGTGTGCGTGATGATCGGCTCGCTCGGGGTCTACTACGCGGTCTTCGCGGCATTGCTCATCGCGACCGCCGGCGCGCTCGCACCTCTGGCGAGCCGCTCGTGGCGCCCCCTGCTGCACGCCCTGGGGGTCGTAGCGCTGATCGGGGGTACCGCTTTCGCCAATGATCTGCCTATCGCGATCTACCGATCTCAACACGGCAGCGACGCTCTCGTGGCAGCGCGCATTCCGGCCGAAAGCGAGCTGTACGCGCTGAAGCTGGCAGAGATGATGCTGCCGGTGCCCGGCCACAGGATCGCCGCGCTGGCCAACATCCGCCACGAGTACGACTCGACAACACCGATCCCAAGCGAGGATGCCCAGCAGTCACTCGGCATCATCGGCGCGCTCAGCCTCGCCTGGTTGATGCTGCTGGCGTTGGCGTCGGTGCTGGGGCTAGCACGACCTCCGTCGCTGAGGAGGCAGCGCGAACTCGCATTCGCGGCGGTTTCGGCCTTCCTGCTCGGCACGCTCGGGGGGGTATCGGCGCTGATCGGCTACCTGGTCACGTCGCAGATCCGGGGGTGGGATCGAATCTCGATCTTCATCGCGTTCTTCGCAATCGCGGCCTTCGGGCTCGGCCTCGACGCACTGCGGCGCCGCCTGCGGGACCGGCGGCGCTACCTGTGGCTTGCGCTCGTCCCGGCGGTCGTGGCAATCGGCATCTATGACCAGTCAAGCCCGTTGGCGGTGCCGCCGTACGCGGCGAACTACGCCTCCTACGTCAGCGATGGTCAGTTCGTGGCTGGGATTCAGACCCGAGTGCCAAGAGGCTCCGCGATCTTCCAGTTGCCCTACGTCCCATACCCCGAGAACCCGCCAGTTGATCGAATGATGGACTACGACCTCGGGCGTGGCTATGTTCACACCACCACCGGCCTGCGCTGGAGTTACGGGGCCATGAAGGGTCGGCCACAGGACTGGGCCGGCGCAGATGACAACCTCCCGGTGCCGACCCTGCTCGACGGCGTGGTCGCGGCCGGCTTCAGCGGCGTCTACATCGACAAGTTCGGCTATGTCGACAACGCGGCATCGCTCGCGGCGGCTATTCAGGCCGACCTTCACACAAAGCCGCTGGTCAGCCCGGACGGGCGCCTCATGTTTTTCAACCTGCAGGCCCTCGCGCGGCGACTCCGGGCGACGGTGCCAAACTACGAGCTTGCCGGGCTGCGTTACGCAATCCTCCATCCACTTTCGGTCGCGTGGGGTAGCGGCTTCTACGGCGACGAGAACGGCTCTCGCTGGTCTCAGCCTGACAGTACGGCCGCGATCGACAACCCCACGCCTGTCGCTCAGCGGGTCGTCTTCTCAGCCACAATGTTTTCGCTCGCCCGCGGTCGCTGGCACGCCAGCTTGACCGCCCCCGACGGAGAGGTGCGCCATTTCGTGATTCGACGCAAGCCGGTCCACGTGCAGATGGTGTTCATCGATCCGCCCGGCACGCACGTGCTGACCTTCAAGAGCGACGTGCCGATCGTTCCCGTAGCCGGGGATCCCCGCCGGCTCGCCGTGCGCTTTCAAAACGACGAACTTGTGAGCGCGGCTGAGTCACCGTTCCTGTCGCCGTCCCCTCCGACCGGGGACTATTAGCAAACGGCGTGTTCGCCCAACGCAGGTTCTCATGAACCGTGATGTGGCGGGCTGGGCCGTCCCTACGACGGTCGCCGCGGGCCTGATCGCGTACTTCGTGCTCACCCACCTGCCTGGCCTGAGTGGCGACTCCGTCGCCCTGGTCCACGGCGCGCACACGATCTCCTACTGCGCCTCGCACGACATCTACTCCTACTGCGATCGCCTCCCACAGTTCGTGCCGGGCGGGTTTCAGGCCGCGGCGCACCATCAGATCGTGGAGGGAGCCGTATCCCCTTACCCATTGTTCCAGTATCTCCCAGCGATTGTGCTGAGTGAGTTCGGCGTCTCGGATCCCGCAATCTTGAAGGACCTTAGCGTTATCAGCCTGTTGGCGTTCTGCGGCACGCTCGCGCTCTCGATCCGCCTCGCCCTGCTGACACGTCGCCGGTGGACTGCGCCACTCGTGGTCGTGCTAATCACCACGTCACCGTTGGTGTACTACGCCTGGCTGACCTTCGGCGAGAGCCTGGCCGCGTTCTTGGTTCTGCTCGCTGCGACAGCAGCCCTGCGGCGTTGGCGACCCACGGCCATCGGATTGACCGCACTGCTCGCGTGCATCACCAAAGAGACGGCGTTTGTCTTCATCGCGCTCCTCGGAGGAGCGGCTCTTTACGCGACCCCCGTTGCGGCGCGGCCTGTGCGCCGGTCACATCTGGCCGGGCTCGGGTGCGGCATCCTCGTAGGTGTCGTTGTGAACTGCGCCTTTGATTGGTTTCGATACGGACAGTTGACCAATTACACCTACGACCACTCGTACACGCGCGTGCCGGGCCTTGTACATCGTTTGGCGCTGAGTGTAGCGCTGTGGCTTTCGCCCAACGGCGGCGTCGCATGGTTCTGGCTGCCCGGTACAGCCGTGGTGGTGCTCATCGTGATGATCGCGGCATCCGGGCTGCATCGACGAGCATTCCGTGCGCGGACCGGATCGGCGACCGCACTGGTCGTCGCCTTGCTGTTGCTGACGGGCACGCTTGCAAGCTGGTTTGCGCCGTTCGGCTGGGCGGCCTGGGGGCCTCGGCTGATGATGCCAATCGTGCCCCCAGTGGTTGTGACGGCGGTCATCCTGTACGGCGCGAAGATCGAACAGTTTCTGGCCTGGCTAACACACCATGTTTTCTGGACGATGCTGCTTGCCGGCGTGACCATTGCGTTCGGGCTGCCGGAGGTCAACGTTCTGCACGCACCTCAGATTGTGGGAGCGCTGTTTCTTCCCGACGCCACATGTCCCAACCCGGCCGGCGCGAACGTCATGGTCGACCCTCGCTACTACTATCACTGCATCGATCACTGGGCCTGGGGCAGCCACTCGGTGCTGCTGTCGAGCTTTCATGCATTGGATCAGGTCTCGGGGAGCGTCTACGGCGTTGTGTTCGCGGTACTCTGGACGTGGCTGCTGGTATCTGTGACCGCTGCACCGCACGGGGCACGATCGCGCCTGAGCGCTGGCCTGAGCCGACGGCGCGCCGTATCGGGCGATGAGGTCGGGATGGGCTAGCAGGCAGTCCCCCACCGCCGAAGCCCGTCCGCACTCGTCGTTGTGCTGCGCCACTCGAGGCGCTCGGCCACCGCATCCTGCATGGTCAGGGCCATTCTGCCGGGCTTGGTGTCGTAAGGCCCCATTCCGTCCGGAGCGGCTCGGGAGCGGCCACTGCCGTGGCGGTATAGCCGAGGCAGTCGTCTCCTTCACCGCCTCGCAGGCTGAGGTTCCCAAGCGCCCCGAGCAGCACCATCACCGGCGCCAGCAGCAGGCCTGCCAGCCGGACCCTCGAGCGTCCGCGCTCGCGCTGTGGAAGTACGAGCGGCAGCAGGAGCGCCAGCGCCTTGTAGCACGCAACGGTTCGCTCGTTGCCACGAGCATGGACGACGAGCTGCTCAAAGCCTGCGCCCTCGAGCAGCAGACGCAGGCCTGACGGGGTGAAACGCCAGTAGTCGTGCCGTATGTAGTGCCACCGCGCCGCGAACGGCACCGTAATTATCAAGCGGCCGCCGGGCAGCAGCACCCGTCTGGCCTCCGCTACGAACTGGCCTGGATCCGCCACGTGTTCGAGCGTTTCGGTCGCTAGGACAACGTCCGCGCTCGCGTCATCGACCGGCCACGGCCCTCCCTCTGCAAAACGACGGACGACGGGCATCGAGTAGCCGAACCCCTCGTCCGCTCCATAGATGTCGAGACCGAGATATCGCGTGTCGGCTGACAGGAGGCCCCGATATGGCTGCGCGCCACAGCCGACGTCGACCAGTAGTCCGCGCGCGCCCGGAAGCACCGCCGACAGATCCCGCCAGATTGAGGCGGCCTGAAGATCGAAGAAGCGGCGCGCAGCAGCGATTACACGGCGGCTTCGGGTGTCGGCGGGGCTGAACGCGGGCGGCTGCCAGCGCTCGGTGGTTCGAAGGAGCAGATTCTCCCGATTGTTGCTGGCCATCAGTTCCGCTCCTCATGCGTCTCGCTTGACTCCCTTGGCTCCTCCAGCCGGCGCTCCAACTCGTCGATCCGCCGCGCCTGCTCGGCAACCGTCGCGCGCAGTTCGCGCAGCTCCTCCGCATCGCGCTGCTCGGCGAGCACACGGGAGAGGTCGACGGCCGCGTCGCGTCTGGCATCGCCGATGCTCTGGCCAAGCTCCTGCAGCGCGTCGGCGATCTGGCGGTTGACGTCCTGCTGGTAGGCGACGAACGGACGCATCGCCCGCAGCGCAGCCGTCCGCACGAGATCGCGACCCGCGGCGCGCCGCGGCTGCAACGGACGGCGCGGGCCCTGGCGGATCTTGCGCGGCAGCGTTGACAGTGCCGGCGATCGGGCGTACGCCGACCAGCCGCTGGGGCGAGGCCGCCCGGTCGCGCGGATCGCCTCCAGCCTCGCGCCGAGGATCGCCCCGGCCGCCGCCGCCGAGTGCGTGCGACGGATCTCGCGGGCCGCCGTCTCGCCCAGCGCCCGCGCCGCGGCACGGTCCTCGAGCACGCGCCGCATCAGCCTCGCGGCATGGGCCACATCAGGCTGGGCCCAGACCCCCTCGGCCGGATAAGGGTCGAAGCCGTCGCCGATCGGAACCAGCTCGTAGTCGACCAGCAGGCTGTTGGACTCGGTCATGAAGTCGCGGTTGCCGGAATACCCGGTCGCGACCACGGGCTTCCCGTGCCACATCGCGTCCGCGAGCACCAGGCCGAAACCCTCGGCCCTGTGCAGCGACACACAGCAGTCACAGATCGCCGGCAGGCTGCGGTTCTCGTCCGGCGTCAGGTACCGGTCGATCAGCCGGATGTCGCCGCGCCCGGCGATCGCCGCCCTGAGCGCCTGGTGGTAGCGCCGGTCGCGGTCCTGGTTGATGCATTTGATGACCAGCTGCGCGCCGTCGCCGGGCGCGAACGCCTCGATATAGGCCGCGATCGCCGCCAGCGGGTTCTTGCGCTCGGCGACGCTCAGATAATCGAAGCTGACCAGGAACGTCACCCGGTCCTCGTCCAGGCCCAGCTGCCTGAGCGAGCACGGCTCGAACGCGCCCGGAGACACCGGCAGGCGCACCGTCTGAACCGGCACCGTGGCCAGCGGCGCGAGCGCCTGCGCGATATGCGCGGTCGGGGCCCAGACCTCCTCGAGCAGCGAGAAGGAGTCCCCCCAGCGGTCGGGGAAGCTCGACACCTCCCAGAACCACAGGCCAACGGAGTAGCGGCCTGCGAAGAACTCGGCACCGGCCTGACGGGCGAACTCCGGCAGCATGTCGGCGTTCATGCAGATCACGTTGACCGGGAACGGGGCGTCCTGGGGCTCTGCAGTCTCATACGCGTGGCCCTGGCGGCTCACCGGCACCGTCTGCCCGTGGATCGGCAGCACGCGCACGTTGACCGCGTCGAGACCCGCCACGAGCTGCCTGGCGGCCTGGCCCGTGCCCGCCTCAGAACGGAAGTAGCCGACCACGTTGATCCCGAACGGCTCGCGGTGCAGCGGTCCCGACGTGTCGCGCTGCTCGGTCGGTGCATGATCGCCACCGCGCTCGGCAAGGGCGGCGCGGATCTGCATCTCCGTCGAGGGCCGCCTGTCGGCATCGTCGGTGACCGCAGCGGCGACCGGCGGCGTGTCCTCGACCAGCAGGTGCGCCAGGTGCGGCTCCTCCAGGGCGCCGTACTCGCGCGCCCAGCGCCTCAGGCCTTCGCCGTCCAGGCCCCCCGCGGCGCTGTACGCGCTGGTCAGATCCGGACGGCGCTCGCAGATCCGGGCCAACAGCCGGCTGACTCCGGCCGGTGCGCCCGGGGCCTGCTGAGTCAGCCAGCCGCGGAACTCGATCGAGCCGGCCAGCGTGAACGGCGACGGCGCGTGCGCCGAGCGCCCCTGGTCGAAGTCGTTGTACAGGCTGCGCAGCGTGGCGTCCAGGCGCGTCCCGTCCGCGAGCGCCGCATAGCCGTATGGCCAGGCGCGGGTGTCGGCGTGGCCGGCGTCGAGCACCGCCGCGGCGTATTCGGCGAGCAGCCGCTTGAGCGCGGGCTGCTGCGCCACGTCGATCCGATCCTGGTGACGGCTCAGCACCACCGGATGCGCCGGATCGAAGCCGCTGAAGTGAAAGAACGCCAGCGGCCGACCGTCGACCTCATAGCCCTCGGGCCCGGCCGTCAGCCGGCGCTCGTGCAGGTTCCAGTAGGCGACGTTGAACTCCGGGTCGCGGACGATCGCCAGGTCGGACAGGAACCCGGGCGCGAGGTCGAACCAGCGCTGGTCGACGAAGTAGCCCCAGATCGGGTCCACGCGACAATCGCGCCGCAGTCGCTCGGACCACCAGTCCAGCAGGCGGTCGACCTCGGGCCGTGGCGCCAAGGAGACGTAGCCGAGGTTGTAGATCCCCGCGATCATCACGTCGACCTGGCTGGGCTTGCGCCCGTCCTGCGGGATCGGCGCCAGATTGTGCGGGATCAGGGCGACCCCATGGCGCTCGGCGAGCTCGTCGAGTCGCTCGAGCGAGGCGTGGATCTCGATGTCAGGATCCAGGTAGGTGACCGGACCGCCCGTGTCGGCCATCAGGTGGCGCAGCAGCCACGGCTTGACGGCGGTCGAGAGCTCCAGCACCGAGTATCGCAGCGCCATCTCGATGAACGGCTCGCAGCCGATCTGCGACGGGGTGAGCAAGTGGAACGGCTCCTGCACCGGATCGACGTAACCGTCGAGTTCGTCGATCACCAGCGTCCACAGCCGGCTGCCGGGATGGTGGCGCTCCAGTGACCTCGCGAGCACTCTCGCCGGCGCCAGGTAGTTCTTGGCGATGATCGTGCAGACCTGCACGGCGGCGAAGCTAGCACCGCATCCGAGCCGCACTGACGCGCGCGGACGGCGGTGCTTGGGTACCTGGTGCTGAGGTCCGCATCGCCTCCAATACATTGCGCCGATGGCGACAGGTCACTCACGGCGAACACCGCGCCAGCGTCTCGGGACGACGGTGCACCGTGCGCTGGGGCCATGGTTGCGACTGGCGCGCGTCGAGCAGGAGCTTGCGGACGCCACCGGCCGTCTCGCGGAGCTGCGACGTGACCTGCAGCGCGTGTCCGAGCGCGCCGAGCTGCTGGACGGAGTGGGGCATGACCTGACCGCAGCGATCACAGGCGCGTCGGCGGCCCCGGAACCTGCGGCTGCCACGACGGCTCGGTCCCACAGCGCGGTTGGGGCGCCGGCGCGCGTCGTCACGGTCGTGACGCACGCCACGCTCCCGCAGGCGCGCGCGCTGGCGCGCTCGCTGCGGCGCCGCGAGGCCGGCTGGCAGGTCGAGGCGATCCTGGTCGGGGCGATCCGAGACTGTGACACGGATCCGGACCTGGTCGTCCGCACCGTGGAGGATGCGCTCGGACTCGACCCCGCAGTGCTCCTGGCTCGACACCCTCCCGACGAACTCGTGACCTTGCTCGCGCCGCGGCTGCTGCTGGCCGGCGGCACCCTGGACGCCGGTCCGATCATCCACCTTCCCGCGACAGCCTGGATCGTTGGCGAGCCAGGGCCGATCGTCGCTCCCCTGACCGAGCGGCCGGTGCTCCTGGCGCCACGCCTTCGAGGGTCGCTTCCGGCCGACGGACTCGAGCCGTCACGCGATCGGCTCGCGACCGCGGGACGCATTGCTCCGGACCTGATCGGCGCCTCGGGTGCCGGCGCGGCCGACTTCCTGCGCTGGTGGATCTCCAGGCTTGACCGGATCCTGGGCAGTCCCTGCGGCCCCGACGCGGGGCTGCCCCGTGACGACCGTCGCTGGACGGGTCGTCTGCTCGAGCTGGCGATCAGTCGCAGCGACGTCGCGACGCTCGATGACGCGACCTGCAACACCAGCGCCTGGAACCTGCCCCGACACACGCTGACTGAGACGCCCGATGGCGTGATCGTCGACGAGCGCGCCGCGCTGACGCTGATCGACTTCGCCAGCTTCGATCCGACCCGGCCGTTCCGCCTCGGGCCGGATACGAGCCGAATGCGCGTCAGCCGCAACCCCGCACTGCGCACCTTGACGACCGCGTACGCGGGCGAGCTGATCGACGCCGGCTGGCGCGACGTCGCACTCAGGCAGCGCGCGGGCTGGCCCCTGGCGAACGGTCTCACGCTCGACGAGCACCTGGGCGATCTGCTGGCCATCGCCAGCACGCTCGGCACAGACATCGGCGACCCGGAGTCAGCTGAGGGTACGCGCAGGTTCATGCACTGGCTGCGGGGACCGGCCGCCGCCGGCGGGGCCCACGGCGTCAACCGATACCTACTGCACCGTGTGGCGCGCCAGCGTCACGACGTCCTGCTCGCGTTTCCGGATCTCGACGGCCCGGATGGGCCCAGGCTCGTCGAATGGGCGCATCGGCAGGGCCGTCAGGAGCTGGGCATCCCGGAGCAGCTGCTGCCCGAGCGCGGCACTCCAGGCTCACCACGACGGGTTCCGGCGGGCAAGACCGCGACTGTCGTCTCGCGGCCGCCGCGTCTCCCGGCGACCGCGCACCGGCGCCTGGACGTTCGCGTCTCCGGCTACCTCGGCCACGTCCTTGGCCTCGGCGCGGCGGCCCGAGCCTACGTCGAAGCTCTCCAAGCCGTGGCGATTCCGGTCAGCACGATGAGTGTGTCCTTGGAGCCGTTCCTGCCGCCGATCGTGCTGGAGGGGGGCTACGGGCGGCACACGCACGAGGACGTTAGCTCGATGGACCGCAGCACATTCGAGCTGATCTGCGTCAACCCAGGAGAGCTGGAGACGTTTGTCCAGAGCCTCCCGGACGACTGGTTCGGTGGCATCCGAATCGGCGTCTGGGGATGGGAGAGCAACATCATCCCGCCCGCGTGGGCGCCCGCGTTTGAGCTCGTCGACGAGATCTGGGTGTACTCGCAGTTCGTCGCGGAGAACCTCTCCTCCGCCACCGACATACCGGTGATCGCCCTGCCGCCACCGGTCCTCGGTTCGTCCCCCACCGCCCGTCCGATGCGTCTCGGCGTTCCCCAGGGCTTCCTGTTCCTGTTCATGTTCGACTACTCGAGCACCAACGAGCGCAAGAACCCGATCGGGCTGATCGACGCGTTCAGCCGCGCGTTCGCGCCCGGCGAAGGCCCACAGCTGCTGATCAAGACGATCAACGGGCCGCTGCTGCCACTTGCCGAGGAGGAGGTTCTGTGGGCGGCACGCGGGCGCGAGGACATCCATGTAGTCGACTGCTCGTTGACCCGCGAACAACGCGACGCGCTGGTCGCAACCTGCGACTGCTACGTGTCGCTGCACCGATCGGAGGGCTTCGGGCTGACCCTGGCGGAGGCGATGGCCCTCGGCAAGCCGGTGATCGCCACGGGCTACTCCGGCAACCTCGATTTCATGAGGGCAGCCAACAGCTTCCCCGTGGACTACGAGCTGACCCGCGTCGGGCCCGAGTCCCGAATCTATCCCGCGGACGGGATCTGGGCCGAGCCGAGCGTCGAGCATGCGGCGCAGCTGATGCGCCAGGTCTACGAGCGCCCAGAGACCACCACGGACATCGGCGAGCAGGCGCGGCTGGACATCGCGCGCCTGCTCTCGCCGCAGGCGACCGGAGAGGCGCTTCGACGCCGCCTCGAAACGCTGGCGGGCATTGCTTCCAACGAGCACGACCAGCCGCTACCGTCCTCTCGATGAGCGTGCTGGAACGTCCACGGCGGTCGGACCCCCGGCCATGGCAGCGGACATCGCCGTTGGCGATCTCGGTGCACGGAG
>JBOGYE010000222.1:0-2136 GCA_050696635.1 Solirubrobacteraceae bacterium | reverse complement strand
CGCGCCCGCGCGCGACCGCAGCGCTGCGCGACCGGCGCCGGCAGCCCCGGTCCTCGGTCTGAGACCTCCACCCGCACCAGCCCGCGTCGAACGCATCCGCGGACCTCAACCGCCCCGCCCCCGTGCTCGATCGCGTTGCTGATCAGATTCCCAACCGCCTGCGCGAGCCGCGCTCGGTCGCCCCACACGCTTGCCCCCGGTCCCGCGAGCGCCAGCGTCAGAGTCACGCCGGCCGACTCGGCGCTGCCTTGCCACGCCTCCACGCAGCAGCCCAGGAAGGCCTCGATCCCGATCCGCTCGAGCGTTCGAAGCCTCGGCGCCGGCCGGCCCGGCTCATCCAGGTCGTCGAGCGCCACGCAGGCGCGGCACAGCTCGGCGTCGATCGCGGCCAGGCGCGACTCGGACGGCAGCGGCCCCGGACGGGGCGACAGGCCGAGCCGCGCGGCCGTCAGCGGTCCGCGCAGCTCGTGCGACGCACGCGCGATCGACTCGGCCCAGACCGCGAGCCGCCGGTGAGCGTGCAGTGCGATGACCCCGCCCGCGGCTGCCACAGCCCAGCCGGCGATCGCGAGGACCGTGATCATCGTGCACCGTCGTCGTCGAGCAGCCGGTATCCCACTCCCCAGACGTTGTGGATCAGACGCTCGCGCCCACCCGAGAGCTTGCGTCGCAGCCGCGAGGCGTGGGAGTCCAGCGTTCGCGTCGCGACCGGCTCGGCGAACCCCCACACGTCACGCAGCAGCTCCGCGCGCGTGAACACGCGCGTCGGCTCGGAGGCCAGCAGGCGAAGCAGCGCGAACTCCTTCTTGGACAACGGCAGCGGACGCTCGTCGAGCCGTGCCGTGCGCGCCAGCGGGTCCAGCTCCAGTCCGCCCACCCGCAACCGGCCCTGCCGCGGCCGCATCCCCGCGCGACGCAGCAGCGCTGCGAGGCGGCATCGCAGCTCGACGTAGCTGAACGGCTTGACGACGTAGTCGTCGCAGCCGCGATCAAAGCCACGAATCCGGTCGAGCTCCCCGGCCCGGCCGCTGAGCAGGATCACCGGCAGAGAGGGGTCGTACTGGCGGGACTCGCGCAGCTCGCGCAGGAGCTCGAGCCCGTCCCCGTCGGGCAGACCGAGGTCGACGATCACCGCGTCCGGCATCTCGCTCGCGATCAGCGCCAGCCCCTCGGAGACCGTGCGGGCCTCGAGCGGCTCGTAACCGTCGGCGGCCAGATTGTCGGCCAGGAAGCGCCGCGTCGCGACGTGATCCTCGACCACCGCGATCGTCTGCGGTTCGGGCTTCATGGGTGTTAAGAGCCTGCAGCGGGGTGTTTGCCACCCCCCGACCTGCAACATCGCATTCAGCCTCTCGCGGCCGCAGGAAACGCTCATATGATGCCGACGCCATGTACCGGCGCGCCAACTACAGCTCAGGCGAGGACTTCGTGCTGGAGTACGGCGAGCTGCGGTTCACATTCAACGAGCGCGACTTTCGAGAGCGCTGCGAGCAGGCGGCCCGCAAGCTCTGCTTCCTCGACGGGGCGGTGCACCCGGACGAGGCCGAGGACTTGATCAACCTGGTCGTCAACGGCGAGGTGACCGACCCCGCCTCAGCTCTGGGCGAGCACGTCAACGACTGCTGGGCGCAGCTGGTGGGACCGTCCGAGCGCTCACTCGTGCACTGGCTGCGGCGGCTGATCTTCCGCGGTGCCTGGCTCGACCAGCGTGTCAAGGAGGGCGAGCTCGACGTCTGCTTCGACGAGCACGCGCACGCGTTCATCTACGTCCAACCCGACCGCGGGGGCGAGCCGATCGAGCTGGCACCGGAGCCGAGCTGGGACCGCGTCGCCTACGTGCGCACGCATTGAACTGAGGGGCCGGCTAGGGCTGGCGCTAGCTGCTAGCCCCCGGCCCCGACCAGCCCGGCGACATTCTGATCGTGCGGCGCCGGGTTGTCCAGCAGCAGGCGCGGCACGGTCACGAGCCGGTAGCCGCGGGCCCGCAATCCGGAGACGATCCGCGGTAGCGCCGCGACCGTCTGCGCGCGATCACCGCCGGCATCGTGCAGCAGGATGATCGCGCCCGGCCGAGCCCCGTCGAGCGCTCGCGCGACGATCGTCGGCACCCCCGGCTGCAGGTAGTCGCTGGTGTCC
>JBOGYE010000221.1:0-8285 GCA_050696635.1 Solirubrobacteraceae bacterium | reverse complement strand
ACGCGCAGGATCGCGCCCGTCCAGCGTCGCCCGACCAGCTCGACCGCCTCGTGATATAGGGGGCAGCAGTTGCCGCGGGCGCGCTGCTCGGCCAGGGTCTGCGGGCGGACGGCCATCCGAGCAGCCGTGGCTAAAGCCGGGCCGCCGGCGTCCGCCTATGCGGCCTCGAGCACGCGCGTCAGCTCGGATGACCCGTCGACCGGCACCTCGCCGGCGACGTTGACCATGGCGGTGAAGCTCTCGAGCGACGCCGCGGCGATCGCCTCCAGCAGTTGCTCGTCGTCCCAGCCCGCCTCGCGCGCCTCCTCGTGCAGGTGCATCGGCGGCCGGCCCTCGGCGAGGATCGCCTGCAGGTAGCGCAGCAGCGCCGCCTCGCGCGGATCCCTGGACTCGAACTGGCGCGCAAGCGCCACCTCGTCCAGTGCCAGCCCGGCGGCTCGCGCCGCGCGCGAGTGCATTGCGATCCCCGGCTCCGAGCGATAGTGCTCGGCGACCGCGAGCCCGATCCGCTCGAGCGTGGGCAGCCTCAGCCGGCCATGGCGCAGCTCAGAGCGAAACCGCGCGTACGCGCGCAGCGCCGCCGGCGAACCCGCCAGCACCCCGAGGAAGTTCGGGAGCTGCCCGCCGGACGTGAGGGCGCCGCGCAGGACGGCGGCCGAGCCCTCGGGCGCCGTCAGCTCGTCGTGGATCTGAAACCTGCTCATGGATGTCTTCATCGCTGACCACCGGAGATCCGAGGGATTGGGCGCCGGCCTGGGGTGGCGGGTCCTGCGCCCTTCATTTTCAACATCTGCTTACTAAGTGTAGGTGCCCCGGCTCCATGCCGCAAGTGCTCGGGTCACACAAACTTTTGTACGCGTCCCCGTTAAACCCGGATCAGCCGCCGACTAATCGTTGTGTAAGGCGTCGGACGTCGCCTATCGATGCAAGGGGTTGTCCACTATCTCACCGATAGCCTCAGAAAATGGACAACCCTCCGGGGCTGGCGGCCGAGCAGGCCGGGTGACGCGTGTCCGCAGCCGTCAGTGCAGGTGGCCGGCCAGCGCGTGCAACGTGGCGGCGTGGGCGCTGGTGACCGCCGCGAGGATCAGCAGCACGCCCAGCAGCACCGCCCACAGCGCCGCGCGATCGGGGCGGAAGCCGGTGCGCTCGTGCCGGCGCTCGGGCCGGCGACGCGAACTGCGCGAGTGGATCGGCACCGGGCGCTCGCTGCCGTGGCCGCGGATCGTGATCGTGCGCCGGTCCGGCTGTGCCCCGGTCGGCATCGGCCGTGGGCGGGGGGTCGGCTGCGCTGTCCAGTCGCTGTCGAGCATGTACGGGCGGACCCTACCAGCGCCCTCGGCGGACGGACCGATCAAGGTCGGCGCAAACTGCGGCCTGCGGGCAGGCGTCCAGGCGCTCTGGAGTGCTGGTCCTGCTCGAAGGCGTCGCCCAGCTCGCCGGCGAGCCGCGCGCCAGGGAGCCGTCGGATCGCTAAGACGAATGGGTTATGAGCGTGTCAAGACCGAGCACGCCGGCCCCAAGAGGCGGGGTGGCGCATGGATGACGCGCGCGCAGGCCAAGCGCTCAGCCAGGCGACAGCGCCGTGAGCTGGGCAAGCGGCTGTCAGCCGGTTGTGATGAGCGCCCGGATCCGCGGCGCGCCAGGGCCGAGATCAAGCGCGGCGTAGATCACGTCGGGGTCTAGGGGGATTGCAACGCGCATCATCGCTCGGTGCTGGAGAACGCAAGACCGAGCTGTGATCGTCGGTGCCCTGTCCTGACGTCTACGGCGAGCAGCGAAGGCAGGGTGGGCGGGTCGCGGCGGGAGGGTCGCGCGTCACAGACCGCTTCGCTTTCGCTGTCGACCTCGCTGCGCTCGATGAGGCAGACGCGGCGTCGGTCGCGGATGGGCCAATGCGTAGTTGAGCCTCACGGGTCGGTGGCGCGCTCGGCGCGATCCTCGGCGGCGCCGAGCGGGGAGCCGATGGGCCGTCGTGAGGTCGCGCAGGCCCGCAGAACGCCGCGGGCCGCGCCGGCGCGGCCCGCGGGCCGGCTCTGCTGGGGCGATTGTGGGTCGTTTCGACGCGCTTTCCGCACTTCTCGTGGTCGATATCCGTCCCCCAGCGGTGCCTGGGCTCAGCGGACGAGTTGGCGGTGTCGCCGCTGGCGGGGACGTCGAGGAGGCGAGGAACTGGCGCTGCAGGGCGGTGAGCTGCGGTTCGAAGGCCCGGTCTGCACGCTGATGGTCGTTGCTGGCCAGCGGAAAGCAGCCGTCAGAAGCGGCGTCGTAGCAGACCTGCTCGGCGTCGACGGTGACGTCGGTCGCGAAGCGGGCCTTCTCGATCTTGCGGTAGCTGGTGTCCTTGCCCGGCCGGCCGCTTTTCTCCCGGCGGTAGCGCTCCTGAACCGTCGCGGTGAGTGAGATAGGGAGGCTGGCGAGGTGCCTTTCGGTCCTTTTCCAGCATCCCCTCTCCCGAACCCGGAGTGACCATTTCTGATCACCGGGCTCTCCAGCGACAATTCCGTGGTTGACGCGGTTGGCCTCCGGTTGTGGATGGTGGCGTGGCAGCGTGCGCAGATCAAGGGTCTTGCGCCGTCGCTTGACCATGCTTGACCATGATCCACGCCCACTCGGATACATCCGGCGGCCGGGCTGCTCGAGATCGGCGAGCTTTCGGATCTGGTGCACCTGCACCTCGTCCGTTTGCCCGCAGAGCTCCCACCGTCCCCTCAGGCGCCGATGGACTAGTGTCCTGAACCGTAAATTCGGTGGCAGCCTGAATTTCCGGTTCACGACACTAGCTCCTTGCGGGGTGCGGTGGCCGGGACTGGCTCCCGATCCTTGGGGCCCTGCGGACCTGCGCCCTGCGCGCGGCGGTCGCTACTCGTTGCCCGCGACGCGAGCCACGAAGGCCGCGACGTCCTGGGCGTCACGCCCCTGCACGACGTCGGCCGGCATGACCCCCTGGCCGAGGCAGTTCTGCGCCGAGCCCGAGGGCGCGTTGGACAGGCAGCCGTTGGCGATCGTGTGGAGAATCAACGAGTCGGCGGGGCGCAGGATGTCCAGGTCCGGCCCGACCTTGCCGGCCGCGTTGGCTGCGGCGAGCGTGTGGCAGACCGCGCAGTGGGCGCCGAATACCTCGCGGCCGTTCTTCTCGGCCGCGGTCAGCTTCAGCCCGCCGACCTGGGCACTGGCGTTGTCATGGTTGCCGGTGATCAGCAGCAGCGGCAGGGCGATGCCGAACACCGCCACGGTGGCGATGAACAGCGACAGCGCGGCTCCGGTGCCGCGACGTCCGGCGTCGTTCACCCGCCGGTGCCCGCCACCGCGCATCGCGATCGCGAACAGGCCGAGGGCCACGATCACCCACCCAGCCGCGAATAGTCCGACTGCCAGCATCGGCGCGGACCTTATCGTGCCCGCGGCCGGGACGGCCGACTCGCGGCGGTCAACGGCGCCGTCCCGACGCGAAGCTCATCGCCGGTGGTGCCACGGCCCGGAAGTCGTCCGCCTGCTGCGCCTGCTCGCCCTGCTGTGCCTGCTCGCCCTGCTGCTCCGGCTGGCCCGGCGGCGCCGGCTTGCCCTGCTGCTCCGGCTGGCCCTGCGGCGCCGGCTTGCCCTGCTGCGCCAGGCCACGCCGCACCCCCTCGTCGAGCATCGAGAAGTCCTTGATCTCGGCCACGACCCGGTCCGGGGCGTCGATCTGGCCCACCCGACCGACGAGCACGTTGATCGCACCGCCGGCTGCGGCGAGCTTCTCCAGCCTGCCCTCGGCGACGATCAGCGGCTCGGTCCGGACGGTCAGACGGTGGCGCTCGTAGACCGCCGGGGGGACGATCAGGTTGATCGTCCCGTGCTCGTCCTCGAGCAGGACGAACACGACCCCGGCCGCTGTGCCCGGCCGCTGGCGCGCGACCACCAGACCCGCGACCGTGACCAGGCGCCCGTGCTCCAGCGACTCCAGGTCCTGGCTTGTGACCACCTTCGGCCCGATCCGCTCGCGCAGCAGGGCGAGCGGGTGCGCGCGCGTCGTCAGGCCGATCGTGCCGTAGTCGGCCAGCATCGCCTCCCAGTCGGTGAGACGGCGCAACGGCGGCGGCGCGGGCAAGTCGAGCGGCAGCGCCAGCTGGGTGCCGCCCGGGACGCCGCGCCCCGGGGCGACGACCCCGAGCTGCCACAGCGCCAGGCGGCGGGCAAGCCCGGGGCGCAGCTCCGGGTCGCCCGTGCCGGCGAGCGGCTCCGGGTTGCCCGTGCCGGCGTGCGCGTCCGCCAGCGCGAGCGAGTCGCAGGCTCCCGACCATGCGAGCAGCTCAAGCGCCGGCCCGCCGCAACCCGCCCGCGAGGCGAGATCCGCCAGGGAGCGAAAGCGGCCACCGGCCTCCCTGGCGCAGACCAGCTGCGCTGCATCGGCGGCGCGTACCCCGCGCACGTAGCCGAGCCCGATCCGGACGCACGCGGGGGCGGAAGCGCCCGCAGGGGCAGAGGCGCCCGTCGGGGCACGCGCAGGGACGGTGGCCCCCGGGGCGGACTCGAGCTCGCACTCGACCCCGCTCTCGTTCACGTCCGGCGCCGCCACCTCGATCCCCCGCCGCTGTGCCTCGTGGACGAGCGCATCGGGCGGGTAGAAGCCCATCGGCTGCTCGTTGAGGAGCGCGCACAGGAACTCGAGCGGATGATGCACCCGCAGCCAGGTCGACTGGTAGGCGAGCAGTCCGAAGGCGGCGCCATGCGCCTTGGGGAAGCCGAAGCCCGAAAACCCCTTGACCATCTCCCAGACCCGCTCGGCGGTCCCCGGGTCGACCCCGTGCCGGCGTCGCGCACCGACGACGAACTGCTCGTGGTAGGCCTCGATCGCCGCCTGCGAACGCTTGCGGCTCATCGCCCGCCGCAGCCCCTCCGCCTCGCCGACGCGAAAGCCGGCGAACGCGATCGCCACCTCCAGCACCTGATCCTGGAAGATGATCGTCCCGAGCGTCTGCTCGAGCACCGGCTCGAGCGACGGGTGCGGGTAGGGGACCTGGAAGCTCGGGTCGGCGCGCAGCCGCTGGCGGCGCTCGATGTAGGGGTTGACGGCCCCGCCCTGGATCGGGCCGGGGCGCACGATCGCGACCTGGATCGTGATCTCGGCCAGGTTCGCCGGACGGGTGCGGCGCAGCGACTGCAGCTGCGCCCGGCTCTCGCTCTGGAACACGCCGGTCGTGTCGGCGTTCTGGATGCACTCATAGGTCGCCGGGTCGTCGTAGGGAATCCGGCTCAGGTCGATCCGTTCGCCCCGCCGCGCGGCGATCAGCTCGACCGCCCGCTCGACCGCCGACAGCATCCCCAATCCGAGCAGGTCGATCTTCAGAAAGCCCGCGTCCGCGCACGAGTCCTTGTCCCACTGAGCGATCTGGCGCCCCTCACCACGGGCTGCGCCCGCGGTGCCGGCCGCGGGCACGATCGGGCAACAGTCGACCAGCGGCCGGGTGGCGACGATCATCCCGCCGGGGTGCTGGGAGAGATGGCGCGGCAGGCCGTGGGCCTGCGCCGCCAGCTCCGCCAGCCAGGCCCAGCGCCCGGCCAGCTTGGAACCATCGTCCGAGGCCCCGGAGCCGGTCGGCGCCCCGCAGCCGGCCGGAGCCCCGGAGCCGGCACGCTCGATATCACGCGCGACCTCGCGCGCGTCCCACCCCTCGCTGCCGCGCGCCACCCGCTCGATCTCCCCCGCCGGCAGCCCCAGCGCCTTGCCCAGCTCGCGGATCGCACCGCGGGCGCGATAGGTGGGGAAGGCGGCGACCAGCGCCGAGCGGTCGCGACCGTAGCGCTCGTGGATCCGCGGGATCAGCTTTTCCCGAATGTCGCGCGGGAAGTCGAGGTCGATGTCTGGCAGCGAGGTCAGCTCCTCGTTGAGAAAGCGCCCGATCAGCAGCTCGTTGGCGATCGGGTCCACGTGCGAGAGCCCGGTCAGGTAGCAGACGATCGAGGAGACACTCGACCCGCGCCCGCGCCCAGGCGCCAGCAGCGCGCGAGCGCTGTCGGGACCGCGAACCTCCACGGCGACCTCGCGCGCGAGCACCAGCAGGTCGTGGTGCAGGTAAAAGAAGCCGGCCAGGTGCAGCGACTCGATGATCCGCAACTCCTCCGTCAGGCGAGCGGCGGCGCTGGAGCGGATCTCGGCAGGCTCGCCCACGTAGCGGTCGTGCAGGCGCGCGTCGCACAGCTGCGCGAGCTTGCGCGCCGCCAGCGCGTCCTCGGACCCCGGGTAGCGGTAGCCGAGGTCGCCGGCCAGATCGAAGCGCAGCATCTCGGCCAGGCGGACGGTCTCGGCGACCGCCTCCGGGTACTCGGGAAAGCGAGCCGCCATCGCCCGCGGCGAGGCGAGCACGTGGCTGAAGTTCCCGCGTCGCTGGGGCTCGGAAGCGTCGAGCGTGGTGTGCAGCCTGATGGCCACGAGCGCGTCCTGGAGGGGCGCCCGCTCGCGAGCGTGGGCGTGCACGTCCCCGGTCGCCACGCAGCTGACGCCCAGGCGCCGGGCCAGCTGCGCGAGGCGGCGGTTGCGGGCGCGATCGTCGCGCAGGAACGGCCGCTGCAGCTCGATTCGGAGGCGCTCAGGGCCGAACGCCTCGCGCAGCCGCTGCAGGGTGGGCAGGTCGTGGACCCCGTGGCGCGCGCAGCCGCTCAGGCAGACGAGCCCCTCGGAGTGGTCCAGGACCGTCTGCAGCGGCGTCGCGGGCTCGGTTGGCGGCGCCCCCGGCCTGCCGTCGCGCGTGCGCGCGTGCGCACGCGTCAGGATCCGGCAGAGGTTTGACCAGCCCCGGCCGTCCGCGGCCAGCAGCGTCAGGTGGCGCCTGCCGCCAGCTGACCCGGCTGCGCTCGGGTCATCCGGCTCGTCCAGATCGACCTCGGCCCCGTGGACCGCCCGCAGGTCCAGCGCGCGCGCGGCGACGGCGAACTCCATCGAGCCTGACACCGAATTGTGGTCTGTCAGCGCGAGCGCCTCGTGGCCGAGCGCGCGGGCAGCGGCGGCGATCTCATCGGGCAGCGAGGCACCGTCCAGGAACGAGAAGGCGGAGTGGCAGTGCAGTTCCACGTACGTTTGGCCGGGCACGAACATATGTTCGCATCAGGACCGCGTCGCTGTCAATCTGAAGCGCACACCGTGCACGTGGGCGGTGCGTGTCGGTGGATTGACAGCGGGCCGTCAATCTGGCGCCCACGCCGCTCTGAACCGCGATGCGCGCTCTGGATTGACAGCCCCGCCGCGGCGCACAGGCCGCTTGCGCCCTGGCATGCTGGTCGGGAGATGATGGACGCCGAGATCGCGATCCGCCGGGCGCGCGCCGCCGACCGCCCCGCTGTCGAGCGCCTGCTGCGTCGGCTGTGGGGCTCGGCGACCATCGTCAGCCGCGGGCGCGTGCACGACGCATCCGGGCTCGAGGCGTTCGTCGCACTCGACCGGGACAGGGAGATCGCCGGGCTGGCGACGTTCGAGCTTGACCGGGTGAGCTGCGCGTGCGAGCTGGTCACGCTGGACGCGCTGCGCCGCGGGGCGGGAATCGGCTCGGCGCTGCTGGCCCGCGCGGCGCAGGAGGCCCGCGCTCGCGCCTGCGGCCGGCTGTGGCTGATCACCAGCAACGACAACCTCGACGCGCTGCGCTTCTACCAGCGGCGTGGGATGCGACTCGTCGCCGTGCACCGTGGCGCGCTCGACGAGGCGCGAAAGCGCAAGCCCCTGATCCCAGAGATCGGCGAGCACGGGATCCCGATCCACGACGAGCTCGAGCTGGAGCTCTCGCTCGACTGACGGGACCCTTCCGAGATCCAACAACCACAGGGAGCAGCAGATGACCTCTGTCAGCGTCCGCTACATCGTCACCGACGTCGACGCCGCGATCGCGTTCTACTCCGATCAGCTCGGCTTCACGGAGGTGATGCACCCGGCGCCAACGTTCGCGATGCTGTCACTCGGCGAGCTGCGGCTGGTGCTCAGCGCGCCAGGCGGAGGCCCCGGCGGCGGAGCGGCGATGCCCGACGGCACCAGTCCGCAGCCCGGCGGCTGGAATCGCTTCCAGCTCGAGGTCGACGATCTCGACGGGCTGGTGGGGCGCCTGCGGGCCGCGGGCGCTCGATTTCGCAACGAGATCGTGGACGGCGTCGGCGGCCGCCAGATCCTGATCGAGGATCCGTCAGGCAACCCGGTCGAGCTGTTCGAGCCGAAGCTGTCGGAGGCGCGCATGATGACCAGCTAGGCGCCAGCGCGCGCCGACCCAGCCGGGCGCCAGCGCGCGCCGACCCAGCCGGGCGCCAGCGCGCGCCGGCCCAGC
>JBOGYE010000220.1:0-8265 GCA_050696635.1 Solirubrobacteraceae bacterium | reverse complement strand
CGGTAGGGTCGGTGCGGTGCCTCAGCCCGAGCCCATCCCCGTGCCAACGCCGAGCGCCGCCGACCTGCGGCGGACGCTGCCTGGCCGGCTGGTGCGCGTCGAGCCGCTTGATGCCGAGCACGAGCCGGGGCTGCTGGCGGCCGCCTCGGACCCGGAGATGTTCGCCTGGATGCCGACCGACATGGCCTCCTCGCGCGAGGCGATGCACGAGTGGCTGCTCGCCGCGCTGGCGGCCGCGAGCGCCGGGCGCGAGGCGCCGTTCGCGATCATCGCGGCCGACTCGGGAGCGGTGCTCGGATCGACGCGCTTTCTGGAACTGCGGTTCGAGCATCTGCGTGCGGAGATCGGCTGGACCTGGGTGACGCGGTCGGCCTGGGCGACGGGCGTCAACGTCGAGACCAAGCTGCTGCTGCTAGAGCACGCGTTCGAGCGAGTTGGCCTGCGGCGAGTCGAGTTCAAGACCGACTCGCGCAACGAGCGCTCGCGTGGAGCGCTGGAGGCGCTGGGCGCCGGCTTCGAGGGGATCATGCGCAAGCACATGGTCGTCCGGGACGGCGGCGAGCGCGACTCGGCCTACTACTCGGTGACCGACGACGACTGGCCGCGGGTCAAGGCCCATCTGCGCCGGCGGCTGGCCGACCAGTCGGCCTGATCGGCGGCGGCTGCGCTACGCGGCGTCGCTCAGGGTCGCGGGGGGCCTGACGCTCAGGGTCGCGCGGGCCCTGACCCTGACGCTCAGGGTCTCGCGCGGACCCTGAGACCGGGCGCGCGAGGCACAGCCTCGTAACCATCGGCATCTGCAGCAAGCCGTCGCCTAGCGCCTCGATCGTCTCTCCCACTGCGTCGAGCAGCTGCTCTCGGGTAGGTGCGGCGAGCAGCCGGGTCTCCGACAGCGTCCCGAGCAGGCCGACGTACTCGACGGTGCCGTAGTCGGCGTGCCAGGCGTAGTTGTCCTGACGCGGAGCGGTGAACTCCGGCACCCCGTCGATCTCGGCGATCCAATCCTCCTCGTGTGAGTCGGTCGTGTTGGCGGGATGCAGCGGGCCGTCGGCCGGCAACTGCGGGACCACGCGACGGTACACGTCGCGCAGCGCGGAGCGCAGCTCTGACTGCGCCCAGACGGGCCGATTCCAGAACAGCGCCAGGATGCCGTCGTCAGCGAGCGCGCGGCGCGCCAGCGCGTACCTGCGCTGAGGGTCGATCCAGTGCCAGGACTGAGCCGCGTACACGAGCCCGAACCGCTCCGCGCCCGGATCGAAGCGCTCGAAGTCGGACTCGACGATCTCGACGCCCGTTGCGTCCGACAGGTTGCGCCGCGCGACCGCCGCCATCTCGGCGCTCGGCTCGAGCGCCAGCACGGATACCCCTCGCGCGGCCAGCATCGCGGTCGCCTTGCCGGTGCCTGCCCCGATCTCCAGCGCCCGCGCGGCGGGCGTGCCGTCGGCCGCGGCGTGCGCCGCGGCGATCACGTCGTCGATCAGCTCCGGCGGGTAGGCCGGGCGGTGGCGGTCGTAGGCGTCGGCGACCTCGCCGAACACGAGCCTGCGGGGTCTGGACATCGAGCCGCAGTCAAGCAGGCAACCGGCGTAGCGCACCTGCGCGCGCCGCTACGCTGCGCAGAACCGATGAGGCGTGGATTGCGAATGGGGCTGCGCCGCGCCGCCGTGCTGTCGCTGGCCGCGGCCGCGCCGCTGGTGGCGCCGACGGCGGCGCTCGGCGCCGCTTCGGCGAGGTCGCCGATCGCGGTTCACATCGCGGTGGCGCTGCGGTCACGCAACCCGGCCGCGCTGGCCGCGTATGTACGCGCCGTCTCGACCCCAGGCTCGCCGGAGTACCGGCTGTATCTGACTCCGGCCGAGTTCGCGCGTCGTTTCGGCGCGACAGCGGGCCAGGTCGCCGCCGTGCGCGGCGCGCTGTCGCAGCGCGGTCTGAGGTCGGGAGCGCTGAGCGCGGGCGGGCTGTCGCTGCGCGTGTCGACTACCCGCGTGGCGTTGACCCGTGCGTTTGCGCCACTCGCAGAGCGTGATCGCGCCGTCGCGGCGGCCGCGGCCGTGACCGCGCTCGGCGCGCGCGCCTCGGCGGCGGTCCAGACCATCGTCGGCCTGAACGGCGACTGGGCCCCGAAGCCGCTGCTGGTCAGGTCCGCAACGAGGACCGCCGCGTCCACGCCGGCTGCGCGAGCGCCGATCGCCAGGGCGGACACGGTGAGCGGCGGAGCCCAGCCGTGCGCGGCCGCGCAACAGGACGCGACCGCCGCCGGCGCCTACACCGAGAACCAGATCGCGTCCGCTTACGGCTTCCCCGGGCTCTACCGGACGGGTGACCAGGGCGCCGGGATCACGGTCGCCGTTTACGAGCTCGAGCCCGACGATCCAGCAGACATCGCCGCCTACCAGGCGTGCTACGGGACCGGCGCGCGGATCTCGTACATCAGCGTGGATGGCGGAGCCGGCACCGGCGCCGGCACCGGCGAGGCGGCGCTGGACATCGAGAACCTGATCGGGCTGGCGCCGGATGTCAACGTGCTCGTGTACCAGGGACCCAACTCCGGCGAGGGCAACCCAGGCTCGGGCCCGTACGACACGCTGAGCGAGATCGTCAACCAGGATCGCGCGCGCGTGGTCAGCATTTCCTGGGGGCAGTGCGAGCAGATGCTGGGGCAGGCCGACGCGGCGGCCGAGTACACGCTGTTTCAGCAGGCCGCGGTGCAGGGCCAGTCGGTCGTGGCGGCGACCGGCGACAACGGCGCTCAGGACTGCTACGAACCCGGCTCGGCGCCCGAGGACACGTTGGCTGCAGTCGACGACCCGGCGGCCCAGCCGTTGGTGACGGGCGTCGGCGGCACCTCGCTGACATCGCTTGGCCCGCCGCCGATCCAGACGGCCTGGAACGACGGCGGCAGCCTCGCGCTCGACCAGGCACAGACGGGCGCGAGCGGCGGTGGCGCCTCGTCCTTCTGGCCGATGCCAGCGGCTCAGGCCGATGCGCGCCCGAGCCTGGGCGTTCGCGACCACGAGCCGCCCGCCGCCGTGTGCGCGGGCCAGATCGGCGCCTGCCGGCTGGTGCCCGATGTGTCCGCCGATGCTGACCCACGCGACGGCTACCTGATCTTCTGGAACGGCGCCGGCTCGGTCGCCGGCCAGCAGCAGGGCTGGCAGGCGATCGGCGGCACCAGCGGCGCGGCGCCGGTGTGGGCGGCGCTGCTGGCGCTCGCGGACGCGTCACGCGGCTGCGCGACCGGCAGCGTCGGCTACGCGAACCCAGCCCTGTACCGCGCGGCCGGCACCGACTATGCCGGCCTGTTCGACGATGTGACCAGCGGCGACAACGACTACACGGGCACCAACGGCGGCCTGTTCGCCGCCGGTCCCGGATACGACCCGGTCACCGGGCTGGGCACCCCGCAGGCGGCGGGCCTGGCATCGACGCTGTGCCGGGACGCCGTCCGGATCGGCGACCCCGGCGGTCAGCTGTCGGCCCGCGGTGCGGCCGTGGCGCTGCGACTGCACGCGCGCGCGGTCACGGGCGCGCAGGTCGACTACGGGGCCTTCGGCCTGCCGCCCGGCCTCCGGCTGGACGCCGCGACCGGCGCGATCGCCGGTCGACCCTCCCGTCCAGGCAGGTATGAGGTGCTGGTCAGCGCCCGCGACGACGAGGGGGCAACGGCATCGGCGCGATTTTCGTGGGCGGTCGGCGCCGCGCCGCGAATCTCGCGGCTGACGCTGACCGCGCAGCCAAGCGGACCGCAGCTGTCGTTCGTGGTCAGCGCCGGGCGCGGGTCGCCGCCGGTGTCGAGCATCACGATCGCGGTCCCGCGCAACCTGGTGTTGCGCGCCCGCCGGGGCGTGCGCATGACCGACCTGGGTTCGGTGGCCATGCGCCTGCCGTTCACCGAGCGCCTGCGGGGACCGGACACGCTTACGCTCGCGCTGCGCAGCGCCGCGCCGGTGGTCAGCGTGACGCTCGGGCCACCCGGGCTGCGTTACGCGCCACAGATCGCGCAGGCGCGCTCGCGGCGGCTTGGGGCCGCCGACCGGGTCCGGCTATCGATCGGCGTGACAGACGCCGACGCAGGCCGCAGCGAGCTGCGAGCAAGAGTCAAGGCGCCGGCTGCGCGGTGACCCTCCTGTCCGGTTCGTCGCAGGCCGAGATCGATGCCACGATCGAGCGCTGCTGGGCGATCGTCGCTGACGTCGCATCCGCACCGAGCTGGCAAGGTGGGCTGCAAAGCCTCGAGGTGGTACAGCGCGACGAGCTTGGCCGGGCGCTCGTGTGCGACACCGTCACCGACGCTCGCTTCACAACCGTTCGCTGCCGCGTGCGGGTCGGCTACGAGCCCCCGCGACGGTTGGCGATGGCGCTGGTCAGCTCCGACGACCTGGATGCGATGGAGGCCTCGTGGGAGCTCTCGGAGCTGGCGGGGGGTCGGACCCTGGCCTGCTACCGCCTGGCCGTCGACCCAGGGGCGGTCGGGCTGCTGGCGCGCCCGCTCGAGCGTGCACTGCGCCCGCTGGTGGTCGGCTCGAGGCCGGCTGAGCTGGCGCGCGCGGTGGCCGCCGCCGGCGCCGGCTCCCCTTCGCCCTAGCCATCGCCGTCGCCATCTCCGTCGCCCTCGCCGTCGCCGTCGCCATCTCCGTCGCCCTCGCCGTCGCCGTCGCCGTCGGCCTCGCGCTCTCGCTCGCCGTGGGCCTGGGCGATCTCCACCAGTAGCGAGATCATCACCCCGGCGGCGGGAGCGACCCCCCGGCCCGCGATCGTCGCCACGGTGACGCGGCGGACCGGACTTGCGGGCGCCAGCGCGCGAACGACGATCCCGTCGCGGACGCGGGTCAGCGCCAGCCGTGGGATCAGCGCCACGCCGACACCCGCGGCCACCAGGCCCTGGACGGTGTCGTAGTCGTCTGACTCAAACGCTACATCTGGCTCGAAGCCGGCTGCCAGGCAGGAGCGGACGACGTGCCGCGCACACGGGCTGTCGGCCGAGGTCTGAACCCAGTGCTGGTCGCGCAGGTCGGCAAGCGTCAGCCCGGGCCGGGCCGCGAGCGGGTGGCTGGCCGGCAGGGCCAGCTCAAGCGGATCCTCCAGCAGCCGCACCGACCGCAAGCCGGTTCCGGGACGCGAGCGCCGCGATTGCACGCCGGAGAACTCGAACAGCAGCGCCAGGTCGAACTCGCCCGCCTGCAGACGCGGCCCGATCTCCTCCGGCTCGCCCTCGGCCAGCGTCAGCGCCACCCCCGGATGGGCGGCGCGGAAACGCGCGACCGCGAGCGGCATCAGAGTTGAGCCGGCCGACGGGAACGACGCCGCCCGCAACCGTCCGGCGCGCAGCCCCTTAACCGCGGCCAGATCGGCCTCGGCCGCCTGCACCTGGGCGAGGATCGACTCGGCGTGGGCGATCAGCGCCTCTCCGGCAACGGTCGGCCGGATCCCGCGTCGGTCTCGGATCACGAGCGGCGCGCCGGCCTCGGCCTCCAGCCGGGCGATCGCCTGCGAGACCGCCGACTGGGTGTAGGTCAGATGCTCGGCCGCCGCCGTGAACGAGCCGTGCCTGACGACCTCGCAGAGCACCTGGAGGCGCGCCAGGTTCAGCATCAGCGGAGCTTATCGTGATGATGACGTACTTCAATGGTCCTGATGCACAAGAGAGTGCGACGCTGCGCCGAAACGAACTCAGGGTTCGGACCCCTTTTTGAAGGAAGTGAGATGAGCCTTCGCGCGATCGTGTCCTATGACGACAGCCAGAACGATCTGGATGCGCTGATGCTCGGCCACATGCTGCGCGAGGCGGGCGCGGCGCTGACGCTCGCATACGTGCGTCATGCGACCAGCCGTCGCCACGCCGACGAGCGGCTCTCCCAGCGGGCGGCCGAGAGACTGCTTGCGCGGGGCGCGTCCCGGCTGGGCGATCAGAGCATCGAACGCCGCGTTGTCGTCAGCGCCTCGACCGGCGATGGTCTCGGCTGGCTGGCCGCGCGCGAGACCGCGGACCTGATCGTGTTCGGCTCCGACTACCGGACCGGCCGTGGCCACGTTGCGCCCGGCCGCTCGGCGCAGACGCTGCTCGAAGGAGGTCCGACCGCGCTGGCGCTGGCGCCTGCAGGATACGCGGACTTCGCCCGGTGCGAGATCGCGTCGGTTGGGGTGCTGCACGGGTCAGCCGACGAAGCGGCGATCGAGACCGCGTTCGCCCTCGCGCGGGCGCTCGGCGGCGAGGTCGTCGACCGGGATGACGAGATCGACCTGCTGGTCGTCGGCTCCCGCGTGGAGGCGCCGGCCGGGCGGTTGCTGATCACCGCAGGGGCGCGCAACGCGATCGAGCGCGCGACGGTCCCGGTGCTGGTCGTGGCGCGCGGGGTCGCGCTGCGGTTCGAGTCTTTGGTCGCCGTCTGAGGGTTCCCACGGGTGGTGCCAGGCACGTCCAGACGCCGCCGGATGCCGTCAATTGCTACGTCGGGGGCCCCTAAGTCCTTGCGCCGCGCCGCCGGCGCGACCGTACACGTGCACTAGATGGTTGATTCCACGACCCCGCGTGCCGGATGAATCCGGATGATCTGCGCCGGATCAGCGTCCTCGAACTCGCCAATACCTCCAGTATTGGCTTCATTCTGCGTCCTTGACCGGCTTGATCCCCGAATCCCCCGGCACCACGCGGCCGCGGAATCAACCATCTAGGCTCGGGAGCCCATGCGGATGCCCCGACTGCTGATCTGGACCCAGGCGCTGATCGTCGTGTTCGTGCTTGCCGGCATGGTGATCGCCATCACGAAGCTCGCCTGAGAGCCCGCGACCCCGAGCCGACTCGGCCAGACGCGCGGACGCGCTAACCGGTTGGAGCGGTGGTGGTCGGCGCGGTCGTCGTCGGCGCCGTGGTCGTCGACGCCATCGTGGTCGTGGTCGTGGTCGTCGTCGGCGGCGGGGGCGGCGTCGGGCCGGCCGGCGGCATCACCGAGACGGGCCCGCGCCTGGTAGCCGCGCCCGCGTTGAGCAGCCCGTAGCCGTAGTCGAGATTGGGCTTGGGACCCGCGGCCGGCAGCGGCGTGGCGCTGGCCTCGAGCCGCGCGAGGATCGCGTCGGGGCTCGGGTGGCGACCGATCACGTGGCTGGCGATCACCAGTGCGGCGGTGCCAGCCACCTCCGGCGCCGCCATCGAGGTGCCGATGTAGTAGCCCGGGTAGCCGAACCGGCCCCAGTGAGGTGGATCGGCGAGCGTGAGCTGATAGATCGACGGCAGGTTGCGATTCGGGTGGCAGTCGGGGTCGCCCGGCATGCTCGCGTCGTCGCCGCCGCCTGGGGCGACCAGGTCAAGGCCGCTGCCGCCGTTGGAATAGTCCGCCAGGCAGCGGTCCTTGGTGGTCGCACCAACGGAGATCACATCGGCCGTCCGAGCCGGATACGCGATCGTGTCGGTCTGGTCGTTGCCGGCCGCTCCGACCACGGTCGCGCCGTGCCGATGGGCGTAACCGATCGCAGACACGATCTGTGGGATCTCGCTGGCCGAGGTCACCTGGCTGGGCAAGAACTCAAGGCTGAGGTTGATCACCTGCGCGCCGTGCTTGACCGCATAGCGGATCCCGCGTGCGATCGTTGTCTCGTCCCCCTCACCGCTCGCGTCCAGGACGCGGACCGGCATCACCGAGGCGCCGAACGCGACGCCGGCCAGACCCACCCCGTTGTTGGTCGACTCGGCGATCACGCCAGCGACGAACGTCCCGTGGCCGTTGCGGTCCAACGGGTAGCGGTTGTGCGCGATGAAGTCGTACGGGTGCACGAAGTGCGTGCGTCCGAAGTCCGGCGACTTGCGGAATCCCTCCCAGTCTCGGTACGCGACGCCGGTATCAAGCACCGCGACCACCACTCCCCGCCCCCCGCCGCGATGGTCGCCGAACAGATTGGACCAGGCCTGCGTGACGTTGATCCCGGTGGTCGGCAGCAGGTTCCACTGAGTCCGCTCCCAGCCTTGGGCACGGTGGAGCCTGCCCGGATCGTTGGGGTAGAACTCGCCGCTGGCGTGGGCGATGTAGTCGGGCTCGGCGTACACGATCCCGGGCCGGCGGCGCAGCCGCGCAATCGCGGCCCGGACCGACTCCCCGCGCGGCAGGCGCAGCACACGGCTGTCGGGAGCCGGCGCAGGGCCGCTGTGGCGCACCCCGATTCCGAGCGCGTCGGCCGCCATCTGCGCGGGCGAGCGGTAGCCGACGATCACCACGCCCGGAACGTACGCGGCGGGCTCGCGCCCGAGACGCGTGCGGGCACGGTCGGGCGCGG
>JBOGYE010000219.1:0-4175 GCA_050696635.1 Solirubrobacteraceae bacterium | reverse complement strand
GGGCAGCACCGTCTCCTTGCGCAGCAGCTTGAGGATGTCGTAATAAGGCTGCAGCACGCGCGGGCCGCGCCGCTGCTGGACGATCGCCTCCGCCCGGGCGATCAGCCCGTTGACCAGCGGCGCGAGCGCCAGGATCGTGACGACCTGCAGGGTCTGGATCGCCCAGTTGGGCAGGGTCGGCATCTCGATCCTCAACGGCTCCTTTCGCAGACTCGCGCTGTGTCCTTGCGAAAGGAGCCATCAGCCCTGTGCTAAACGGGCGGTTCGAGGCGTGACCAAGCCAGCCTGCGCCAGGACTCCATCTGGCCGCTGAGAACCATACCGTAAGCATCGGCGGGACTTGACGGTCCCGGACCGGCCACCGCGGCCGGCGGCCCCCGGGGCGCCGGCCGACATAGCGAGCTACGTCTCTACAGCGGCAGGTTGTAGCCGGCCGCGAAGTTGAGCACTGTGGCCCAGGTGAGATACATCAGCCACGCGCCCGTGAGCAGATGGAAGAATCCGAGCGCCCTGAGCCCGCTCTTTGACCCGAGGCTGGCGAAGAAGTCGCTGATGTAGATCAACGACAGTCCGACGAACAGCCATCCGACCGGCGCGTCCCCGACGTGGAAGAAGACGAACAGACCGAGGACGGAGATGATCGTGAACGCGATCGCCATGAACGCGTTCGGCCCCGGGTGACCGCCGAACGATCGGTTCAAACCGATCGCGAACCAGTGCACGCCGTACGCCGTGAAGGCGAGCGCGGCCATGTACAGCGGTTTGGCCGTGAGCGAGCCGAAAATGCTCAGGGCGGCGAACAGGTACATGCCCGTGAGGAACTGCATGAATCCGGGCATCCAGATGCCCCAGATCCCGGTCGAGAGGTCGACGGGCTTGCTCTTGGCCGGGTATCCGAGCAGCTCCTGCGGCCCGTAGATGATGTAGCCGGTCCCGAGGCCGAAGAAGCCCACCGCAAGTGGCGCGAGCGCCTGAGTGGATGTTGGGAAGCTGAACACTGTGGCCAGCACGTGCATGGACAACCCTCGCTTTACCTCGTAGCGCCGACGGCGGAAGTGCCGTCGTTCGCTGTCGGCGCGGCATCCTATACCGCGTCCCGGCGGCGAAAGACCTCCGCCAGCGCGACCGCCGTCGCCACTCCGGCGTTCAGGCTCTCAAGCCCGGTTCGCCCACCGGGAATCCGCACCAGCGCATCGCACTCGCCTTTGGTGCGTCGGCGCAGGCCCTCGCCCTCGGCCCCGACGACGAGCACCGTCTTGGCGTCGAATCCGGTCTGGGCGAGCGTGCCCTCGCCGCGCTCGTCAAGGCCATAGATCCAGAACCCGTGGCGCTTGAGGATCTGCAGGCTGCGCGCCAGGTTGGTCACCCGGTAGGTGCTGACCAGCTCGGCGCCGCCGACCGCGATCCGCGCCACCAGCGGCGAGATCTCCGCCGCCCGGTCCTTCAAAAGCAGCACCGCGTCGACGCCGAAGAAGGCCGCGCTGCGCAGGATCGTGCCGAGGTTCTGCGGGTCGGAGATCTGGTCCAGCGCCAGCACCACGCTCGCATCGGCCAGCGCGTCCAGGTCGGCCTCGGTCAGCCGCGGCCGGGGTCTCGTCAGCGCCACGATCCCCTGGTGCTTGTCCTCGTCGCTGACGCCGCCGGTGCGGCGGAACTCGGGCCATGCCAACAGCTCGGCCTCGATCCCGGCGCCGCGCGCCAGCTCGATCAGCTCGGAGTGGTAGGACTCGCGCCCGGCGATCAGCAGCCGCGTCACCGATTCGGGCCGCGCCAGCAGCACCGCCCGCACCGAGTGCTTGCCGAAGATCCGCTCCACTAGATGGTTGATTCCGCGGCCGCGTGGTGCCGGGGGATTCGCGGATCAAGCCGGTCAAGGACGCAGAACGAAGCCAATACTGGAGGTATTGGCGAGTTCGAGGACGCTGATCCGGCGCAGATCATCCGGATCATCCGGCACGCGGGGTCGTGGAATCAACCATCTACTAGCGCGGCTCAGCTGCGTCCGAGCGCGTCGGCGAACGCGTCGCCCTCGCCGGCGAGCGTCTCGATCACCGACCGCGCACGCACGCACAGGCGCATCCGCCGCGGCGGCACCTCTCGGTCGATCCGCACGAGCCCGCCGGTCCGGTCGAGCCACAGCAGGTCGAGCGCAAAGCGCATCCCGAACGTGTGCACGGACGGGGTCTGCGGGATGTGCAGAGCGTGTCCGGCCGCGAGCGCGTCCAGGCGAGCCAGCCCCAGCCGTCGCGAGCGGTGCGTGCGCGCGTGCACGACCACCAGCCCGCCGTCCAGCTCGCGGCGTGGCAGTCCCTCGAGCCGGCCGTCTGCCCCATCCGGTTGCAGGGTGCTCATGCCCGCAAGCGTACGCCGGGCGGGCGGCGGCTCGGCTTCAGCTCGGCCGCCGGGCGGCCGATCATGGCCACAAGGATGTCGAGCATCGACGCCAGCCCCCGCGCGAGCGCGCGCCTGCGCTCCGCCCCCGTGATCTGCGCGACGCTGGCGGTCGCGGCGGTCGTCGCCGCCTTGGCGCCGACACCGGTCACCGCGGTGCTCCGCGCCGTGCTGGTCGCACTGCTGGTGCCGTGTGCAGTGATCGACCTCGAGCGCCGCGTGATCCCCAACCGGATCACCGGACCCGGCGCGGTGCTGGCGATCGCCGCCGGTCTGGCGCTGGACGCGGGCACCGAGCCACGCCGCCTGGAGTGGGCCGCGATCGCGGGCGGCTTCCTGCTCGTGGCGGCCCTGGCCAACCCGCGCGGGATGGGGATGGGCGACGTCAAGCTGGTCGCGATGATGGGCCTGTTCCTGGGCGCGCCGGTCGCGGTCGCGCTGCTGCTGGCGCTGCTCGGCAGCGTGGTCGCCGCGGTCGTCCTGGCTGCGCGCCGCGGGGTCAGAGCCGCCCGCGCAACCGGCCTTCCGTTCGGCCCGTACCTGGCCGTCGGGGGGCTGATCGCGGCGCTCGCCGGTACGCCGCTGATCCACGCATATCTGAGCCTTCACGGCTGAGATCCCAGGCTCGCCGGCGCATGCGTGGCACTCAGAACCACTGAGTGCCAAGAAAAGGCTTGCAAGCCTCCGGGCACGAGCTATAGTGCAGGTCCGCTGGCACTCTGCGCATGCGAGTGCCAACACACGTTGCCTCGCAAACTTCCAACCGGAGGTCCGATCACATGAAGCTCAAGCCCCTCGGCGATCGCCTGATCGTACGGGCCATCGAGGAGGAGGAGACCACCGCGAGTGGGATCGTCCTGCCCGATACCGCCAAGGAGAAGCCCCAGAAGGGTAAGGTCCTCGCCGTCGGCGACGGCAAGGTCAACGAGGACACCGGCAAGCGCACGCCGCTCGACGTGTCCGAGGGCGACGAGGTCCTCTACAGCAAGTACGGCGGCACCGAGATCAAGGTGGACGGCGAGGAGCTGCTCGTCCTCCGCGAGTCCGACGTGCTGGCGAAGGTCCAGTAGCCAAAAGACCCAAGAACAGGGAGGGCGAAACCCGACCGGGGGCACCGCCGCCGAAGGCGGTGGTCAGTGACCGGAGGGAGCTCTCGTAATCAGATCGCGGGCCGTGAGGGCCGCGGAGGTAACCGACACCCATGGCACATAAGGAACTGAAGTACGAGGCGGAGGCCCGCAAGGCGCTGGAGCAGGGCGTCGATGCGGTAGCCAACGCCGTCAAGGTCACGCTCTGCCCGCGCGGCCGCTACGTGGTGCTTGACAAGAAGTTCGGCGCTCCGACGATCACCAACGACGGCGTCACGATCGCTCGCGAGATCGAGGTCGAGGACGTCTTCCAGAACCAGGGCGCCCAGCTGGTCCGGGAGGTCGCCACGGCGACCAACGACGTGGCCGGTGACGGCACCACCACGGCGACCGTGCTCGCGCAGGCGATCGTCCGCCAGGGCCTGAAGAACGTCGCCGCCGGGGCCAACCCGCTGGCGCTCAAGCGCGGCATCGAGCGCGCGGTCGACCAGGTCGTCAAGAACATCGAGTCGCAGTCCAAGGAGATCTCCGGCAAGGAGCAGATCGCCCGCGTGGCGACGATCTCGGCGGGCGACGAGGAGATCGGCGACGTGATCGCCGACGCGATCGACAAGGTCGGCAAGGACGGCGTGGTCAACGTCGAGGAGGGCCAGACGTTCGGCATGGACCTCGAGTTCACCGAGGGCATGCAGTTCG
>JBOGYE010000218.1:0-8851 GCA_050696635.1 Solirubrobacteraceae bacterium | reverse complement strand
CTGCGGCTGCGGCTGCAGCTGCGGCTGCGGCTGCGGCCCGGGCGGCCGCGGCGGCCTGCTCGGCCTTGACGTGTCCGATCTGGTGGCGGAGTGAGCCGATCCGAGACGCGCCGGCGGCGAGCGCCGTCCGCTGGGCGTCGCGGGCGCGGTTCAGCGCCGACTGGCGCGAATCCAGCAGCGCGTTCATTCCCGCCAGCGCGCGCTCCCGGACCTCGGTCGCGGCGGCGGCCTGGCGGTCTGAGCGCTGCAGCGCGGCCAGGCGGACGGCCGCCGCGTCGGCCCGGGCCCTGGCGGCGCGGGTGAAGGAGATGATTGCCTGCTGGCGGCTCTCGGCCTGCTTGAGGTAGGTCAGCTGGTCGAGCAGCTGGCTGAAGCCGTTGGACTCGAGCACGACGGACATCAGGTCGGGCGGGCTTGACTCGTAGCTCGAGCGGAGCTGGCGCGCCAGCAGTTCGCGAGCGAGCGCCAGTGTGCGCCGCAGACGCTGCTGTAGCGAGCGCTCCCGCGCGAGCGACTCCTGGACGCGCGCCAGCCGGGCGCGCTCGGTGGCCAGCGCGGCGCGCGCGGTCGCTTCGCGGCCCTCGATCAAGGAGATCTGGCCGTCGAGCCGGTCGATCAGCCCCGACAGGCTGGCGACGCTCGACTGCAGAGTCTGCTGGCGCGCCTGCTGCGCTCCGAGCGCCGACCGCAGCGTTCCGAGGTCCGGCGCGGCAATCGACGCTCCCGCTCCCAGCAGCGTCGCGGCCGCCATCGCCAGCGCGGTCGTGGCCGCGGCGACTCGGGTCCAGGGGGTGCGACTGAGGAGTCTCATGCCGGTTGGGTCCGCGGCGCCCGGCTGTCGCCGGCGCCCAGAGGGGATGGCCGCGGAGGGGGCGACCTTATCAGGGCGCCACAGCCACGGGGGCCTGGAGGCCGCCGCGCTCGCCCTCGCGGTGGCGGCGCCTGCGATCCTGCGCGGATGACCTTCGACGAGCGGGCGACGCTGATCCTGGCCAGGGTTTGCTGCACCCCGGAGGGGTTCGTTCGCACCTACGGCGACGTTTCGCCGGGGGCGCCGCGGGTTGCGGGGGCGGTGCTGCGCGCATGCGATGACCCTGCGGTCCCGTGGCATCGGATCGTGCGCGCCGACGGGTCGCTGGCGAAGGGCCAGCGCCAGCGGCGTCTGCTGACGCGCGAGGGCGTCCCGTTCCGCGGCGCGCGGGTCGACATGCGCGCCGCTCGGCTGCCGGAGTGACCCCGCGCACGTGATGCACCTAAGTAACGCCATGCGTTACGAAGATGCACCCACACCCTGTCAGCGGCCCTTCCAGACCGGCGCGCGCTTCTCCGCAAACGCCAGCGAGCCCTCGCGCGCATCCTCTGATTCGAACACCGGCCGCGAGATCGACGCCTGGCGGTCGAAGAACTCCGCGTCCGGCCAGTCGGCCGCCTCTCGCAGGATCCGCTTGCTCGCCGCCAGTGCCAGCGGGGCGTTGACCGCGATCGCCTCGGCCAGCGCGATCGCCTCGGCCAGCGCCTCGCCCGGCTGCGCCAGCCGGTTGACCATCCCAAGCTGGTGCGCGCGCTCGGCCTCGATCGGGTCGCCGGTCAGCGCAAGCTCCATCGCCAGGTTCAGCGGCAGCCGCTTGGGCAGCCGCAGCAGCGCGCCGCCGGCGGCGACCAGCGAGCGCTTGACCTCCGGAATGCCCAGCCGCGCCCCGCGGGCCGCCACGATCAGGTCGCACGCAAGCGCCACCTCGAGCCCGCCCGCGACCGCGAACCCCTCGACCGCGGCGATCAGCGGCTTGTCGGCGGGACGCTGCGCGATCCCGGCAAACCCGCGACCCTCCACCCAGGCCGACTCGCCGGCCACGAACGCCTTCAGGTCCATCCCGGCGCAGAATCCCTTGCCGGCGCCGGTCAGCACCCCGATCGCCAGGTCCGGGTCGCCATCCAGCTGCTCCATCGCCTCCGCGATCCCGCTGGCGACCGCGGCGTTGACCGCGTTGCGCTGCTCCGGCCGGTTGATCGTGACCACCAGCACGCGCTCGCGGCGCTCGCACAGGACCGCCGGTTCCGTCTCTGCCATGGGGTACCTCCAGATTCGTCGCTCGCCCTTACGCGGCGAACAATCTCAGGTCAGGCTCGCGGTCGCCGCGCAGCACGGCCAGATCGACCTGCACGCAGTCGATCCCGCGCGCCCCGGCGAGCACCCGCGCTTGGGGCTTGATCTGCTGTGCGACCAGCACGCCGCGGCAGTCGTCGAGCTCCGGGTCGCGCCGGATCCGCTCCAGGTAGCGGACCAGCTGCTCGACCGCCTCGATCCCGGCCACGCGCTTGACCTCGACCGCCACCCACCCGTCGCCGGGGTCTTTGCACATCAAGTCGACGGGGCCGATGTCGGTCGGCCACTCGCGGCGCACGAGCCGAAACCCGTCGCCGCACCACTCGGGCGCCGCCGCCAGCAGCTCCTGCAGATGGGCTTCGACGCCGTCCTTGGAGAGCGTCTCGCCACCGTCGGGCGGCTCCATCTCGTGTCTGACGTCGGACAGGACCTCCGCGATCGTGATCCGCACTAGGTCCTCGCTCGCCCCCGCTCGCTTACGGACCACGATCTCGCCGTCGGTCTCCTGCACGACCGTCGGCGGCGTCATCCAGTTCAGCGGCTTGACGCTCGATCCGCCGCCGTCGGACCAGACCATGAAGGTGCCGTCGTCCTTGAACATCAGCAGCCGCACCGCCGGCGCCAGGCGGGTGCGCAGGCGCCCGGAGTAGTCCACGGAGCAGCGGGCGACGATCAGGCGCATCGCGGCAGCAGGCTACGGATGAGGCCGGACGCCTCAAGATTTGCGAAGCGGTGTCGATGTTGGGACTTCATCGACACCGCCGTGCGCAGCTGTCCAGGATGCCGCGATCGTGCGCTCGACGATCGATCTGGGGCGCAACCTCGGGCTGGAGGTGGTAGCGGAGGGCGTCGAGGACGGCGAGGTGCTGGAGCGCCTGCGCCGGCTTACGCCGACCGCCGCCGGTAGACCCTCGCGACGATCCGCAAGGTTGCGATGTACGTGTGCCGGCGCCCGGCCGCGTAGGTGACGATCGACCGCAGCCGGTAGGACCCGACCGACAGCGTTCGCGGGCGGATCGCGGCCGCGATCCGCAGGCGTTCGGTGCCGGAGCGGTCGCGGTGGGCGAAGCGCGCGACGGTGACCCAGCGCACGCACCGGCGGGCTCGATGGTTGCGAGCCGTCGCCCGGACGCACCCGTGCGCGCCGCGACGGCCCTCGGTGCGGCGCTGCAGCACAAAGCGGGTGATGCCGGGCCTGATCGCCCTGTAGCGGACGGTCAGCCGGTGGACCTGGGCGGCCGACACTCGTTTCGGCGCCACCCTTGGCGCCCCGATCCGCGCCTCGCCGACCAGTCCGCGGCTCGCAGACTGCGCTGAGCTCACGCCGGCGCCGGGTAGCGACGCGAGGGCGCCGCCCGCGGCCGGGGCTCCGTCGCCGCCAGCACCTGTGGCCGGTGGTGGGCTGCCGGTGCCCCCGGTGGCCGGCACCCCGTAGCCGGAGAACTCGATCGTGTGCAGGCCACTGTCGTCGTCGCCGTTGATCGCCCAGGTACCGGCTGTGGCCGGGCCGGCGGCCGTCGGCGCGAAGGAGACGGTCTCGTTCAGCGTCTGCCCCGGGTTCACGGTCGTGCCCTCCTGCAGGCTGGTGAGCGCCGTGAAGGCGCCTCCGAACGGGGGCTTTGACTTCGTGATCGTGACCGCGGTGCCACCGGTGTTGGTGAGCTTGAACGTCCCGGTGGATGTGCCGCCGAGCGGCGTGTCGCCGAAGTCGACGCTCTCGGAGGAGAACTGCAGATGGCCCGGTGTCCCCGCCGTCGCCGACAGCGGAATCGAGGCGCTTGAGACGGCGGTGGGGTCGGTGACGTCGGTGGCGTCGAGCCCGATCGAGTCGGCGAACTTTCCGACGGCGGTCGGCTTGAAGTCGATCTCGATCGTGATCGAGTCGCCCGGGCCGATCGTCGTGTTGCCATCCACCGATGGCAGGCCCGCGGCGGAGAACGGCAGGCTCGGCTGGTGCACGCCGGTGATCTTCACCGTCGTGCCGCCGATGTTCGTGAACGTCGCGCTGCCGCTCAGCTGCTGGCCGACCGCCGTGCCCCCGAGCGAGAGGAACGGTATGCCGGCGGCCAGCTGGCCGTGGGTTGCCAGGCCGGTGCCCGAGACCGAGAACGGGAACGAGTCCCCGGCGGCCGTGGTGGCGATGATCTGACCGCCGATCGGGCCGGTCAGGGTGGGCGCGAAGGTGACCTGGATGGCGATCGGCTGTCCGGCGGTCAGCGTCGCCGGCAACGTCGGCGAGGGCGAGCCCAGCGTGAACTGGCCCGAGGGTGAGGACAGGGAGCTGATCGTCACCCTGCTGTTCGCCGTCAGCGTCAGCGTCTGCGGGCCGCTGGAGGTCCCGTCCGTGCTCGCCGGGAACGTCAGCGACGACCCGGTCAGCGCCGGGGTCACCGGAGAGCCGAACGCGATCACCTTGCCGTCGCGCGTGCCGACGTACAGGCGCCCCGCGCCGACGCCGGGGTCGCTGTAGTTGGTGGCGTTGCCGATCGGAGCGCTGTAGACGAGGTGCGGCTGCCCGTTGACCGGCACCGGGTCATAGGCGCGCAGCTGGCCGCCGGCGCCGGTGCGATTGGAGCTCCAGATCACCCACACCAGCGCGCTGCCCGAGTGCGTGCCGTCCGAGGTGATGATCGGCGAGCCGCTGCCCCAGCCGAACGAGTCCGAGGAGCTGGCGACGAGCGACAGCGACGGCGACCCCGAGCCGGTCAGCCCGTACTTGTAGACGTCGAGCCAGCCGCCGGTCGAGGTGCCGGTGGAGGTCGGGATGTAGACATAGCCGCCGTCGCCCGGCCACACCCCCGCTCGGCCCCATACGCCGCCGGTCGGCCCGAGCCGCTGCACGACCGCGTCGCTGCCGTCCGGGCCCTCGTCGTAGCCCCCGAGGTCATCTCGGTTGAGCAGGTAGACGTAGCCCTCCTTGCCGACCGCTACCGCCAGATGCGGCGTCGCCGCGGTCCCGAAGAAACCGGGGAGACCGACCACCCCTCCCGAGGCGAAGTCCTGGTCGTTTTGGTCGAGCTGGGCGGCATCGAACGGCTCGAAGAAGTCGACCGGCTTCAGCGAGCCGTCGGACTGGACCTGGAGGCGCACGACCGCCTCGCCGAGCGACGCGGGCGGCTGGTCGCCGGGCACCGGCGGCGAGGCTCCCGAAAGCGCGCCGCCGTTGCCCGTGGACAGCAGGATCGACCCGGATGCGTCCGAGGTCAGCCCGACCCCCGCCTGCCAGATCCCGGCGCCGGAGCCGTCGGCGGGCGCGATCGACACCCAGCGCGCCGTGATCGTCCCGGCCGTCGGGCCTCCTTGGGTCGTGCCGGTCGAGACGCCGAACACCCAGCCCTCCCACGGCTGGGCGTCGCAGTGCGAGCCGAATGCGGCGTAGACGACCCCGTTCATCAGCAGCAGGCCAGGGCGCTGCTGCTGGGTGGTGGCTTGGAACTGCACGCTGGGCTGGTTGTCGGCCGTGCCGTCGAGTTTCTTCGGGAAGCCCGACTGCTCGGCCCCGGTGGCGATGTTGAGCGCGTCCATGTACCAGACCGCCGGTCCGGACGTGCCCGACGCGTAGGTCTTGTGGGTCAGGTACACCGTGTTCGTGGACGGGTCGATCACCGGCGTCGCCGTCGTGCCGATCGAGGGGGTGATGTCGGCGCAGCCGACGTCGCCCGGGTTCCAGGGGGTCGCGGGCGCCGGGTTCGAGGGGCTCGCGGGCAGCGGCTTGCTCCACAGCGGCTTGCCGCTCGCAGGGTCAAGGCCGTACGCCTGGTCGTTCTCGGTCGCGACCACCAGCACCTCGCTCGGCGACAGCAGCGGCTGGGCGTACACCTGCCCGTTGACGTTCGCCGACCACATCTGGGCGAACGTGTCGTTGCTCACGGCCTGCGAGATCGCGCCCTCGTCCGGGTACCAGCCGTTGCGCAGGTCGTTGCCCGAGTTGGTCAGTCCGGGGGGCGGGTCCGCGGACGCAGCCGCCACGCCCGCGAACGCGAGCAAGATCGCAAGCACCAGCACCAATGACGAGCCGCCCAACGCTCGGCGCACAGCCAACCCCCTAATTCCGTGGGTGCGAAATTCTACCCATTCATGCGCAACCCCACCCGTTCGGCTTGCCCGCCGCGCGCGGGGCTACGTCACGGGTCGGACGCGGCCGCCGCTGGGCCGCCGCTGGGCCGCCGCTGAGCCGGACCCTATGATCAGTGACGCGATGCGCCACCAGTTGCGTCCACTGTTCGACCGCGTTGTGATCAAGGAGCTCGACCCCGATCGGATCCGCCGCTCGGGGTTGCTGGTTCCGGCGGGCTCGGACGAGCCGCCACCCCAACACGGGATCGTGCTGGCGGTCGGGCCGGGACTGGACTGGTGGGATCACGTGGGCGTGCGGATGCCGGTCAGGCCGGGTGACCACGTCGTGTTCCCGGCGTCGGCCGGCGCCTGGGTGGAGGTCGACGAGGAGCGGCTGCTGGTCTGCCGGGTCGGCGAGCTGCTCGGGGTGCTCGAGACCCAGGAGCAGTGCCCGGCGTGTGAGAACCGGCCGCTGGGCGAGAAGGAGTCCTGCCCGGTCTGCGGGCGCGAGGGTTCGATCGCGGCGCCCTGACTGCTGGGCGCGCCCTGACGAGCGACCGCGGGGTGGCGGCCCGTCAGGCGGCGGCGCTGCGCTGGGACAGGCGGCGCGGCGCAGCGGCGCGAACGCGCTCCAGCAGCTCGTCGATCTCGGCGTCATCGCCGAGCCCCAGCGCCCGGCGGCAGGCCTCGCCGCACTCCGCCAGCCGGTCTGTGCGAGCGAGCGCGTGCGCGTAGGCGGACCACGCTCGGCGCGATTCGGCGTCCAACCGCGTCGCCGCGTGCGCGGCCGAAACCTCACCGCCGACGTCCCCGGCGAGATGGTGAGCCAGCGCCAGGTCCAGCAGCCCGTCGACCGACGGGCCGACGAGGCGCGCCCGCTCGAGCGCGCTGATCGCGCCCGGACGGTCCCCGAGTCGCAGGCGCAGCCGTCCGACCCGCTCCCATGTCGAGGCGTCGTCGGGCGCGCGCTCGGCGGCCCTGACCGCCGCCTCGGCGGCGAGATCGACGGCACCCATGTCCTCGTAGATCCGCGAGGCGAACCGCTCGGGCGTCGGCCTGTCGGTCTCGGCGCGCGCCCAGTCGCGGACCGAGCGGGCCGCCGCGGGGAGGTTCCCGGACTGCCAGAAGGCGGCGGTCAGCAGCCGCAGCACCGCCGGATTGTCAGGCTCGGCGTCGCGGGCGTAGACCAGGCGCTGGGCCGCCAGCGCGGCGTCGCCCTCCGCGAGTGCGTGCTGGGCGGCGGTCATGAAGCGCTGGACGCGGTCCGCGGCATGATCGGGCTTTGAGAAGTCGACGAACTGGAGCGATCCGGCGGGCACCGTGCGAACGCCGACCGCGAACATCACCCGCGCCCATTGCTGCGAGCTGTCCTCGTCGCCCGTGAAGTAGATCCCGCTGACGGTGCCCACCCCCCACTCGGGATAGGAGATGCAGCGCGCGTAACGGTGCACGACCGAGTGGTCGGGCACGCGTGACCCGAACGGATCGTGCTTGGCGCGTTCGGCCGCGGCCGCGCGGCTACGCTGCTCGTTCTCGTAGGCGCGGCGGCCCGCCTCCTCGCGCGCACGTCGGGTCGCGGCGGCCGAGACCTTGACGGCGGTGCGCGTGACCCGCCCCCCCCGCGATCCCTCGGCGAGCCGCTCGAGGTCGTCCGCGGCCTCGTTGATCGCCTGTAGGTGGCGCTGGTGCTCATGGCGCCGTCCGGGAGGCGCGATGTCCGGATGCCAGCGCTTGGCCATCCGGCGGCGCGCGAGCTGAACCGAGCGCTGATCGAACGGCGGCTCGAGCTCAAGCAGCAGCAGCGCCGCTTCGACGTCGAGGATCCGGGCCATGAAGGATCAACGTTAGCGCGGGGTAACGGTGCGAAAGCGGGCCGCCCACGGTGAGGATGTCACGGATCTGTACCAGTCTCAGCGCCGCTCGCCGCCCGCGCTTATCGTCGGCGAATGTCCACCGCGCCGGCCCCCACAGCACGCCGGGTTTCCGGGCGCGGCTCCGTCGCGGTCTTCGCGGGGGCGGTCGGGAGCACGGTCGCCGCAGGCCTCTGCCTGGGCCTGGCGTCGCTTCTGATCGGTCCGTCCGCGCCGGCCTCGGACTGTCCGAGCCCCTCGCCGGCGAGCCGCGTGGTGGTGTCGGACGCGGCTCCCGGCGGGGCGCGCGTCGGAGCCACCGAGTACGGCGGTCCCGGAGACCCCTCCAGCGGCACGGTCGGCGCCTCCGGGGTCAACCTCGTCGCACATCCCGACAGCTATGCCGAGCTCGGAGGACTGTCGTTTCAGAGTGCCGATGCGCTCGGCGGGCTGCCATATATGACGCCGCTGCGGATCACGTGGGGGAACCGCTCGGCGATCGCCTACAAGCGCGACTTCGGCTTCGGTGGTGGCCCGATCGCGGGGCTGTCGCGCGCGATCGACCTGTGGTGGCGGTTCGCGGGCGCGCTCGGAATCCCCTACGAGGACGGGCGCTGGTCCGGGGCGGTGCGTGTCTCGGCGGAGCCGGCGACGGGAGCGGGCGATCTCCTCGGGCAGGCCGTTGGGGCGGTGGCCTCCGCGGCGGTGGTGCCCGCGGCGGCTGTCCCGGCGACGGCTGCGGCGGGCGTGCCCGCGAGCGCTGTCCCGGCGACGGCTGCGGCGGGCGACCGGGCCTGTGACGACGCAGCCTCGCCGACCGGCGTAGCCCTGGTGGCGGGTC
>JBOGYE010000217.1:0-6494 GCA_050696635.1 Solirubrobacteraceae bacterium | reverse complement strand
GTCTCGTGGTGACCCGGATGACCGGGCTTGTGCGCCAGCGTGAGCGTGCCGCCGCCCGCGAGCGCGCGCTGACCGCCGCCGGTGGACTGCTGGTCGGCGCCACCGATCCGCAGGAGATCGTGATCGCTGCGCTTCAGGCGGTCGCCGAGCTGGGCCAGGACGGAGTTGCGGCGCGGCTGTGCCGGATCGCGGGCAACAACGTTCGCGTGCTGGCGATCGACGAGCGCGGTGGGCTGGCCGACTGGACGCTGTCGGGCGAGGTGTCGGCGCTGCTGGCCGAGCGCGACGCCGGCGGCATGGTCGCGCTGCCGGCCTACGCGCGCGAGGCGCTGCGGCTCCCCGGTCAGAACGGCTCGGTGCTGACGCTCGACCTGCGCGGCGCGGGTCGCTCCGGCTCGCGGATGACGCTGGTCGTCGCCGGCGCTGGGACGGGCGTGGAGGAGACCCGTAACGCGCTGCGCACCCTGGCCCATCAGGTGGCGCTGGCGCTCGGCTCAGCCGAGCTGTCCGAGGAGGTCCACCGTCGAGCGTCCGAGGCGCGCTTCTCGACCCTGGTGCAGAACTCGACCGACCTGATCACGGTGATCGGGTCAGACGGCCGGATCGTCTACCAGAGCCCGTCGATCGAGCGCGTGCTGGGCTACGCGGATGCCGAGGTGACCGGCTGGCCGTTCGAGCGGCTGCTGCACCCCGACGAGCAGGACCGGCTCGTGCGCCGGCTGACCGATGGCGCGGCCGCCGGGGGACGCGACGAGGTGATCGAGTGCATGCTCGCTCACAAGGACGGCAGCCGTCGCCACTTCGAGATCCTTCACACCGACCTGACCGCCGATCCGTCCGTCGGAGGGATCGTCCTCAACGGCCGCGACGTGTCCGAGCGCAAGGCGTTCGAGGAGCAGCTCGCGCACCAGGCGTTCCACGATCCGGTGACGCACCTCGCCAACCGCGCGCTGTTCAACGAGCGGGTGCGCCACGCCGTCGCGCGGACGCTGCGCGAGGGCGTCGGGATGGCGGTCCTGTTCGTCGACCTCGACGACTTCAAGACCGTCAACGACAGCCTCGGGCACGCGGCCGGCGACCGCGTCCTGCTCGGCGTCGCGCAGCGGATCTCGGGCGCCGTACGCGCGGCCGACACGGCGGCGCGGTTCGGCGGCGACGAGTTCGCGATCCTGCTCGAGGACGTCACCGACGTCCAACCCGCGGCCGAGACCGCCGAACGGATTCTCGCCTCGCTGGGCGAGCCGATGCATCTGGAGCACAACGAGCTGACGATCCGCGCCAGCCTCGGGATCTCGGTCGCCGAGCCGGGTGCCGCGACCGACGCCGACGAGCTGATCCGCAACGCGGACGCGGCCATGTACATCGCCAAGGCCGACGGCAAGGGCGGGTATCGGATGTTCGAGCCCGCGATGCACGAGCGAGTGCTGGCGCGCCTGGAGCTCCGCGCCGACCTGCAGCGGGCCGTCGAGCGGCGCGAGTTCGAGCTTCATTACCAGCCGCTGGTTCGCCTCAGCGACGGGGTCGTGACCGGCGTCGAGGCGCTGCTGCGCTGGCGCCACCCGGTGCGCGGGATGGTCCCACCCGACCAGTTCATCCCGTTCGCCGAGGAGAGCGGGCTGATCGTCCCGATCGGACGTTGGGTGCTGCGCGAGGGCTGCCGCCAGGCTCAGGTGTTCCGCGAGCGGGTCCACACGCCGGTCGCGCCGAGCGTCGGCATCAACCTGTCGGTCAAGCAGCTGTTCAGCCCGGAGATCGTGCAGGACGTCCGGGGAGCGCTGAACGACGCCGGGCTGGATGCCTCGGCGCTGACGCTCGAGATCACCGAGTCGGTGATGATGACCGACACCGACGAGGCGGTGGGCCGCCTGACCGAGCTGCGCTCGCTGGGTCTGCGGCTGGCGATGGACGACTTCGGGACCGGCTACTCGTCGCTGTCCTACATCAGCCGCTTCCCGCTCGACGTGCTGAAGATGGACCGCTCGCTGCTCGCCGCCGGCGCCTCGCCGGTCACCTCCGGGCTCGCGTCCGCGGTGCTCGGGATCGGCGAGACCTTTGGGCTCGAGGTCGTCGCGGAGGGGATCGAGTACCCGGAGCAGTCGCGCACCTTGCGCGAGCTGGGCTGCGAGACGGGTCAGGGCTACTACTTCGCCAAGCCGATGCCGCCGGCGGAGCTGATCGCCTACCTCGATGCGCACGCCGGGGACGCCGAGGGCGCCGCAGTGGCGCGCGGCGACTGACTCAGCTGTCCGGCTCCGGCGGCGTTGCCCGGCCGGCTCGCTCGTCCCGGTCCGCCCATTCCAGCAGCGGCTCGAGCGAGAACACGGCCTTGTCGATCCCGGCGTGCAGGTCGCCGAGGCGGGCGAACCGCGCCGGCACGGTAGCGATCGTCAGCTCCTGCGGCTCCACGTCCTCGATCTCGCTCCACTCGATCGGCGTCGACACGGTGGCCTCGGGTACGCCACGGACCGAGTAGGCGCAAGCGATCGTGTGGTCGCGAGCGTTCTGGTTGTAGTCGACGAACACCTTGCGCGGGTCACGCTCGCGCCGCCACCAGACGGTGGTCGCGTCGGCTGAGATCCGGCGCTCGATCTCCCGTGCGAACGCCAGCGCCGCGCGCCGCACGTCCTCGAACCCCCAGCGCGGCTCGATCCTGACGTAGACGTGGATCCCCGAGCCGCCCGAGGTCTTGGGCCAGCCGACGGCGCCGAGCTCGTCGAGCAGCTCGCGGACCACCCCGGCCACACGGCGCACCCGCGCCAGCGTCGCGCGTGGCATCGGGTCGAGATCGATCCGCCACTCGTCAGGATGCTCGACGTCCGCGCGCCGCGAGTTCCACGGATGAAACTCGACGGTCGCCATCTGCACCGCCCAGACCACGCTGCCCAGCTCGGTCACGCACAGCTCGTCGGCGTGGCGCCCGTAGCGCGGGAACGTGACCCGGACCGTCTGCACCCACTCGGGCGCCCCGGCCGGCAGCCGCTTCTGGTGGATCTTCTGGCCCGCGACCCCGCGCGGGAAGCGATGCAGCATGCAGGGCCGCTCGCGTAGCGCGCGCACGATCCCGTCGCCGACCGCCAGGTAGTAGCGCGCCAGGTCAAGCTTGGTCTCGCCGCGCGCCGGAAAGTAGACCCGGTCGGGGCTTGAGATCCGGACGGTGCGTTCGCCGACCGCCAGCTTCACCGCCTCGCCGTTCTGGGCCATAGCCGAATTACAGCGTGGTCAGGCCGATGCTGGTCAGCGCGATCGCCGTCAGCCGCAGACGCCGGTCGGAGCTGAGCGCTGCCAGCGGGATCAGCCAGGCCACATACCACGGCATCAGCATCCCCGCCGTCAGCAGCAGGCCGACGGTCGCCCAGCCGGCCGCGGTGATCCAGTCAAGCCGGCCGATCCACACCCGCCTCACCAGCCACACGAGGCCGATCGCATAAGCGCCATGCAGGACGTGGTCGAGCGTCACGTCGTAGCGCTTGAGCCCGAGCGCCGAGAGGATGAAGCCGGGGACGCTCTGAGACCCGCCATCCGCCTGGATCCCGGTCAGCGTCGCCAGCACGTGCATCGGTCCCGAGCCGAACATCGCCGCGCCCATGGCGGCGAACAGCGCGCTTGCCACGACCGCACCGGCGATCACCCGCCCGCGCCTGGCGTTGGCCATTCGGCGACCGGCCCCCGCCGCAACCGCGAACGGGAGCAGCACCCCCGCGGTCAGCTTGACCGCCGTGGCGGCGACGATCATCGCGCCGCCGGCGCCAGCGCGCTGGCGCAGCAGCACGTAGATTCCCGCCACCAGGATCGCGAGCATCAGCAGATCGTTGTGGCCGCCGCCGACCCCATACACGACGATCACCGGGTTGAGCCCGACCAGCGCCGCCGCCTTGACCGGATCCAGTCCGCGAAGCCGCGCCGCCTGCCAGACCAGAACCACGATCACCAGGCACGACAGCGCCGCGATCGCCTTGTAGGCGAGCACGTCCGCGGCGATCCCGAGCCCCGACAAGGGATAGCTGAGCGCGGTGAACAGTGGCCCGTAGACGGTCGGCGTGTGCGTCCACTGGACCCCGATCAGCTGATACAGCGGATCGAACGGGACCGCGCTGGGGCCATGAAGGTAGGGGTTGATCCCGTAGGTCGCACCGAGGCGCCCGTAGGCGATGTAGCTGAACAGGTCGGTCGACAGCAGCGGCGGCGCCAGCAGCACGAGCGCGTTCAGCGCCGCGATGCTGAACAGCACCGCGCGTCGCGACAGCCGGCCCGCGCCCAGCAATGCCAGCGCGTAGGACGCGAACATCAGCGCCAGCGCGACGGCCATCCCGGCGACGCCGATGTCCAGCCCGACGCTGCCGAACGCACCGGCCAGAAAGCCGGGTGCGCGGCGCAGGGGCGCAGGCAGCAGCAGCCGCGTATGGTCGGCCGCCAGCGCGATCACCAGCCCGGTCGCCAGCAGCCCCACAAGCCCGATCCGCTGGCGCGTGGACGGTGCCGCGATCCTGGCCGGCACTCCGGCCAGGCTCAGCTCCCACGCGCCGCGGCCCTGCGCCGCCGCACGCCGTTCGGCGGCCTCCATTGCATCGATGATTGCAGGGCCGCGACCGGAACCGCCGTGACGCCGCCGCAAAAGCGGCGTTTTGGGGCCCTGGCGTAAGAAGCGCGTCAACTGTGCCCGTCCGAGCGGGCATCTGGGGTCCCCTTGGGGCCGCGATCAGCCGCCGCGGAGGAGCGATGGCAGACGTAGCGCCAGCCGCGGGAGGTCCGAGCGAGCCGCCGCCAGCGCTTGCACCAGGGCATCGTTCGCGCCGCTCTGAAGCGGCGATCCGTGGCCCACGAACAGGCGCTCGGGGTCGTGCGAGGTCAGCGCCGAGCGCGGCGGCGAGAAGCGCAGCAGCGGGTGCACGCCGAGCGTGCGGTGCAACGCGAACGCCGGCGCGGTGCCGACCGCCTCGGCCACGACCAGCGCGCGCTCGTCCGCCCACCACAGCGCCATCTCGTTCCACCACCGTCTCGCGATCACGCGCACGACCGAGAACGGGCTGCCGGGGACCGCCGCCGGCAGCCGCATGCGCGCGACCTCGAGCCGCTGCGCGATCCGCGCGCAGTCACGGTCGTGGCGGTCCAGCAGTTGGATCACGGCGGCGGGAGCCCCCAGTTCGGTGACCGCGCTGAGCGCGACCTCGTCCTCGAACGGGTCGATCAACCAGATTCGCCCTTCAGCGACCAGCGCGTGCGCGGCCCGTCGCAGGCCGCCGTCCTCCACCCACGTGAGCCCGAGGGCGTGGCGGCTGACCGTTGTGCTCATCCGGCGCTGTGATCGGCGGTGATCGTGCTGCGACGATACTCGCAAGCCGGCATGTGGGGGCGTAGGCTGCGCCGATCGCGCGCGCCTCGTTGATTCTCGCCGCCGTCTGCCCGCTGCTGGCGCTGTGCGCGCCGGCGCCGGCGGCGGCGTCCGCCGCGTCGCCGCTGAAGGTCTCGTGGATGCGAGGCTGGCACGCGCCCGGGACGCCCGGCCGCTATGACCGCGTCGGCGCGATCAGGGTCGGCTCGCGCCACGCCCGCAACGTGCTCGTGCTCGAGCCGGGCACCTCCGCCGGCGCCGCGTACTTCATCCCGCTCGCGCGCTGGATCGTCGCGCGCGAGCCGGGCTGGCAGGTGTGGGCGGTGCAGCGGCGCGAGACGCTGCTTCAGGACGAGTCGGAGCTGAACCTCGCAAAGGCCGGGCGGGCGAGCGTGACCCAGCTGTTCGACTACTACCTGGGCTGGTTGAAGGACCCCGGCATCACCCGCCACTTCCGGTTCATCCCCAACTCGTCGGTGCGGTTCGCCAAGCGGTGGGGGATGAGTGTCGCGGTCAACGACCTGCGCGCCGTGATCCACGCGGCGAAGCGGCTTGGCGGGAAGGTGGTCCTGGGCGGCCACTCGCTTGGCGGCTCGGTGGTGACCGCGTACGCCACCTGGGACTTCGGCGGGCGGCCGGGCGCCGACGGCCTCGCGGGATTGGTCTATATCGACGGCGGCAGCTTCCGTACCGAGTCGCGTGGGGCCGCAGCGCGCGCTCTCGCCGCGCTCGATCGGCGGGCATCGTCGCCGTGGCTGGCGTTCGGCGGGATCCCCGCTCCGTTCGCCGGCCTGTACAACGCGACCGGCTCCGAGGCCGCTCTGCTCGATCCCGACGGGCCGTCGTTGGGCCAGGCCTCGGGGCTGCTGAGCGGCCTGGGGCTGACGCCGTCGGTGCCGGTCACCAACCTGGGCCAGTACGGCTTCGCGCTCAACGTCGCGACCTCGCCACCGGCGCTGATCGCCGCCCAGGCGCACCTCGGGCGTGGCCTTCGCCGCAGCGGGCAGCCGCCCTACGGCTGGGATGGCGCCGGCGCGCTGACGCCGATCGCGCGGTTCGCGTCGATGTTCGCGGGCGCCGGGATCGCGGGCGCCGACGGCACCGAGTGGTACTTCCCGCAGCGCCTCACGCTCGACACGGTGGCGGTCGACAACGGGATCGCCAC
>JBOGYE010000216.1:0-21215 GCA_050696635.1 Solirubrobacteraceae bacterium | reverse complement strand
GCTCAGGCGCCGCCGGCGCCGGCCCGCGCGGCTCGGGCGCTGTGGAGCGATCGGCACGTCCCGGCTGGCGCGCCCGGCCCGGTCGGGAGGGCGCATCGGCTCGCTGCTCGCGGTTGCTCGTGTGGGCGAGGCGCTGGGCCAGCGTCGACGTGCCCTGGGTCGGTTCGCGCTCGATGTCCAGATCGCGCTTGAGCTGCTCGAACTCCGCCGCCGACACCTCGCCCTCCACGTCGGCCAGACCGCCGCGGCGCCGGCGCGCACGACCCTTGCCCGGCTCGACGTCGGCGCCGGCAGTCGCGTAGGCGGGGACCGCGCCGAGGTCTGACTCGATCCGCGCCCGACGGTGGCGGTAGAGCGACTCGCGCTCCTTCCAGTGCGTCAACACCGGCGAGGCGATGAAGATCGACGAGTAGGCGCCCGACGCGACCCCGATCAGCAGCGCGAACGCGAAGTCCCCCAGGCTCGAGCCGCCGAACAGCAGCAGCGCCAAGATCGGCAGCAGCGTGCACGAGGTCGTCGCCAGCGACCGGGTCAGCACCTCCGACATCGAGCGGTTGACGATCTGCGAGAACGCGGCCCGCGGCATCCGCGGGATGTTCTCCCGCACTCGGTCGAACACGATGATCGTGTCGTACAGCGAGTAGCCCAGGATGGTCAGCAGGGCCGCGACCGTGTCGACCGTCACCACCCTTCCGGTCAGCGCGTACACGCCGCTGGTGATCAGTACGTCGTGCATCAGCGCGATCAGCACCGGGACCGCGAACTTCCAGTCGAACCGCAGCGTCACGTACAGCGAGATCAGCACCAGCGAGGCGATGATCGCGATCACCGCCGCGTTGGCGATCGTGCGTCCGAACGTCGGACCGACCGACTGGCTGTTGAAGTCCTGGGTCCCGTTGCTCGTCCTGATGCCGTACCGGGTCTGCAGCGCCGTGCGGACGTTCGAGCTCACGTCCGGGCCGCTCTTGAACGAGATCTGGAAGTCCTCGCCCTTGGTCCCGAGCCGCTGCACGATCGGCTCCTTCGCACCGGCCTTGAGCGCGATCGCGCTGACCTGCGCGGCCGTGGCGGGCCGCTGCAGCGTCACCGTGGCGCGCGTGCCCGAGGTGAAGTCGATCCCGAGGTTCAGCCCGCGGCCGCCGATCGCCAGCGCGCCGATCAGCAGGATCACGCCCGACATCGAGAAGAACCACTTCGACGCCCCCATGAAGTCAAACCGCCAGGCGCGCCGGGGCTTGCCGGCCCCGAGCGCCGACGGGCGCGCGAGCGTACGGCTGTCGCCCATCGTCATCAGGATCGCCTGGGTCGCCAGCACGGCCGTGAACAGCGACACGATCACGCCGATCCCGAGCGTGAACGCGAACCCCTTGACATCCGCCGTCGCGAGCACGAACAGGATGAACGCGGTCATGATCGTGACCACGTTGGCGTCGATGATCGCGCTCAGGCCCTTCTTGTATCCGGCCACGATCCCGGCGCGGATCGTACGTCCGGCGCGGATCTCCTCCTTGACGCGTTCGAAGATCACGATGTTGGCGTCGGCCGCGACGCCGATCGTCAGGATCAGGCCCGCCATCCCCGCCAGCGTCAGCGTCACCGGGATCAGCTTGATCAGCGCGTAGAAGTACAGCGCGTAGGCGATCAGCGCGGCGACCGCGATCACCCCCAGCACCCGGTAGAAGAAGATCAAAAACAGGCACACGATCAGCAGGCCGGCGGCAGCCGCGAGCAGTCCGTCGTGCAGCGCCTGCTTGCCCAGCGTCGCCGAGACCTGAGACTCGGAGATCTTCTTCAGCGTGATCGGCAGCGCGCCGAGGCGCAACTGGGTGGCGAGCGCCGACGCCGACTGTCCGGTGAAGCCGCCGGTGATGTCGGCGCCGCCGCCGCCGACGATGCCGTCCGGGTACAGGCCGAAGTCGATCTGCGGGACCGTCACCAGCTGGCCGTCGAGCGCGACCGCGAAGTGCTGGGTCAGCTTGAGGTTGCCGATCGAGACGTTCTGGCCGCGCTGCGCGATCGTCTTGGTGACCGCCTGGAATGCGTTCTGGCCCTGCGAGGTGAAGCCGAACTGGACGTCGGGAGAGCCTGTGGAGTCGGTGCTCGCCTGCGGATTGGTGATCTCGGCGCCGGTCAGCGAGACGTCGTCGTGCAGGACGAAGAACTGGGCGTCCGGGCTCTGGGAGGCGATCCTGTCAGACGCGCTCGGGTTGGCGGCCTGAAGTACGACCGTTCCCTGCGGGACCTTCAGCACCTGGCCCTCCGCCGCGGTCACGCCCGCCGGCAGCGACGCGTCGAGCTCGCCGACGGTCGCGGCGGGCGCCCCCAGTGAGCCGGCCAGCAGACAGTGCTGGCCCGCGACGGGGGTCGTGTGGCTGTCCCTGGCGGCGGTCGCGCAGGCGGCGCTGCCGGGGGCGCCGAACATGAAGTACGACGCCCCCTTGCGCGACAGATGCGACGGCTTGGTCAGTGGCACGAACGACTGGGTCGAGGCGAGCTTGACCGCCTGATACAGCGACACGCCGCCGCCGCCCGGGAGCCCCGGGCCCCCGGGGCCGCCGCGTGAGATCGCGACCGCGGCGCTGTCCTGGGCGATCAGCTGGCTGGCGACCGTCTTGCCGTTCGGGGTCAGGGCATTGGCCTCCCAGTCGAAGAAGTACAGCTGCGCCGTCTGGCCGACCTCCGCCTCGGCCTGCGCGACGTCGTGCACGTCCGGCAGCCCGACCGTGATCTGGTTGCCGCCATAGGTCGAGATCTCCGGCTCTGAGACGCCGAGCTGGTCGACGCGCTGGCGCATGATGTTGACCGCGCTGTTCAGCGCGTTCTGCGTCACAACCGGGGTCCGCGGCGTCGGCCGCGCCTGGTAGACGAGCTCGACGCCGCCCCGCAGGTCGAGCCCGAGGATCGTGCGCTGGGTCGTGATCGCGACCAATGAGGCGACGATCAGCCCCACCACCAGGAGCAGGACCAAGCCGTGGCGCTGGCGGTCTGACATCAGCTCGTGAGGATGCTAACGCCCGCCGGCGGCGTCGTCGCCACCGCCGCCGACGTGGTTGGTCGGCGTCAGGACCAGCAGCACACCGCCCTCCTCGTCGTCGTAGGCGGGAAAGATGTCGGCCACCGCGCGGGCCGGCAGGTCGCGCTCGGCGTGGACGGCGACCGGCTTGCCGTGGACCCTGACCTCCCACTCCAGGGCCTGGGCGATGTGGTCGGCGCCGTCGTCGAAGCTCAGGCCGAGGACCTCGGCGGCCGGGCGGCCGATCGTCTGCTCGGTCCGGAGCCCCGTCAGCTCGAACGAGCCGCGCCCGCAGTCGACGATCCGTCCCTCGGCATCGCAGGCGAAGAACGCCGCGCCGGGCGCCGGGTAGTAGTCGTCGAGCAGTTCGAACAGATAGGCAAAGCCGCAGCGCTCACAGCCCCGCGCCTCGCGGCGAAAGCCCGCGTTGCGGTCGGTGCCCATCGAGCGGTTGGCGCAGTGCGGGCAGATGAAGTAGTGCTCGCGGCTCATCGGACGCATGAGGATAGAGCGGTCCGCTAAGTGGTTCGAACGACCACTTAGAGCAGGCTGGGCTGGGCCGGGAGCGCCGGCGGCGGTCCCTCGAGCCCCAGGTGGGCGAAGGCGCCGAGCGTCGCGACCCGCCCGCGCGGCGTGCGCTCGATCAGGCCGCACTGCAGCAGGTATGGCTCATACACGTCTTCGAGGGTGTCCTGCTCCTCGCCGACGACGACCGCCAGCGTCGACAGTCCCACCGGGCCGCCGCGGAACTTCTCGCAGATCGCGCGCAGGATCTCGCGGTCGAGGCGATCAAGCCCGGCATGGTCGACCTGCAGCAGGTCCAGCGCCTCGCCGGCCACTGCCGCGTCGATCGTGCCGCCGTGGCGAACCTCGGCGTAGTCGCGCACCCGGCGAAGCAGGCGGTTGGCGACGCGCGGCGTGCCGCGGCTGCGACTCGCGATCGCGATCGCGCCATCCTCGTCGATCGCGGCGCCGAGCAGCCGGGCCGAGCGGAGCACGATCCGCGCCAGGTCCTCGGGGCCGTAGTGGTCCAGCCGGTGCTGGATCCCGAAGCGGTCGCGCAGCGGCGTGGTCAACAGGCCGGTACGGGTCGTCGCTCCGATCAGCGTGAACGGAGGCAGCGGCAGCGTCACGATCCGCGCGCCCGCGCCCTGCCCGACCGTGATCGGGAGCACGCCGTCCTCCATCGCGGGGTAGAAGGTCTCCTCCAGCGCCCGCGGCAGGCGGTGGATCTCGTCCACGAAGAACACCGCCCGGGGCTCGAGCGCGGTCAGAAACGAGGCGACGTCGCCCTTGCGCTCGAGCGCCGGGCCGGCCGTCTGGACGAACGGCACCGCAAGCTCGGCCGCGAGGATCTGCGCCAGCGAGGTCTTGCCCAGGCCGGGCGGTCCGGCCAGCAGCACGTGGTCGAGCGCCTCGCCACGGGCGGCGGCGGCCTCGATCGAGACCGCCAGCTGCTCGCGGATCGCCTCCTGGCCGATGAAGTCGTCCAGCCGCCGCGGGCGCAGCGACCGATCGGGCTCGTCGTCGGGCAGCGCTGCGGGGCTCTGCAGCCGCGAGACGCTCATCGCCGCGCGCTCCGCAGCGCCCCCGCGATCAGCTCCTCGGCGGTCTCGCCCGCCGCGCGGGACAGCAGCTGGTCGATCTCCGCGGCGCCGAAGCCGAGGCCGGTCAGCGCCTCGCGGGCCGTCGTCGCCGGGTCGTCCCCGCGCGGCAGCGCAATTGCGTCCTCGGGCAGGGCCGCGCCGACCTTCTCGCGCAGCTCCACCACGATCCGCTCGGCCGTGCGCCGGCCCACGCCCGGCGCGGCCTGAAGCCGGGCGACGTCGCCGGCCGCGACGATCGCCAGCAGCTCGCGCGGGGCAGCGCCCGACAGCACCGCCAGCGCAACCTTCGGCCCGACCGACTGGACGCCGAGCAGCATCAGGAACAGATCCCGCTCCTCCTCGGTGGCGAATCCGTACAGCGCCAGCGCGTCGTCGCGCACCACCAGGTGCGCGTGCAGGGCCACCGTGTGGCCGACCGCCGGGACGTGGCGCAGCGTCTCGGCCGAGACCGCCAGCCGGTAGCCCACCCCACCGCAGTCGACCACCACATGGTCTGACCGGCGCACGACGACGTTGCCGGAGATCAGGGCGATCACGCGCCCACCCCGGCGACGGCACGCGCCAGCGGCGCCCGGTTGAGATCGCAGATCGCGACCGCCAGCGCGTCGGTCTGATGGTCGGCGAGCGGCGCGGGCCCCAGCCCCAGCAAGCGCGTGACCATCCGCGCGACCTGCTCCTTACCGGCGCGACCGCTGCCGCAGACCGCGCCCTTGACCTGCTGGGGCGTGTAGGACCGCGACGGGGTCCCGCGCTGGCCGGCGGCGAGCAGGATCACGCCGCGCGCCTGGCCGACCGCAAACGCGGTCCGTGCGTTGGCGCCGAAGTACAGCTCCTCGATCGCCAGCGCCGCAGGCTCGTGCTCGTCGAGCAGATCGCATATACGCGCGTGGATCTGCGCCAGGCGCCGTTCCAGCGCCAGTCCAGCTCGGGTCTCGATCACGCCTCCGTCGACAGCTTGCAGCCGCGACCCCGAGCCGCGGACGATCCCCCAGCCGGTGCTGGCCGTGCCCGGATCGATGCCCAGCACAAGCATGCGTCGGGATTCTGCGCCCCGGCGCGGACGCCTTCCTGCCCGTCGCGCGATGCGACAGCGCAACCCGCGCGCGGTTCTGCTGTTCTACAGGGGTCAGACGCGCTCCTCGATCATCGATCCTGACCGGGGCGGGGCGCAGGACGCCCGTCGTCCTGTGCGCGATTGTGTGCGCCCTGGCGGCGGTCGGGGCGCTGATGGCACCGGCCGCGCTGGCCGCCCGGCCACGGGCGCGGCCACGGGCCCGGTCGCGGATCCCCACCGCCGCCCCGGGCCCGACCGTGCTGGCCGGGCCGAGCGCCGCGATCGACGGTCTGAACGGGCTCTCGGTCGCTCGCGACGGAACCGGCGGCCTGGTGTTCACGCAGGATGTCGGCGGCGTGGCGCACGTGTTCGTCTCGGCGCTGCTAGGGGGCGCCTTTCAGACGCCGGTGCAGGCCGATCCGGGGCTCGCCGGACCGTCCTCGCAGCCGGTGATCGCGGCCGGTGACGGTGGGGTGCTGCTGGTGGCGTTCATCAACGCCGGGCAGCTGTACGTGGTCCAGGCGACGAGCGCCGGCGCGGCGCTGAGCGCGCCAGGCGACCTGTTCTCCGGCGCGGAGAACCCGGCGATCTCGATGTCGAACTTCGGCAAGGCCTACCTCGCGTTCACGGCCGCGGGCGGCGCCGGCGGCGGTGACGTGCGCAGCGCCTACTGGTATCAGGACCAGTGGTCGCTGGAACCCACGCCGCTTGACGTCTCGGCGGCCGACGCCGCGGGGCTGTCGAGCGACCGCCCCGCAGTGGCCACGGCCGGCGACGGGGTCGCGATCGTCGCCTGGGGCGAGGGCGGCCACATCTACACGCGCCGCGTCGTCGGCACCACCCCGAGCGTGGTCGCCGAGCAGGCCGACCCGGGCTCGTTCGGCGGTCGCCAGGAGGTGTCGGCGACCGAGCCCGTGATCGCCGCCGGCGGCAACTCCTCCTATGCGACCGTCGCCTTCGACGAGACCCTGGCCACAGGCGGCTCGACGCAGACGGTGGTGCTCTACAACCGCCTGCGCGCCTCGCAGTACGACGGACCGCGAGAGGCCGACGGCGCGACGCTCGGCGGTCCCGAGGGAGCCGACCAGCCAGCCGCAGCCGTGACCGAGTACGGCCGCGGCTTTCTGACCTCGGAGCTGTCGAGCACCCACCAACTGTTCGCGGCCACCCTGGGGACCACCGACGAGCTTTACGGCACGCAGCGCGTCGACAGCCTGCCCAACCAGGGTCCGCCGTACGCGGCGCCCGCCACCGCCGGGCTGATCTCCAACCTGATCGCGTGGCAGCAGAGCCCGGGGATCGCCGGACCGGCGGAGATCCGGGTTCGCTACGCGGCCGATGGCGCCGATCTGGGACCAGAGCAGGTCCTCTCCTCGCCGACGCTCGGCGACGCCGACGCCAAGCTCGGGCTGGCGGCCGCCGGCGACGTGGCCGGTGACGCGGCGGTCGCCTGGGTCCAGGGCTCAGGGGCCAGCACCTACGTGGTCGCCGCCCAGCTGTTCCAGGCCCCCGGCGGCTTCGTCCCGGGACGGGCGTTCGCGTACTCCACCAGCGCCCAGCCGACCTTCAGATGGTCGGCCTCCAACGAGCTGTGGGGCGCGCCGCAGTACGTGCTCAGCGTCGACGGCGCCAACGTAGCCCAGACGACCGCACAGCAGGCGACGGCGACGGCGCCGCTGACCGACGGGCGCCACAGCTGGCAGGTGACGGCGTCCAACCGAGCCGGTGAGACAACGCAGGCGCGACCGGCGGTGGTGTTCGTCGACACGGTCGCGCCCCTGGTCAACCTGCGCCTGCGCGGCAGGCGGATCGTCGGCACGCGCGAGCGGATCACGGTCTCCTACCGTGACCTGCCACCTGTGGGGCTGCCGCCACAGGACGCCTCGGGCGTGGCGACCGTGTTCGTGCGCTGGGGCGACGGCCACGTGCAGCGGATCCGCCGCAACGACGCCAGCCACGTCTACCGGCGCCGGCGCGCCTACACCATCACCGTGACCGCGACCGACCGCGCCGGCAACCGCACGGTCGTGCGCGCACGGCTGCGGATCCGCTCAAAGCCCAAGCCCAAGCGGCACCACCGCCATCGCCGCCACGACAGGCGACGGGTCGCCCATCGGGGGCGTCGATGAACGGTCGCGGCTCAGCGCGCGTCGCCGCGGATCGGCGACCTTGGCCGGGCAGCGGCCGGCGCTCAGCGCCCGTCGCAGCCGGTCGGCAGCCCGGGCGTCGTCAGCCGCAGGACCTGCCAGGGCCCGACGACGGCCAGCGTCTGGCGCTGCGTCAGCCGCGGATCGACCTTCGCCGGCCCGCCGATCTGGGCCGCGTGCGGCCCGACGAAGTCGACCCCGGGCGCGCGCATCGAGGTGCCGATCCGAGCCAGCGTGACGTGCAGCTTGAACGCCAGCGCGGTCTGGCCGGAGTGGTTGATCGCCGCGAAGCTCGACCTGCACGGGAGCACGCCGTCGTGGCCTCCGACCGCCGCCACGGCGTGGCTGAGCTCGTCCAGCAGCCAGACGCCCTGGGTGGCGTCGCGCTGGTCGACGCGGACGATGCGCAGCTGCGCGCGCGCAAACGGGAAGCATGCGGCCGTCAGCACAAGCGCGGTCAGTGCCGTCACGGCGCCACCGACGGCCGGGGCGCGGGCGCGGCGCACCAGCGCCTGCGCGAGGCGCGCCAGCGCAGCGATCCCGACGCCGCCGAGGACGCATACGAGCGCGGCCGCCGGCAGGAAGAAGCGCTCCAGGCCCGGGTAGCCGTCGAGCGTCTCGCCGACGACCACCACCCACCAGACGACGATCCCGCCGGCGATCGCCAGCACCGCCCGGTGCCGGCGCGGGCGCGCCAGCGCAAAGGCCGTCGCCACGCCCGCCAGGATCAGCGCTGGAAGCTGCTGATCGCGGATCCCGCGCGCGACGATCGAGTGCAGCACGTCGGAGCCGAGATGGCCGTTGTAGTCGGCCGCATGGGTCGCAGCGAGAAACGGCTGCCCGGTCGTGATCCAGGGCGGCACGAACCAGCCGAACGGCTGCGCGACCAGCCCCGCGAGCAGCAGCAACCGCATCCCCGGGCCGCGGAAGCTCGGCTCGCGGAACCACAGCCAGATCGCGTACACGCCGATGAACGGCCACCACTCCGGACGGATCAGCCCGCCGGCACATGCCAGCAGGTAGGCCTGCACGTGGTGGCCGTCGAGCAGGCGATCGACCGCCCAGACGGTCAGCCCGACGAGGATCGCCTCCGAGGTGCCGTGCAGGAAGTAGTAGTACCAGGCCTGGTCCAGGCGCCCGGTGAGCACGATCCCGAAGGCGGCGACCAGCCCCACGAACGCGCCCAGCGCGCCGCCGCCCGCCAGCCGGCGGGTCAGCCGCCAGGTGCCCCACAGGCCGAGCAGGCCGCCGATTCGCGCCAGGATCACCCACAGCGTCGGCGCGGCGCTGCCGAACAGGCCGAAGATCGCCGTGAACGCGACCGGCAGCGGCTTCCAGGACGGTCCGCCGTTGACGATGAAGCTGAGGTGCGGGTCGAACACCTCGCGGCCCCACACGATCCACGACCACGGGTCGTAGCTGGGGACGGTCGGCAGCAGCGCCGCCGACAGGACCGCGAGCGCCGTGCAGACCAAAATGGCGAGCGCAAAGGGAGACCTGACCGCGCCGCGAAGGTCAAGGCGTGCTGAGCCAGCGCCCGCATCCCCCGGCCCGCCGGAGCCGGTCGCGGACGGCTGGCGCGGCGAGTCGACAGCTGACATCGGCGGCCGAGTGTAGCGGCGGTTCCAAGCGCCCCAGGGGGCCCGCGGCGCCCGTGCGGGCGCTCGTGGCGGCTCTGGCCGCGGTCGCGGCGCTCGCCTGTCTGGCCTCGCCGGCGGCGGCGCAACCGCCTGTGCCCGCACCGGCCCCCGGCCCGGCGTACGCCGCCAGCCCGCCGACCTACGGCGCGCTTTACCGCGACGGACCGTCGGATCGCTGGCTGCTCGGTGGCAACTGGCTGTTTCGCGCCGACCCGACCGATGCCGGGATCGCCGGCGGCTGGTGGCGCAACATCTCCTCCACCTCCGGCTGGCAGACGACGACGGCCCCCAACTCGTTCAACGCCGGCGACTTCTCGGCCGGCAGCATGGCCGGCTCGGTCGGCTGGTATCGGCGCGACTTCACGATCCCCGCCGGCGCTTTCGCGGCCTATGTCCCGCGGCGCTTTCGGAGCTTGTTGATCCGCTTCGAGTCGGTCAACTACCGTGCCACGGTGTGGCTCAACGGACGGCTGATCGGCCGTCACGCGGGCGCCTACCTCCCGTTCGAGCTCCCGCTGCGGAGAATCCGGCCGGGAGTAAACCGGCTGATCGTGCGCGTCGACAGCCGCCGCGGCCCGAGCGACCTGCCCCCCGGGCCGAGCGGCGGCTGGTGGAACTTCGGCGGCATCGGCCGCGAGGTCTACCTGCGCCCGATCCAAGCGGTCGACATGTCGCCGGTGGTGGTCCGCCCGATGCTCCCCTGCCCCACCTGTGCCGCGACGATCGATGAGCAGGTGTCGGTCCGCAACTGGACCTCGGCACCCCAGACCGTGACCCTGAACGGCTCCTACGGCGCCGCCAGGCTGAGCTTCGGCGCGCACACGATCGCGCCCGGCGCCACCTGGGTCGCGCAGGCATCGGTCACGATCGTCTCCCCCCATCTGTGGTCGATCGACGACCCGCACCTGTACCGAGCCGGCTTGGTCGTGTCCGATGCGCGCGGGCGCCGGCTGGAGGGCTACGTGACCTGGAGCGGGATCCGCAGCATCACCGTCACCCGCGGCGGCGCGGTGCTGCTCAACGGGCGCGCGCTGAACCTGCGCGGGTTCGACCTTCAGGAGCAGAACATCTCAGACGGCGAGGCGCTCACCCCGGCGCAGCTGAGCGCGCTTGTCGGATGGGCGCACGAGCTCGGGGCCCATATCCTGCGCACCCACCACGCGTTTGACCCGCAGATCGAGGAGGCCGCCGATCGCGACGGGATCCTGCTGTGGTCAGAGGTGCCCGTCTACCAGGTCAGCTCTCGCTATCTGACGCGGCCGGGCTGGGTGCACGCAGCGCACGCGGTGCTGACCGACGAGATCCTGACCGACGAGAACCACCCCTCGGTGCTGCTGTGGAGCATCGGCAACGAGCTCGGGACGCCGCCCGACGATGCAGAGGCGCGCTACATCGCCGGCGCCGCGCAGCTCGCGCGCCAGCTTGACCCGACGCGGCCTGTCGGGATGGCGATCGCCGACTGGCCCGGCGTTCCCTGCCAGAAGGCGTACGCGCCGTTGAACGTGATCGGCTTCAACGACTACTTCGGCTGGTTCTCTGCCGGCGGCGGGTCGACCGACGACCACGATGCCCTGAGCCCGTTCCTGGACAGCCTGCACGCCTGCTACCCGAACAAGGCGCTGATGATCACCGAGTTCGGCTTCGAGGGCAACCGCACCGGACCGGTCGAGGAGCGCGGCACCTACCAGTTCCAGACCGCCGCGGCCGCGTTCCACCTCGGCGTGTTCGCCTCCAAGCCATACATCTCGGGCGCGATGTGGTTCCTGCTGCAGAACTTCGCCACGCGCCCCGGATGGGGCGGCGGCGATCCGCTCCCAGACCCGCCGTTCGTGCAGAAGGGCGCCATCGACCTGTACGGCGATCCGGTGCAGCCGCTGTTCGACACGCTGCAGCAGATCTTCACCGGCACGACGCAGATCGCGCCCTCTCAAGGCGCCCTGCACCGGCGGACGCGGCGGCCGATCAGGCGCGCGAGAAGCGGCAGCGCAGCAGCGTCGCGATCACCCTGAACCCGTCGCGGGCGGTCAGCTTCTTGCCCTCCTCGTTGGAGCGCGCGCGATAGTGGACCGGGACCTCGAAGATCCGCTCGCCGCGCATCACCAGGCGGGCGGTGATCTCGGGCTCGATCGAGAACCCGGCCGCCTCCAACTCGAGGCCGCGGAACACGTCGGTCCGGATCATCTTGTGGCAGGTCATGATGTCGTGCAGGTAGACGTTGAACAGCAGGTTGCAGGCCAGCGTCACGCCCTTGTTGCCGAGCACGAACAGGAACGAGTGGCTGGTGTAGCCATCGAACGCGCGCACGCCGAAGCAGGCGTTGGCGCGTCCGTCCAGCAGCGGCGGCATCAGCAGCGCCAGGTCGGCGGGGTCGTACTCCAGGTCGGCGTCGAAGATGCACGCGTACTCGCCGCGCGCCTCGCGCAGCGCCGTCCGGATCGCGGCGCCCTTGCCCCGGTTGGCGTCGTGCTCGAACAGGCGCACGCGCCCGTCCCAGTCGCCGCCTCGCAGGATCTCGCGGGTGCCATCGGTCGAGCCGTCATCGACCACGATCAGCTCGAACGAGTCCGGCAACTCGGTCTGGAGCACCTCGTCGATCGCCCGCTGCGCGCGCTCGCGCTCGTTGTAGACGGGCATCAGGATCGAGAGCATGTGCGTGCTGCCTGCGGCGCGGTTGGCGGACCGTGTCGGAGCGCGGTCAGGAGACCGAGTGCAGGTCGATCACGAACTCGAGCGTCGAGTTGGGCGGGATCTTCGGCTGCGGGGCCGACTTGTAGGCCAGGCTCGGCGGGATGATCAGCTCGCGCCGCCCGCCGACGCGCATCCCCGGGATCCCCTGCTGCCACCCCGCGATCACGCCCGACAAGGGGAACGTGACCGGCTTGCCGGCGCCGTCGTTCCAGGAGGCGTCGAACTGCTTGCCGTTCTTGTACAGCACGCCGACGTACTGCACGGTGACGGTCGCTCCCGGCTTGACGACCGGCCCGGTGCCCTTGATCAGGTCCTTGATCACGAGCTTGGTCGGCGCGGGCGCCTTCGGCGGCACGACCGTGGGCTTGGTGCTCAGCGCGGCCGGGAGCTTCACCGGCGGGCCGGCCGTGCTCGAGCTGCTGGTCGTCGTCGAGGACGAACTGGACGGCGGTGCCGCGGTGACCGAGTCGGCGGTGGGCCCGTCAGACGGCGCGGTCACAATCCCCGCGGCCCGCGAAGGGGACGAGGACCCGCAGCCGGCGGCGGCGAGCGCCAGCGCGAGCATGGCGAGGAGGGCTGGGAGGGCCTGGCGCGATCTCATCGAGTTGCGGAGGGTAGCGAGGTGGCGCTCGAGGACGCGCTCAGGAGGCGATTCGCTCCAGAACGTCGGCGTCCACGTCGAAGTTGGCGTGGACCGCGCCGACGTCGTCTGACTCCTCGAGCATGTCGATCAGCTTCATCAGCCGCGCGGCGTCGCCCTCGGCGACCGGGACGCGGGCCTTGGGCAGCTGTGTGACGTCGGCTGACTCGATCTCGATCCCGGCCTCCGCGAGCGCCTCGCGGACCGCCCCCAGGTCGCCCGGCTCGGACACGATCTCGTACACGTCCTCGTCGAGCGAGATGTCCTGCGCGCCGGCATCGATCGCGACCAGGAGGTCGTCCTCGCCGTAGCGCGCGGCGTCGACGACCACCACGCCTCGCTTGTCGAACAGGTAGGAGACCGACCCCGGCTCGCCGAGGTTGCCGCCGTGCTTTGACAGCGCGTGGCGCACGTCCGCGCCGGTGCGGTTGCGGTTGTCGGTCAGGGCCTCGATCAGCAGCGCCACCCCGCCGGGGCCGTAACCCTCGTACAGGACGGTCTCGATCTGATCGGCGTCCAGCCCCTCCCCAGTGCCCTTGCCGATCGCCCGTTCGATGTTGTCCTTGGGCATCGAGGCGTCCTTGGCCTTCTGGATCGCCAGCGCGAGCGCCGAGTTGCCGATCGGATCGCCGCCCCCCTCGCGGGCGGCGACCGTGATCGCGCGCGTCAGCTTGGTGAAGTGCTGCCCGCGGCGCTGGTCGACGACCGCCTTCTTGTGCTTGATCGAGGCCCATTTGGAGTGGCCGGACATTGGGGATAACTATAGGAACGGCCCAGATCGGGCATCATCGGCCCGATGCCCGTCCTGGAGCACCCTGAGATCTTCAAGGCCTACGACATCCGCGGCCTGCACGGCGACCAGCTCGACGCGGCCACCGCGTACGAGATCGGCCGCGCCTTCGCGCTGGTGATCGCCGCGCAGGAGGGCCAGCCGGCCAGCGAGCTGCACCTCGGCCTGGGGCGCGACATGCGCCTGACCGCCCCGGAGATGGCGCGCGCCTACCGAGACGGAATGGTCGCCGAGGGCGCGACCGTGCTCGACGCGGGCATGGTCGGGACCGAGATGCTCTACTGGCTCGTGGGCTCGCGCGAGCTGCACGGCGGGCTGATGTGCACCGCATCGCACAACCCCAAGCCCTACACCGGCGCCAAGCTCGTCGGCCGCGGGGCGCTGGCCCTGTCGGGCGACGCCGGCCTGAGCGAGGTCCGCGACCGGATCAGCGACGGCCTGGGCGATGCGCCCGGCGGTGGCTCGGTCCAGGAGGTCTCCAACATCTACGACGAGTTCCAGGCGGCTGCGCTCGAGTTCATCGACGCGTCGGCCGTCCGACCGCTGCGGGTGGTGGTCGACGGCGGCAACGGGATGGCGGGGCCGATGGTGGGCCCTCTGCTGGAGCGTCTGGGACTCGATCTGGTACGCGCCTACTGGACCCCGGATGGAGACTTTCCCGACCACGAGCCCAACCCGCTGCTGCCCGAGAACCGCGAGTTCATCGTCGCCGAGGTGGTCAAGCGCGGCGCTGATCTGGGGATCGCCTGGGACGGGGACGCGGACCGGTGCTTCTTCATCGATGAGCGCGGCGCGTTCGTCGATGGGGACTTCATGACCGCGCTGTTGACGGAGTCGGTGCTGGCACGCGAGCCGGGCGCGACGGTCCTGTACGACGTCCGCGCCAGCCGCGCCGTTGCCGACACCGCGCACGAGCACGGCGGTCGGGCGCTGATCAACCGCGTCGGGCACGCGTTCTTCAAGCGCCGCATGCGTGACGAGGGCGCCGCCTTTGGCGGCGAGGTCTCGGGGCACTACTACTTCCGAGACTTCTTCTGCGCCGACTCTGGGACGCTGCCAGCGCTGCTGATCCTGGAGGCGCTGTCGAGCAGCGGCCAGACGATGTCGCAGCTGCTCGAGCCCTACCGCGCTCGCTACTTCATCTCGGGGGAGATCAACTCCGAGGTCTCCGACCCCGCGGCCAAGCTGCAGGAGATCGCAACCCGCTGGTCCGACGGCCGCCAGGATCGCCTCGACGGGGTCTCGGTCGACTACGACGACTGGCACTTCAACGCGCGCCCGTCCAACACCGAGCCGCTGCTGCGCCTGTGCCTGGAGTCGCTCGTCTCCGAGGACCACATGCGGGCCATGCGCGATCAGTTGCTGGCCGCGATCCGCTCGTGAGCGCCGCCACCGACGCCGAAGTCGCCGCCGAGGCCGAGCGTCTGACGTCCGCGGCGCGCGAGGCGGGGATCCATCCGATCGCCGTCCCGACGCCGTTCTTGGTCGGGCGCGTGAACTGCTACCTGATCGAGGACGACCCGCTGACGCTGGTCGACACCGGGCCGAACTCCGGCAAGTCGCTGGACGAGCTCGAGCGCGCGCTGGGCGAGCTTGGCCATCGCGTCGAGGACCTGCAGCTGATCGCGATCACCCACCAGCACATGGACCACGTCGGACTGCTCGAGATCCTTGCCCGCCGCTCGGGCGCGGAGGTTGCGGCGCTGGATCTGCTCGTGCCCTACCTGCGCGACTTCGCCGCCGCTGCGACCGCCGACGACGAGCTTGCGATGCGGATCATGGGCCGTCACGGCGTCCCGGCCGAGCTGGTGATCGCGCTCGGAGCCGTCGGCGCGGCGTTTCGCGCCTTCGGCTCGAGCGGCCGCGTGACCTTGCCGCTCGGGGACGGCGAGTCGCTGACCCTGCGCGACCGAACGCTGACCGCATTGCACCGCCCCGGCCACAGCCCGTCGGACACGGTCCTGTGGGACGAGGAGCGCCGGATCCTGCTCGCTGGCGACCACCTGCTAGCCCGGATCTCGTCTAACCCGTTGCTGTCGCGTCCGCTCGATGGCACGCCGGCCGACGGACCGCGCCCCCACGCACTGCTGGCTTACATCGCCTCGCTGAAGCGCACTCGGGAGCTGCCCGCGCAGCTGGTCCTCGGCGGCCACGGGCCGCCGATCGCGGACCACGTCGCGTTGATCGACGAGCGGCTCAAGATGCACGAGCGGCGAGCGCGCAAGCTGCTCGGGATGCTGTCGGACGGGCCGCTGACCGCCTACGAGCTGGCGACGCAGATGTGGGGCAACGTCGCCGTCACGCAGGCCTTCCTGACGATCTCCGAGGTGCTTGGGCATCTCGACCTGCTGCTCGCCGACGGCCGAGTCCGCGAGCGCGACGAGGGGCCGGTGGTACGCTTCGCGAGGGTCCAGCGGCGGGCCGAGGACCCGTAGCATGTACGGTCCACAATCGGGAGAGAGTGCCGAGCGTGCGGTAAAGGCATGCCTGAGCGTCCTAAAGCGGAGAGTGCCGACCAGGTACCGGGCGCAAGCCTAGAGCCGCAGAGCTTCGACTACGTCGGTCTCCTGCGAGGCGTGCCGGCGATCCTCTACACCGCCGAGCCCGGCGAGTTCGGCCGCTGGCTGTATGTGAGCCCCCAGATCGAGGCGGTGCTCGGCTTCACGGCCACGGAGTGGTGCCGCGACCCCGCGCCGTGGGAATCGAGGCTGCACCCCGAGGACCGCGACTGGGTGCTGAGCAGTGAGGAGGCGATCGTGGCGCGCGGTGGGATCACCTCCGGTGAGCTCGTCTACCGCCTGCGCCACCGCGACGGTCACTACGTCTGGGTGCGCGATGACGGGCTGGTCGCGCCGGGACGAGACGGAAGGCCATGCTGGCAGGGAGTCCTGTCGGACGTGACCGCCTACAAGCGCGCCGAGGCGGAGCTGACGCTGCGCTGCGCGCAGCAGGCCGCTGTCGCGAGCCTCGGCCAGCGCGCGCTCGACGGCGCCTCGCAGGGCGAGCTGATGCAGGAGGCCGTCGATGACCTCGTGGCGCTGCTGGGGATGGACATCGCGGCGGTCGCCGAGCACCTACCCGAACAGGACGTGTTCGTGTTCCGCGTCACGCACGGGATGCCGCTGCTTGACCCGCGCGAGCGCGTACCCGGCGGGCTCAGCTGCCAATCGGGCTACGTCGTGCACACGGGCCGGCCGTGCATCGTCGCCGACTGGGAGCACGAGACGCGGTTTCGCCGCTCGCGCGTGCTCTCAGACCACGAGGCGCGCTGCGGCCTGACGGTCGCGATCGAGGGTCGCCACGGACCGTTCGGGGCGCTCGGCTGCCATTCGCGCACGCTGCGCGAGATCCCGCAGGGAGATGTCGACTTCGCCCAGGCGCTCGCCAACGTGCTCGGCGACTTGGTCGAGCGCGAGCTGACCGCCGACGAGATCCGCCATCAGGCGCTGCACGATCCGCTCACCGGCCTGCCCAACCGGATCCTGTTCCTGGATCGGCTGTCGCAGGCGACCGAGCGGCTGCGGCGCCGCCCCGAGTCGCTGACGGCGATCCTGGCGCTCGACCTGGATCGCTTCAAGCTGGTCAACGACAGCCTCGGCCACCAGGCCGGCGACGAGCTGCTGGCGGCGGCGGCGCCGCGGCTGAAGCTGGCCGTCCGCTCCACGGACACCGTCGCGCGTTTCGGCGACGACGAGTTCGGAATCCTGCTGGAGGACATCGGCGACGAGCAGGATGCGATCGACATGGCCCAGCGGATCGCGGCGGTGTTCACGCGGCCGTTCGTGCTGACCGGCAACGAGCATTTCATCACGACCAGCATCGGGATCTCGCTGGCACGCGGCGGCGAGCAGGCCGACGAGTTGCTGCGCGACGCCGACGCGGCGATGCACCGCGCCAAGGAGCGTGGGCGCGCCCGCTACGAGTTGTTCGACGAGGGGATGCGTGGCCGCGCGATGTACCGGCTGCGGGTCGAGAACTCGCTGCGACGCGCCCTGGAGCGCGACGAGCTGACGCTCGACTACCAGCCGGTTGTGTCGCTCACCGACCGCTCGGTCGTCGCGGTCGAGGCGCTGATTCGCTGGGAGCACCCGGAGCGAGGGCGGATCCCGCCCGTCGAGTTCATCCCGGTGGCCGAGGAGAACGGTCTGATCGACGCGATCGGGCGCTGGGTGCTTCAGCGCGCCTGCCGCCAGACCGCGCGCTGGCATCGAATGTGGCCCGATTCGCGGCCGTTGCAGATGTCGGTCAACCTGTCGGCCGCGCAGGTCAGGGATCCATCGCTGGTGGGGATCGTCGCGGACGCGTTGCGCAGCACCGGGATCGACCCCCTGTGCCTGGCGCTGGAGCTGACCGAGAGCGTGCTGGTCGACGAGTCAGTGCAGCTGCACGCCACGCTCGACGCGCTCAAGGGGCTGGGCGTGCGACTCGTGCTCGACGACTTCGGGACCGGTTACTCGTCGCTGTCGTATCTGTCGCGGCTGCCGTTCGACGCGCTGAAGATCGACCGATCGTTCGTCGACGGGCTCGGCACCGAGCCGCGCGACACCGCGATCGCGGAGGCGATCGTGGCGATGGCCCGCGCGCTGTCGCTGAATGTCGTCGGCGAGGGCGCGGAGACCGAGGGGCAGGTCGCCGAGCTGCGCCGGCTCGGCTGTGATCTGATCCAGGGCTACCACTTCTCGCCGCCGGTGGCGCCGGTCGAGCTGGAGCGGATGTTGAGCGAGGGACCACCCTGGGCGAGCCCGGCGCCGCGCCGGCGCCCCGCCAGCCGGCGGCGCGGCTGACGATTTGCGGACACCTGGCTCAGCGGTAGGCGCTGTCTCCCGGCGCCAGCGGCGAGACCGTCGCTGCGCCGCCGCACTCATAGGCGCCGTTCGGAATCGAGACGCGTAGCGTAGCCGTGTCGTTCGGCGCGATCACCTGCAGCCCGTAGGCGGTGGTGCAGCCGGAGTCCGACGTCTCGCCATGCGTCACCCCGAGCCGGAAGGAGACGCCGTGTCCCGGCGTCAGGCTCAGCGCGCGCAGGGCAACGTGGCCGAAGAAGTCATCGGTCGTGTGCGTCGGCGTGGTCGGCAGGGCGCCGCCCGAGCGATCCAGGAACTGGATCCCGGGATAGCCGCCGGTGGCGCAGGCCGGGCCGACGTCTTTAAGCGCGAAGCCGAGCTCGCCGTGGCCCGTCGCCGCCTGACCGCCGATGAACGACAGCGCCAGCCCGGACGCCACGCACCGGTGAGCGCCGCCCGTCGCGGGCGCGGCAGCGGACGTGATCGCGGCGCCGCCCGTGCCCGTTTGGGCGGCGGTCGAGGTCGTGGTCGTGGTCGTGGCATTCTGCGCCGGGACCGTCGAGCTGCGCGCCGCGGCCGCCGCGTCGGTACCGGCGCCCTGGGTGGTCCGCGCGCCTGACCCGCCGCAGCCCGCGACGGCGAGCGCAAGGGCGACGGCGGCGAGGGTCACGGCGAGGATCGAGAGCCTGATCCGCATCGAAACATCTTCGCGGATCGGGCCGTGACACCTGCCGGGTCTTTCGCCCGTGCCGGCCCGGTGCTCGTGCCGGAGAGCGAAGCCGGGCACGTAGGTCCATCTGATTTATCTGATATTCTGGTCCTGTGACCCGCATGACTGCAACCGACGCGGCTCGGAGCTTCTCCGAGCTACTCAACCGAGTCGCAAACGGAGAGGAGATCGAGGTCACCCGCAGCGGCGCAGCGGTAGCCGTGATCTCACCCCCGAAGTCACGACTGATCTCGGCCCGCCGATTCCGAGAGTTGATCGCGACCGCCCCTCCACCGGATGCCGAGTTCGCTCGCGACATCCGCGCGGCTCGCGAATCCGTCGGGCCGCCCGAGGACGCGTGGCAGTCCTGATCGACACCGACATGCTCGTCGATCTCGAGCGCGGTGTTGTCAATGCTGAAGTCGAGAACGCGATCGGAGACGAGGACCGGGCGATCAGCGTCATCACCGTCAGCGAACTGCTGCACGGCGTGCACCGAGCCCCCGGCGCCCAGCGCACGCGACGGCGAGCGTTCGTCGAGCACCTACTCAGCGGAATGCGCGCGATCGAGATCACCGAGCAGGTCGCGAGGGTCCACGCCGACGTCTGGGCCCAGCTGGCAGCCAAGGGTCAGCTGATCGGCGCGCACGACCTCTGGATCGCGGCCACCGCGCTGGCGCACGGGATGGCCGTCGCATCCGGCAACGCCGACGAGTTCCACCGTGTCCCAGGGCTACGCGTGATCACCGCGCCCAACTGAGCCTCCGGTAGTAACGGCGCAATTTTGTCCGTTTCACGTTAGACGCGGTTCAGCGTTTCCGCTGTCGGCGTTGCCGGCGGCGCCGAGGATCTGAGCGGCCGGTGCCCGTCGGGTCGGCCGGCGAGGTCGAATGGGTAGTGGCCGTAGAGGTGGATGTGCTGGTGCGCGAGCGGCGAGATGTGTTCGAGCTCGCTGGTGGTGATCAGCTCTCCTATGGAGCGGAGCTCGTCGAGGACGCGCTGGGTGTAGACGGTGTTCCAAACGATGATCGCGTTGACCACGATCGCGAGGCAGAGCGCCTGCTCGCCTTGCTGCTCCGGGGTTCGCTGCCGGATGTGGCCTTCGTTGGCGTAGAAGATCGCGCGACGTACGGCGTGTAGCTGCTCGCCCTTGTTCAGCTGCCGGCTGACCCGGGCGCGGAGCTCCTGATCGGCGAGCCAGTCGAGGACGAAGTTCGTCTTGATCAGCCGCCCGTATTCCTGCAAGGCCTGAGCGAGCGGGTTGCGTCGCGAGCCGGCTTGGAGGCGAGCGAGCAGGAGCGACGCGGGCGCCCAACCATGCCGGAGAGATGCGGCGAGGCGCAGCAGCTCATCCCAGTACGGGGTGATCAGCCCGGGGCGGATCTTGTGCGTGAGCAGCTCCGCCGTTTCGACATCGGCCAGGGTTCCGTGGCGGTAGAGCTGCTGGCGGTCGAGATCGCGGATGCGCGGAGCGAACCGGAGGCCAAGGAGGTCGTAGGCGCCGAAGATCATTTCGGTGTAGCCGTGCGTGTCGGTGGTGTGCTCCTCGATCGGCAGCACCGTCTGGTTATCGAGGATCCCGTCCAGGGTGTGAGTCGCGTCGCGGACGGTGGCGGTGATCACCTTGCTGGCGTACTGGCTGTACTGGTCAGAGGTCCACGAGTAGATCTGCAGGCCGCGGCGGCGGTGCCCGAAGTAGCGCGGCAGCGCCGCGGTCCCGGGTCCGCGGCCGCGGGCGGCGAACCGCTGGCCGTCGGAGGAGGACAGCCGGCCGGCGCCCCACTCCTGCGCGAGCGCCAGCCCGTGGTGGAAGTCGACCAGGCGCGCGCTGGCGGCGGTGAGCGTGTCTTCGCGGCAGAGCTGCTCCCATGCCCATTCGAGCTGCTGGTAGCTGAACTCGCTCGCGCGCGCCATCCCGGTGAGGCCGAGGTTGGTCGCCTGGCCCAAGATCACGGCGTAGAGCAGGGCCGGCATGTCCGCTGAGCGGCGGCGGTTGCCGGAGAGCGGGGCGAGGTGGTCGGTGAAGCTGGTCCAGCCGTCGACCTCGATCAGAAGCTCGGCCAAGTCGAGTTCCGGCAGGCGCGGCTCGATGAGCTTTCGTAGCCGCCCGTCATTCTGGTCGGCGGTGTCGAGATCATCGAGG
>JBOGYE010000215.1:0-8579 GCA_050696635.1 Solirubrobacteraceae bacterium | reverse complement strand
TCGCGGCGCGGCGCTTCGGGGCCGCCGCCTTGATAACGGCGGGCTGCTCGACCTGGCTGTCGACGGGCGGCGCGCCGCTCGCCGGGGCGGGGCGTTTGTCGCTGCGCCGGTGCGGCCGCGTCCGCGGCAGCGACCCGATGACTCCCGGCTTGGGCTCAGGGCTCATGAGCTCCAATCATGGCGCACCGAGGCGAAAAATCTGAAGCCGCCAAAAAATTCGTTCTATCTTTGAAACGACGCGGACGGTTCGAGGTATAGACCTAGACACAGAGAGAAGACGCCCGGGCGGCCGCACGCCGCCGAAATGGCGCTTCAGTTGGGCCTGCGCAGGCCTGCCGCTGATTGACTTCACAAAATATAGTGACTATAGTCGGACCGTATGTTTGAGTAGCGGTTCTGCGCTCTGAGAAGGGGCGCCGACCGCGGTTTTCTTTCTACTGCGACGGCACCGCTGGCGTGCCTGCGCCAACGACGGAAACGGAATCAGATGTCTGTAGCGGACCTGCAGGAACTCGAAGAGATCAAGGGCCTGATGAACCGCGGCCAGCAGCTCGGCGTGCTGACCTACTCCGAGATCGCCGGCGCGGTGGCGGAGCTGGATCTGGACGAGGCCGACGTCGAGGAGCTGCACGGCTTCCTGGAGCGCGCCGAGATCGAACTCGTCGAGGAGGTCGACCCGGCTCTGGCGGCTGCCGAGGTGGAGCGCGCTCCGGACAAGCGCGGCCGGCGCAAGGCGAAGACCACGCTGGACCTCAAGCCGGACATGACCACGGACTCGCTGCAGCTGTTCCTCAAGGACATCGGCAAGGTTCGGCTGTTGACCGCGCAGGAGGAGGTCGACCTGGCCAAGCGGATCGAGCGCGGCGACCTGGACGCCAAGCAGAAGATGGTCGAGTCCAACCTGCGCCTGGTCGTGTCGATCGCCAAGAACTACCGCAACCAGGGGCTGCCGTTCCTGGACCTGATCCAGGAGGGCACGCTCGGCCTGGTTCGCGCGGCGGAGAAGTTCGACTACCGCAAGGGGTTCAAGTTCTCCACCTATGCAACCTGGTGGATCCGCCAGGCGATCGCGCGGGCGCTGGCCGACAAGGCGCGCACGATCCGGATCCCGGTCCATGTTGTCGAGAAGCTGAACAAGATCGGGCGAGCCGAGCGCAAGCTGGTGACCGAACTGGGGCGCGAGCCGACCGCCGAGGAGATCGCCGAAGTGACCGGGATCGAGCCAGAGGAGGTCGAGTCGATCAAGCGCTCGGCTCAGGCGCCGGTGTCGCTGGAGAAGCCGGTCGGTGACGAGGAGGAGTCCGAGTTCGGGCAGTTCATCGCCGACGAGCGGGCCGAGTCGCCGTACGAGCGGGCCGCCGAGATCCTCACCAAGGAGGCGCTGCGCGAGGCGCTGGAGAACCTCTCATACCGGGAGCGGCGCGTGCTGGAGCTGCGCTACGGCCTCGGCGGCGAGCACCCGCGCACGCTGGACGAGGTCGGTCGCACTTTCAATGTCACGCGCGAGCGGATCCGCCAGATCGAGAACCAGTCGCTGAAGAAGCTGCAGTCGCTCGCGGAGGCTCAGAAGCTCCGCGACGTGGCCTGACGAGCCGGGCGCGGCTCAGGCGGCCGCAACCGCGGGCTCGCGCTCGGCGGCGCGGTCATCGCCCAGCCACTGGCGACCGTAGGCACGCATGTCCTCGATCAGTGGCACCAGCGCGCGGCCCTTGGGCGTCAGCACGTATTCCACTCGCGGCGGAACCTCGGGGAATGTCTGCCGCTCGACGACGCCCTCCTCCTCGAGCGCCCGCAGGCGCAGCGACAGAGTGCGCGGGCTGATCCCGGCCAGCGACCGCTCGAGCTCGCAGAACCGCGAGCGCCCCTCGGCGAGATCGCGAATCACCAGCAGCGTCCACTTGCCGCAGACGATCTGGGCCGTTGCGCAGACCGGACACGTATCGCGAGCCACCATCTCAATCACGAGTCTAGCGCAATGCTTCACGAACTGAAGCATTGCGACTGGCGCGTGCGCGGCAGGATCGCACGGCCCGGCGACGAATCGGCCCTCGTGCGCAACCCCAACCTGCACCGCGTGCTCGAGACATATGCGGTGGACGCGGCCGGCCGTCTGGCCGACGAGGCGGCCGCGGGAGCGGAGATGCCATTCGAGCTGACCGCGGAGCGTGCGCGCGGGCGAGCGCCGCTGTACTGCTACAGGCCCCTGACCGGGGAGTTCATCCGGGCGCGGGTGGGCGAGCTGGCAAAGCTCGACAGCTACGCCGCGGCCGCGCGGGCGCTGGTCGGCTGCGATGGGCTCGATGCCTACCTGAGCGAGCATGGGGTCAGGCCGACGGCCGACCCGCGCGTCCGTGGCTGCGAGGCGCTGGCCGTGTTCCTCGGATCGGTGTTCTGCGAGCGGACCGGCTTCGGGTTCGAGCCCGCCGAGTTCGAGGGCGCCTACGCGCAGCTTGAGCGGACGCTGTACGACGGCCGCTGCACCGCGACGGTGATCGCGCCCGTGCTCGGCGCCGTGCTGAAGGACGGCGTGGGCGAGCTGGCGCTCGGCGACGGCCTGTCACTGATCGGCGCCGCCACGCTGCACGACCTGCCGGCGGAGATCGCCCTCGACGACCACGGCGGGCCACGACTGCTGGCGATCCTGGCCATCGAGCAGGATGGCGCCCGGCGTGCGCCGCTGCGCGCCGCGCGCGCCGGCTTCGCGGAGATCCTCAGCGCGCTGCGCCTGTTCGAGCGCGGCGGCTACGCGATCGGTCCGACCGGCTGGGCGCGGACCGGAGACGGCAACTGGCGCGCCGTCTCCGTCGGCGCCGGCGGTAGGCCGGGAGATCCGACCGTGATCGGCTTCGAGCAGGCGCGCGAGCTGCGCGCCTTCCGCCGGCTGGTGTCCTCGCCCGCGCCGACGCCCGAGCTTGCCTGGGCGCTGGGGCGCTTCGAGATGGGGTGCGGGCGGGGCGCGACGCTCGAGGCGCTGACCGATCACCTGCTCGCCCTGCGCGCGCTGCTCGAGCCCGAGGGGCCGGCCAGCGGACGGCTCGCCCAGCGGCTGGCGGTGATCTGCGCCGCGCAGGAGCGGCGTGCCGAGCTGGCACAGCGCACCGCGCGCGCGATCGCCCTCGAGCGCGCTGCGATCGTCGGCCTCGGGGCGCAGGAGGCGGGAGCCGGCTCGCTCGTACAGGAGCTGAGCGAGAACCTGCGCGCGATCCTGCGCGACGCCTTCTGCGGACACCTCGGTCCCGACTTGGTCACGGTCGCCGACGAGTTGCTGGGCGAGGCCGCCGGCGCGCCGGCGCCGCACCCCGCCTGACGCCACCGCGCCAGACTGTCGGGCGTGTATCACCTCGAGCTGCGCCAGTTCCCTCACGTGGCCCGGATCTTCAACCTCGAGCGCGAGGAGCTCGATGCTCGCTTCGTGATCCCCTGGCTGCGCGGCTCGCTGATCGAGCACGACGACCGCCGCTGGGCTCCCGAGCGCAGCCATCTGACGATCCTCGAAGGGCGCCAACTGGGGCCCGAGGAGCTGGGCATGGGGCGCGGCTGGGCGTCCGCCCGCAAGAGCTGCGCCGATGTGACCGAGGCCGTGCTCGCCCAGGCCCGGCGCGGCAGCCAGGCCCGCACGGACCTCGATGCCCTGAAGGCCGCGATCGAGGAGGTGACCGCAGGGGCGATCGGCTTCCAGGACGTGATCGCGCTGGCGGCCGCGGGTCATCCGAGCTGGCGCGCGTCAGAGCAGCTGGCGCTGGCCGAGCAGGCGGTGTGGGAGATGCTGCACCAGGAGCGCTTGGAGATGATCTGCGATGGCGAGCCTGTCGCACGCGACGGATGGCAGCCGATCGTGCTCAGCTGGGGCGCCTGGGTCGCGGACGCGAGCGCGCCGGGGGAGATCGCGCTCGTCAGGCCGTCAGCGCCGTGATCATCGCGGCGCGCTCGTCGTCTGAGCAGAACAGCCATCGCTGTACGCGTGCCAGGCCGTGTACGTCGTGCACGTCGCCGTCGAGCTGGGGCACGAGCAGCAGCGAGGGCTGATCCAGTTCGGCGCGCAGCCGCTCGAGGTTGCGCGCGTCTCGGCTCGCCAGGCGGTGATAGTCGTGCAGGGTGGCCTCGACGCGGGCGGCCAGGTCGCCGCCGAGGTCGCGGGCCAGCGCGCCGCGCAGCCCGTCCGGGACGCCCGCGCCGCCGTCGGGCGCGAGGTCGTGGTGAACGCGGTTGACGATCACGCCGGCGAACGGCAGGCCAGCCTGCGCGAGCGTGCGCCTGAACCAGATCGCCTCATCCACCGCGGCCTCCTGCGCGGTGCTGACGAGCACGAACGCGGTCGTCCCGTCGGCCAGCAGGCGCTGCACCGCGGCGGCGCGGACGCTGAACTCGCCGGTCATCTCGCCCAGCAGCGCAAAGAAGGCCACCAGGTCGCCGACCAGGTCCAGGCCGGTGACGCGCGCCAGCAGGTGCAGCAGCGGGGCGGTGCCGAGTCCCAGGGCGCGGATGCCGAGCCCCGCCGGGCGCGCGAACGCCCGCAGCGCGCGCCCCTCCAGGAACGAGGTCAGCCGGCCGGGAGCGTCGAGGAAGTCCGAGGCGTTGCGAGACGGCGGCGTGTCGAGCACCAGCAGGTCGAATTCCCGCTCGCGCGCGAGCTCGTACAGCTTGGCCACGGCCGTGAACTCCTGCGAGCCCGAGACGGCGCTCGCCAGCTCCCGGTAGACGCGGTTGGCCTTGATCGCCGCTGCGCGCTCGGCGTCGGGCGCCAGCCGGTCGATCAGCTCATCGAACGTACGCTTGGGATCCAGCGTCATCGCCCACAGCTCGCCGGCGAGCGGCGCGCCGTCATCGGCGATCGACAGCCGCTCGGGCGCGACGCGGCTGGGCTCGTTGGCCAGTTCCTCCAGGCCCAGAGCATCCGCCAGCCGGCGCGCCGGGTCGATCGTCACGACCGCGACCCGGGCTCCCGTGGCCGCCATCCCCAGCGCGATCGCGGCCGCCGTCGTCGTCTTGCCGACGCCGCCCGAGCCGCCGCAGATGCAGACGCGCTTGCCCGCCAGCAGCTCTGCGACGCTCACGGGCGACAGGATAGGCAGCGCCTCACCGCCCTGGACGTCAGCGCTTCCGTGCCCGGAGGCGCTCGGCGGCGCCAAGGGCCCCTAAGACCCCCTGGTAGGATCCCGTGGCTGCTTCGCAGTGCCTGGCCGCTCGTCCACCTCCCCCAGAGGCACCGCCGCATGTACCGTCTCGCTCCAGCCGGGGTCACCGGCCTCTACGACCCAACCCTCGAGCACGATGCCTGCGGAATCGGCCTGGTCGCCAAGCTCTGGGGCGAGGCCAGCCACGCGGTCGTCGAGAAGGCGCTCGAGGCGCTGGAGAACCTCGAGCACCGCGGGGCCGAGGGCGCGGATCCCAACACCGGCGACGGCGCCGGGATCCTGATCCAGATCCCCGACGCGTTCATCCGCGGCGCGGTGGCGGGAGTCGAGCTGCCCGCTCCCGGCCGTTACGCGGTCGGCGTGTTCTACCTGCCGCAGGACCCGGAGCGCCGGCGCGCGCTCGAGCAGCTGATCGCCGACACGGTTGCGGCCGAGGGCCAGCGGCTGTTGTGGTGGCGCGACGTGCCGGTCGACGACCGCTGGGTGGGCGAGACCGCGCGGCTGTCGGCGCCCGTGATCAGGCAGGCGATGGTCGCGGCCGACGAGGAGCTTGAGGACCAGGGAGCCTTCGAACGCAAGCTGTACGTGATCCGCCGCGTGATCGAGCGGACCGCGGGCGCCGAGCTGGCGATCCCCAGCCTGTCGAGCCGGACCCTGGTCTACAAGGGGATGCTGACGGCGCCGCAGCTGCCGCGTTACTTCCCCGACCTGCGCGACCCGCGCGTCGCGTCGCGGGTGGCGCTGGTGCACTCGCGCTTCTCGACCAACACCTTCCCCAGCTGGGAGCTTGCGCACCCCTACCGGATGATCGCCCACAACGGCGAGGTCAACACGCTGCGGGGGAACGTCAACTGGATGCAAGCTCGCGAGTCGCAGCTGAGCTCCGAGCTGTTCGGCGCGGACCTGCGCAAGATCCTGCCGGTGGTGCGGAGCGGCGGCTCTGACTCTGCGACGTTCGACAACGTGCTCGAGCTGCTGGTGCTGAGCGGCCGCTCGATCCCCCACGCGATCATGATGATGGTCCCCGAGGCATACCGGACACGGACCGACATCGACCCTGACGTGAAGGGGTTCTACGACTTTCACTCGTGCCTGATGGAGCCTTGGGACGGTCCAGCGGCGATCGCGTTCACCGACGGTCGCGTCGCCGGCGCGGTGCTCGATCGCAACGGCCTGCGGCCCGGGCGCTGGGTCCAGGACACCGAGGGCTACGTGGTGCTGGCCTCCGAGGCGGGCGTCATCACCGTGGCGCCCGAGCACGTGCAGCGCAAGGGGCGTCTCGCGCCCGGCAAGCTGTTCCTGCTCGACCTCGACGAGGGCAGGATCGTCGAGGACGAGGACATCAAGCGCCGGATCGCGCGCCGCAAGCCCTACGGCGACTGGTACGAGCAATCGGTGGTCGCGATCGACGACCTCCCCGAGCGCGAGCCCCGGGTCCCTCGCGCCGAGCCGCTGCGCAGCCGTCAGCTGGCCTTCGGCTACTCCCAGGAGGACCTGAGGCTGATCATCGCGCCGATGGCCTCGCGCGGCGAGGAGCCGGTCGCAAGCATGGGCAACGACGCCGCGCTGGCTGTGCTGTCCGACCGCCAGCCGCCCCTGTTCTCCTACTTCAAGCAGTTGTTCGCGCAGGTCACCAACCCGCCGATCGACTCGATTCGCGAGTCGGTGGTGATGAGCCTTCAGACCGGGGTCGGGGCCGAGCGCAATCTGCTGGCCGAGGCTCCCGAGCAGGCCCACCAGCTTGTGATGCCACAGCCGATCCTGCGCAACCACCAGCTCGAGAAGCTGCGCCAGGTCTCGCATGAGGTCTTCGACGCCGCCACGCTAGACATCACCTGGGCGATCGAGGAGGGCCCCGACGGGATGGAGCGGCGCCTGGACGCGCTCTGCGACGAGGGTGCCGAGCAGGTGCGCCACGGCGCCAACATTCTGATCCTGTCGGATCGGAACGTCGGCGCCGAGCGGGTTGCGATGCCCTCGCTGCTGGCGGTCGCTGCCGTCCATCAGCATCTGGTGCGCGCCGGCACGCGACTGCGAACCGGACTCGTGATCGAGTCCGGTGAGCCGCGCGAGATCCATCACATGGCGACGCTGATCGGCTACGGCGCCGCGGCGATCAACCCGTACTTGATGTTCGAGTCGCTGGACGAGCTGGCCGACCGCTCACTGCTGCCCGAGCACTTGACTCGCGACGAGGCCGAGGAGCGGATCGTCAAGGCGATCGGCAAGGGCCTGCTCAAGACGATCTCCAAGATGGGCATCTCCACGATCCAGAGCTACTGCGGAGCGCAGATCTTCGAGGCCGTCGGGCTTGAGCAAGGGCTGATCGAGCTCTGCTTCACCGGCACCGCGTCGCGGATCGGGGGCGTCGGGCTGGAAGTGCTCGCGGCCGAGGCGCTAGGTCGGCACTTCCGCGCCTACCCGCGCACCGATCGAGAGGTGCTGCCGGTCGGCGGCGTGCTCCAGTGGCGACGTAACGGCGAGCGCCACATCTGGAATCCCGACACGATCGCCAACCTCCAGCACGCGGTACGCGCTCGCGACGGTGACGGCGACGGCGACGGCGACGGCCACGGCCGCGACTCCGACGACGATTCAGACCCGGTCGCGCGCGACCCGCAGGAGGCATACGACGAGTTCGCGCGCCAGAGCAACGAGGAGGCGACCCGGACCGCCGCGCTGCGTGGTCTGATGCGCCTGCGCCCGGCACCCCAGCCGATCTCGCCTGACGAGGTCGAGCCGGCGGCGGAGATCGTCAAGCGGTTCAGCACCGGCGCGATGAGCCTCGGCTCGCTGTCGCGCGAGGCGCACGAGACGCTGGCGATCGCGATGAACCGCCTCGGAGCCAAGTCCAACACCGGCGAGGGGGGCGAGGACCCGGAGCGGTTCGTCGACGACGCCAACGGCGACCAGCGGCGCTCGGCGATCAAGCAGATCGCCTCGGGCCGGTTCGGCGTCACGATCGACTATCTCGTCAACGCCGACCAGTTGCAGATCAAGATGGCCCAGGGGGCGAAGCCCGGGGAGGGCGGGCAGTTGCCTGGCCACAAGGTCGACTCCTACATCGCCCGGATCCGGTACTCGACCCCTGGTGTCGGGTTGATCTCACCGCCGCCGCACCACGACATCTACTCGATCGAGGATCTCAAGCAGCTCATCCACGACCTGAAGAACGCCAACCCCGAGGCGCGCATCCACGTGAAGCTGGTGGCCGAGGTGGGCGTGGGAACGGTGGCCGCCGGGGTGGCCAAGGCCCACTCCGATGTCGTGCTCATCTCCGGCCACGACGGCGGCACGGGGGCCGCCCCGATGACCTCGTTGAAGCACGCCGGCATCCCTTGGGAGCTGGTCCTGGCCGAGACGCAGCAGACCCTGATGGCCAACGGCCTGAGGGACCGCATCGTCGTCCAGGTCGACGGCCAGATGAAGACCGGCCGGGACGTG
>JBOGYE010000214.1:0-23508 GCA_050696635.1 Solirubrobacteraceae bacterium | reverse complement strand
CCTCGGGGCGGCGCGCCGCAACGGCTCGTGGCGCCTCGCCTCCGCGGCCGGTCACCGGCAGGGCATCGGCTCGGCGGCCGGTCACCCGCAGCGCGTCAGGCTCGTGACCTGTCACCGACGCGAGCGCCCACCGGCTCCAGCGTCCGTCGGCGCCGCGGGCGCGCATCTGCAGCGCCGCGGCCGCTGGGCCGCGCCACTGAACCCCGGCGAGCACGAACCGCCGTCCCGTCACGATCGTCGCCGACGCTCCCGCAAGCCCCCCCAGCGAGCGACTGAACGTGCGCCCGCTCGCGCCGGGCGCCACCGCCTCGGCGCGGACCGCGCCCGGCTCGATCAGCAGGCCAGCTCCCGCGGCGGCGGCGCCGGCCAGCAGGTCACGCCGCGAGACTGTCGGCGCCGAGCTCACCGATCCATTCTCCGCCCTCGGGGAGACGGCATGCGCCGCTCCCGCCGCCGCTGTGATCTGCGCGCCCCCCGGCGACCGCCGAGCAGGCTGAGCGCGCAGACCGCCAGCCCCACCAAGCCGAAGATCGCGGCGATCGCCACGCCGGGAGCGAGGATCACCGCAGCCGCGGCGATCACAACCGCCAGCAGCACCTCCGCCCGCAGCCGGTGAGACCCAGTCCTCACAGCGGCAGCCTTCTGAACAGGGCCCGGGGCAGGTGACGCAGGATCGCGAACACGTAGCGCAGCACGCCCGGCACCCAGATCGTGTTGCCACCTCCACTCAGCGCCGCGGCGATCGCGTCGGCGACCGCCCCTGGCGCGACCGCCATCGGCGCGGGCGCCAGCCCGGCGGTCATCCGGGTCTTCACGAAACCGGGCCGCACGACCAGCACGCGCACTCCCGTCCCGGCACACCCGTCGGCAAGTCCCTGCGCGAGCGCGTCGAGGCCCGCCTTGGCGGCGCCGTAGACGGCGTTGGACGCGCGGGGACGCTCGGCCGCGACGGAGGAGAGCACCACCAGCGTGCCGCGGCCCTGGTCGCGCAGACGGCGGAGGCAGCAGAGCAGCAGCGAGCCGGCGCCGAGGAAGCTGACGCGCATCACCTCAAGGGCCTCTGCCGGGTCCGCGTCCAGGCCGGCCTGAGCGCCCAATCGACCCACGGCGACGATCACCAGGTCAAAGCCGCAGGGGGACGCGGCGAACGCGTCGGCGACGACCTGCTCGTGGTCCGCGGTCTCCGCCGCGTCGACGGCCCGGATGGACACCGGCTCGATTCCGTCTCGCCTCAGCCCATCGGCGGCGTGCTGCAGACGCTCGGCGTCGCGCCCCAACAGGCACGCGCCGAGTGGGCCGTCGGCCCTGCACCGGCGCAGGGTCGCGAGTGCGATCTCCGAGCTGCCCCCGACGACCAGCACCTGCCGCGTCGCGATCACACGGAGCGGTGCGCTCAAGATGCCTCCGAAACCAACCCGGTCCGCAGACCGAGATCGGAGCGCCAGCGTCGCTCCGGGTCAAGCCGGTCTCGGACCGCGCGCCACTCGTCCAGGCGCGGGTACATCGCGGCTAGCATCGGCGCCCGCAGACGTCCGTCCTTCGCCAGGTAGACGCGGCCGCCGGCGTCCGCCACCAGCTCGTCGAGGCCGGACAGCAGCGCCTCCAGCTCGGGGGCCGCGCCCGGCAGGTCGAGCGCGAGGGTCCAGCCCGCGAGTGGGAAGGACAGCGGCGCGGCGCCCTCCGGGCCGAAGTCCTTGAGCACCGCCAGGTAGCACGGGACGCGCGAGCGCCGCAGCTTCAGGATCACCTCTTCCAGCGCCCGCTCGCCACCGCGGGGCACCACCAGTTGGTACTGGACCACTCCGCCGGGACCGTATAGGCGAGGCCATGCATCGAGCACGTCGAGCGGGAACATGTGGCCGCCGAATGACTCCAGGCGGTCGGTGGCGTGTACCGGAGCGAGGCGGAAGCGCAGCTCGTTGTGGGCGCGCACCACACCGGTCCGTAGGACGTGTCGCGGCCATCGGGGCGGGATCCGCAGCCGCGCCGCCACCGAGATCTCGTCCGGGGGCCCGACCGGCGCATCGCCTGCGGTCGCCTGGTCGGCGCGGGTGACCACGCCTCGGACGGCGTCGTCGGCGTCGAGCAGGTCCAGCCAGGCCACCCGGTGCTCGCCGCCCGGCCCGTCGAGGATCGCGAGTGCGCTGTCGAGGCTCCGAACACGGTCTGCGTCGACCATCAGCCAGGCGCTCGCCAGGGGCGCCAGCCGGATCGCCGCCGAGACGATCACGCCGGTCAGCCCCATCCCGCCGATGGTCGCGTGGAAACCCTGGGGATCGTTCTCAGCTGACAGCTCCAGCAGCTCGCCCGCGGCGGTCAGCAGGCTGAGCGCGATGACGTGCGCCCCGAACGTCGCGACGCTGCGATGGTTCTTGCCGTGGATGTCTGCCGCGATCGCTCCCCCGATGGTCACGTGCTGCGTGCCCGGCACGACGGGCAGCACCCAGCCGGCCGGAGCGAGCCGTCGCAGCAGCTCGCCGAGCGTCACGCCGCCGCCGGCCCGCACCGTGCCGAGTACGGGGTCAAGCGCGACCCCGCGCAGAGCGGTCGCGTCGAGCACGAGGCCGCGGGTCAGTCTCGCGGCGTCGCCGTAGCTGCGGCCCATCCCGCGAGCGATCGCGCCATGGCCGCGGGCGCTGCTGCTCCCCAGAACCTCCTGCAGCTGCGCCACGCTGGCGGACCGGGCGATCCGAACCGCCGTGCGACGGCCACCTCCCCAGCCGCAGATCGCTGTCTCCACGACGGTCGCCGCGGCATGTGGGACCGTCCGGCCCAGCGGCCGGCACGGATCGCTCGGCACGGCGCGGACGGTCATCCGGCCGCGTTGACGCCGAGCGCGAACACCACCAGCCACGCCAGACCTCCCGACAGCAGCACGAGGTCGGACACGATCGCATCCTCGGGCGCCTCTCCCTCGCCGGAGCGCGCGAGGCTTGCGTATCGAGCCAGGCAGCCCGCGAACGGCACCACGGACATCAGTCGCCACGGAACGCCGCCCACGGCCGGCAGCTCGAATGCCCACGCGCAATAGGCGAACACGGCGCCGACGCCGGCAAGGGCCAGCGTCAGCCCCAGGCTGCGCTCGCTGTAGCGCCTCAGCACGCGGCGCGGCCGTCCAGTCCCGAGCGCGGGCCGTCGGAGCTCGGCGAGCCGCTTCCCGGCGGCGACGAACAGGGCGGCGAACGCGATCACCGCCACGAACCAGCGCGACAGCGAGACCGGCGCCGCCACCCCTCCGGCGACCGCACGAAGCATGAACCCGGCCGCCAGCGCCACCAGGTCCAGCCACACCACATGGCGCCAGACCCAGCTGTAGCTGACGGTGACGGCGAGGTAGGCCAAGCCCACGAGCGCCAGCGCCGGAGTCACCGCGAGACACAGCACGAGGCCGCACACGATCGCGGCGCCGCCGAACCTGGCTGCCTCGAGCGGTGCGATCTCGCCGCTCGCGATCGGGCGCAGCCGCTTGCGGGGGTGCCCGCGATCCTCATCGCGGTCGCGGAAGTCGTTGAGCGCGTAGATGCCGGCCGAGATCAGGCAGAAGGCGACGCACGCGAGCGCGAGCCGCACGGGCACATCATCGTGGCCAAGGGCGCCCGCGGCTCCCGGCGCCGCGACCACGAGCGCGTTCTTGATCCACTGGCGAGGACGCGTGAGCGCCAGGAACGCGCGCGGGCGTGAGCGGCGCGGGGGAAACCGGGCGGCGGCCGACCCGTCCATGACGGCGCCCGACGGTGAAACCGCGGCCGCGGCCGGGTGCAGCGGCCGCGGCGCTGGATCGACGCGCTGCATGCCGTCACAATCTACGACGTCCAACATGATCTCCCTATGAGCATTTGATGAGCAACTTCTCAGGCTCTCTTTACCCCCGATCGTCCGCGCACTGACAGGATCGTCAGGTGTCAGCCCGAACGGAGCGCCCCGCACTCAGGCGTCCGGTGAGCCCACCCACACGACCGCCGAGACGACTCCGGGCGCCGCGGCGTCGCTGGCGGCTGCGGCGCGTGCTGGTCCTCGCATCGCTGCTCGCGCTGCTCCCGGGTCTGATCTCGTACGCGAGCATGTTGAGCCAGCCGTCCAACAGCTCCCTGTCGATCCGGACCGTCGAGTGGCTCCGCTCCAACGGAGGGAGCGGACTCGTCAACCGGGTCGAGTCGATCTACTACTCGTTCAACGCGCCCGCCACAGGAGGCCCCTCGCTGCGAGCGCTGCCCCGCCAGGCCGGCGCAACTTCGCTTCCGGCCACCTCGCAGGGACGAGGTCGCGCCGGCGCGCGCACGCACCGGCTGGCCCGCCCGTACCGTCCTGGGCGAATCCGTCCGGTGGTCCACCCCGCGCTGGCGGGCGAGGGCGTCTGGCACCCGACCTTCGCCGGCGGCGGCGCGAATCCGCCGGTCCTGATCACAAGCTTCCGGCCCGATCCCAACTACCCCCAGCTGGTGGCCGGCGTCGCGTGGATCGACGCCGCTCGGACGAACACCTGGCTGTATCCGGGCCGAGACGAGCCGGCCGTCTCGATGACATCGCGCGGGCCCGAGGAGGTCCCGCCCGGCAAGCGCAAGCAACTGGTCGCGACGTTCAACAGCGCGTTCAAGCTGGCCGACTCGGGCGGCGGCTTCGCCTCCGGCGGGCGCACTTATGCACCGCTTCACGACGGGCTTGCAACGGTCGTCCGCTACCGGGACGGGCGGATCGACATCGTTTCGTGGAATCACGGGTCGGCGGCCGGCCCGAACGTTGTCTACGCACGTCAGAACTTGCCGCTGATCGTCTCCGCGGGCCGTCCGAACCCCAACCTCTCCAACGGTCCGGAGTGGGGCGCGACGCTCGGCAACGCGGTTCGCGTGTGGCGCTCCGGGCTCGGTATCGACCGGCGCGGCAACCTGATCTACGCTGCCGCGAACGATCAGACCGTCGGCTCGCTGGCGGAGATCCTGCTGCGCGCCGGCGCGGTGCGGGCGATGGAGCTCGACATCAACTCTTACTGGCCGAGCTTCATCACCTATCGGCGGCCCGGCGCGATCGACCCCTCGAATCTCCTGCCGGGCATGAGCCGCTCACCGCTCCGGTACCTCACGCCCGACGACCGCGACTTCTTTGCCGTGTACCTGAGGTGAGCGCGCGGGCGCGTCTGGGTGCGGCGACGATTGGGCTTGCGTTCCTAGCGACGCTCCTGGCCCGAACCGGCGCGCTGGCGGGCGCGGACTCAAAGCCAGGCCCGGGCCGCTCGCCACGCGCCTCCGCGCCGTCCGCGCAGCGGTTCGCCGTCGGCGAGCGGGTGATCGCGTTCGTCGACCGCGGCCGGACCGTCGTCTACCCCGGCCGGCGGCCTGGGCCGCGCCCGCTCGTAACGGTGATCCGATACCCGGCCGACGGCGCGCCTGGGCGCGTCGACGTGCGCCGGGCCACCCCCGACACCGCCGCCGGTCCGTTCCCGCTGGTCGTCTTCGGCCACGGGTTCGCGGTCACGCCGGCGGTCTACTACCGGCTCCTGCGAGCGTGGGCGGCAGTCGGCTACGTCGTCGCAGCGCCCGTGTTCCCGCTCGAGAACGCCCACGCTCCGGGCGGTCCCGACGAGTCGGATCTCGTCAACCAGCCGCGCGACATGAGCTTTGTGATCTCCCAGATCCTGAGCCTCAGCGCCACGCGCGGCAGCGTCCTGCACGGCCTCGTCGACCCGCGCGAGATCGCGGTCGCCGGTCAGTCCGACGGCGGCGAGACAGCGCTTGCGGTTGCCTACGACCGCTTCTACCGCGACCGCCGGGTGCGCGCCGCGGTGATCCTCTCCGGGGCCCAGATCCCGAGCGTTGACGCGCTCACGTTCGGGCCCGGCGAGCCGGCGCTGCTCGCCTCGCAGGGAACGGCCGACACGACCAACCGGCCACGGAACACGTACGCGTTCTTCGCACTGGCTCGGCGACCGAAGTTCCTGCTGCGCCTGCTCGATGCCGGACACCTGCCGCCCTACACCTACGAGCAGCCCCAGCTCGGGATCGTCGAGCGGGTCTCTGTCGCGTTCCTGGACCGGTACCTGAAGGACGACCGGGACGGGATCGCAAGGATGCAGCGCCTCGGCGGCATACCGGGGATCGCAGCGGTTACCAGCGAGCCCTGAGCGCGCGCGCTATCCGACCAAGCATTCGTCGGCGGCCCGGCATTTCAGGCCAGCTGCGCCCGCGCGGCAGCGACCGCAAGCGCGATCAGCGGCTCGATCTCCAGCCCCGGCTCGGCCAGACGTCGGATCGCAACCCCGTCGGCGAGCGCCAGCAAAAAGCCAGCCAGCTCGTCGGCATCGGCGCGCAGGGCGAACACGCCCGTGTCTGAGCGGGCCCGCAGCGCGGTCGCCAGACGGGTCCGCATCGCCCGCGCCAGCTCCGCCAGCTCGGCGCCGATCTCGGCGTTGCGCTGGCCGAGCGTCAGCAGCTCATAGAAGGTGACCATCTCGCTGCGTCCCGCGCCCAGGATCTCCTTCAGGTTGCGCACCAGCGCGTCGATCAGCTCGTCGGCGCCCTGCGCCGCCGCGACCGCGTCGTCCAGCAGCTGTCCACGCAGCTCGGACTCGCGGCGCACGACCTCCACCAGCAGACGCTCCTTGGTGGCGAAGTGGTAATGCAGCAGACCGCGCGAAACCCCCGCGTCACGCGCGACACGGTCGAACGTCGAGCCCGCGATCCCGTGGCGGGCGACGCTCGCGCGCATCGCCTCTACGATCCGTGCCGCCTTGTCGGTCGGAAGGTCGCGGTCGGAGGCGCCCGCCCGCTGCGGTGCGGCTGCCGCCTCCATTCTGGCCCGCCGCCGGGCCCGCTAGGCGGCGGTCGGCTCGCCCGCGGGCGCCGGTGCCGGCGTCCCCGGCGGCGGCGTGTACTGGAACTCCTCTTCGGCCCCGAAAAGGGCGTCGAGCACCTTCGAGCGCAGCGACTCCGAGACGGCCAGCGCGAGCGCGGCGCCGACGACCAGGAGCATCAGCTTGCGCCCGAGCCGCAGCCCCTTGCGCTTGGGAGCCGTGGGGTGCTTGGGAGCATCCTGGAGCGCGAGCACGGAGTCTCGTACCGCCTCGGCGGCCCGGCGCAGATCGCCCTGGAGGCGCTTGTCCTCCAGCAGCGCGCGCTGCGGCGCCTTGCTCGACAGCAGACGGTCGTAGGCGCCCTTGCCCGCCTCCAGCGCGGTGTGGACGTTCGCACGCAGCGCCGAGTCGTCGATCAGCCGTTGAATGTACGGGTTGGCCTTGGTGATGTTGGCCAGATCGGCGGCGTTGAACGGCACCGCCTTGGCGACTTTCTTTCGTCGAGATGCCATTGGTCTCCCTAGGTCGTTCGGGGCGCGGTCACAGAGGTCGCAGGGGTCACGGATTCAGGATACGCGATGGCCGCTGCGCCTCCGCGCGGGCCGGGCTGCGGCGAGCGGCCAGGGCGGTCGCGAGCGCCTCGTCGATCGTCGACACGAACACGAACCGCATCGCGTCGCGCAGGTGAGCTGGGATCTCCTCGATGTCGGGCTCGTTGCGCTCCGGCGCGATCACCGTCCGCAGTCCCAGGCGCTGCGCCGCCAGCGCCTTCTCCTTGAGCCCGCCGATCGGCAGTACCTGACCGGTCAGTGTCAGCTCGCCGGTCATCGCCACGTCGGAGCGCGCAGCGCGACCCGACAGCAGCGACACCAGCGCCGTCGCGATCGTCACCCCGGCGCTGGGACCGTCCTTCGGGATCGCGCCGGCCGGGACGTGGATGTGGACGTCGTGGGTGGCAAACCAGTCCGCGGGCAGATCGGGGGCCAGCCGGGCGGCGTTGGCGCGCACGTAGGACAGCGCCGCCTGAGCCGACTCGCGCATCACCTCGCCCAGCTGTCCCGTAATCGTCAGCCGGCCCCTGCCGGCCATCGCGCTCGCCTCCACGAACAGCACCTCGCCGCCGGCGGGGGTCCAAGCCAGGCCGGTCGCCACGCCCGGCACCGACGTGCGGCGCCGCGCCTCGGCGAAGAACCGCCGCCGTCCGAGCAGCTCGCGGGCGCGTGGCTCGGTCACCGTCACCCTGCGCGTCTGCGTGCCCTCGGCGACGCGGCGGGCGACCTTGCGAGCGGCGGCGCCGATCTCGCGTTCGAGCTGGCGCACCCCCGCCTCGCGCGTGTAGCCCGACACGATCGCCCGCAGGCCGGCGTCGGTGAACGAGATCCGCGCCGGCGTCAGCCCGTTGCGCTCGATCTGGCGCGGCACCAGGTAGCGCCGGGCGATCTCCAGCTTCTCGCCCTCGGTGTAGCCGGCCAGCATGATCACCTCCATCCGGTCGCGCAGCGGGCCGGGGATCGTCTCCAGCGTGTTGGCGGTGGCGATGAACATCACGTGCGAGAGGTCGAACGGCAGGTCGAGGTAATGGTCGCGGAAGCTCGAGTTCTGCTCGGGATCGAGTACCTCGAGCATCGCGCTGGCCGGGTCCCCGCGGAAGTCCGAGCCCAGCTTGTCGATCTCGTCGATCATGAACAGGGGGTTGCGCGCCCCGGCGTCTCGCAGCGCCCGGATGATCACGCCGGGCATCGCGCCGATGTAGGTGCGGCGGTGGCCGCGGATCTCGGCCTCGTCGCGCACGCCGCCGACGCTGATCCGCTCGAAGCGGCGGCCGAGCGCGCGTGCCACCGAGCGCCCGAGCGAGGTCTTGCCGACCCCGGGCGGCCCGACGAAGGTCAGGATCGAGCCGGCCGAATGCTCGTCGTCGGGGCCGAGCAGCGACCGCACCGCCAGGAACTCGAGGATCCGCTCCTTGACCTGCTCGATGTCGTAGTGATCCTCGTCGAGCACGGTGCGGGCGTGGCCGAGATCCAGGTTGTCGCTGGTCGAAGTGCTCCAAGGCAGCGACGCGATCCACTCCAGGTAGGTCCGTACGACGCCGTGCTCGGCCATCGCCGGCACCAGGCGCTCGAGCCGACCGAGTTCGCGCTGCACCTGCTTTGAGACCTCGTCGGGCAGCGTCAGCTGCTCGAGTTGCGCGCGCAACTGGCCGGCCTCGGCCGATGCCTCGTCGCGCTCCCCCAGCTCATCCTGGATCGCCTTCAGCTGCTGGCGCAGGAAGAACTCCCGCTGCCCCTTGTCCAGCTCTGACTGAACCTGGGTCTGGATCTTGGTGTCGAGCGCCACCAGCTGCAGCTCGCGGGCCAGGATCTCCGACAGGCGACGCAGCCGCTTGGTCACGTCCAGCTCCTCCAGCAGGCCCTGCTTCTCCGCGGTCGGCAGCCGCAGCGCACCGGCGATCAGGTGGCTGAGCAGCACCGGGTCCTCGACGTTGGCGACCATCACCTGGAGCTCATCGGGCAGGTACGGGACCTGCTCGACGATGCTCGAGAAGGTTCGGGAGACGTTGCGCGCCAGCGCCTGCAACCGGTCTGACTGGCGCACGCGGTCCGGCGCGGATGCGACCTGCGCGATCAGGTAGGGCTCGTGCGCCACCCAGGAGTCGACCCGCATCCGCTCGCCGCCCTGGATCAGCACCCGCAGCGTGTCGTCTGGCAACCTGACCATCCGCACGACCGAGCCGAGCACCCCGACGCCGTACAGCTGGTCGGGCCCGGGCGCCTCGACGTCCGCGTCGCGCCCGGCGACCAGCAGCAGCGAGCGGTCGCCGCGGAGCACGTCGTTGATCAGCTCGACGCTGCGCGGCTGTCCGACGTTGAGCGGCAGCACCAGCTCCGGAAACGTGACCGCGTCGCGCAGCGGCAGCACGCCCAGCCGTCCCGCCTGGACGGTGGCGCCGTCGGGCGCCGCTGCCATCATCGCCGCTCGGCGTCCGCGATCACAACCGCCCGGCGACCGGCGGGCCGCCCCACGATCGGCAGCTCGACCCGCAGCAGCCCGTCCTCGTAGCGGGCGCTGATCCTCTCGGCGTCGACATCGGCGCCAAGCTCGATCAACCGGCGGAAGCTGCCGCGCTCGATCTCGACCTGCTGATAGACCTCGCCCGCCTGCCCGGCGGCACCGCGCCGTCCGGCCAGGAACAGCCGCCGACCCTCGATCTGGAGCGCGACCTGCTCGATCTGCACGCCGGCCAGCTCGGCGGTCACGATCGCGCGCGGCGGATCGCTGGCGTAGGAGACGTCGACCGGGGGCCAGCGCCGGCTCTGGCGGCGCGCCAGGCCGGTGCGCTCGAAGGCGTCTGGAAGCAGCTCGTCCATCTCGCGCCGCATCCGGTCGAAGTTGGCAAACAGATCCCGTTCGGACATCGCGCCTACGTGCAAGCCTACCCTGAGCCCGCTTGGATCGCAGGGCTCAGATCCGGTAGGACGCGCCCTCGTGCGCCAGCGCCACAGGCCCGCCGAAGCCGGCGATGGCGTCCCGCAGCACGTCCTCTGCGTCCAGCTCGTCGGAGAAGTGGGTCAGCACGAGAGCACGCGCCCTCGCCGCGAGGCCGTGCTCGCCGGCCTCGCGCGCGGTCAGATGGCCACGCTCGCCGCCGGCCGTCCCATCGGCCGCGGGTGCGCTCTGCGCGCACCCCATGGTCGCCTCGATGAGCAGCAGGTCGGTGTCTGCGGCGAACCGCACGAGCGCCTCGCTGGGCCCGCAGTCGGCGCCAAAGGTGAACCGGGCATCCCCAGCCGACAGCTGCACCGCGTAGGCCGGGATGAAGTGCGGCACGGCGCAGAAGCGCGCGGTCAGCGGCCCGAGCGACAGCTCGCCATCCGGGTCGTACTCGCCGACCTCGAAGGCGTCGTCGACGAGCCCCTCAAAGCCACCGGTCAGCGCCGCTGCACGCAGAACTTCCGCGCCGCCAGGGGGGAGCGTGACCGGCGGGCGCGGCGCGGTCCCGGCCCGCCCCCGCGGCCCGAACCGCAGCGCGTTGGCGAACGGCACCAGATCGACGAAGTGGTCTGAGTGCATGTGGCTGATCAGCACCGCGTCCACCTCGGCGTAGTCGCACACGGCGCGCAGCTTGGCGAACGCGCCGCTGCCGCAGTCCAGCAGCAGCGTGTAGCCGGCCTCGCAGACCAGGTATCCGCTGCAGGCTCCGCCCGCGTCCGCCCACGACGGCGACTTCCCCAGCACGCTGATCTGCACCGAACTCTCCTCTCCGCTGCGCTCTGACACTCTAACTACGTGCCGATCCAGGTGTCTCGTGTCGCAGAGTCGCTGGCGGCCTCGCGGCGTCAGACGGGACGCTGATGGCAGGCGTCTCGCACGGCTTCGACGTTGCCGCGCTGGCGCTCGGCTGCCTGCTCGCGGGCGGCGCGCTGCTCTCGGGGCTCGCTCGCCGCAGCTTCGTGTCGCTCGCGGCCGTGTTCGTGGTGGCCGGGTTCGTGCTCGGCGACGGTGCGCTGCGAGTGCTGCAGTTCGGCGCGCGCTCGCCGTTCGTCTCGCAGCTGGCGACGGTGGCGCTGATCGTGATCCTGTTCGGCGACGGACTGGCGGTCGACGGCGAGATGCTGCAGTCACACTGGAGGCTGCCGCTTCGCAAGCTGATCCTGGCGATGCCCCTGACGGCGGCGATCGTCGCTGTCGCCACGCGGCTGCTGACCGGCCTGGGCTGGACCGAGTCGTTCCAGGTCGGCGCGCTGCTGTCGCCGACCGATCCGGTGCTGTCCTCCAGCGTCGTGACCAACCCGCGCGTGCCGGCGCTGGTGCGTCACTCGCTGAACCTCGAGTCGGGGCTCAACGACGGGCTGGCGCTGCCCGCGGTGCTGGCCCTGAGCGCGGCCCTGAGCGCGGGCCAGGGGCAGTTCGTGTGGTGGCGGTTCTTGATCGAGAACCTGGCGCTCGGATTCGCGGCCGGCATCGTCGTCGGTCTGGTCGCATCGCTGCTGGCGCCGACCCGTGGACCGGCCCACCAGCGCTCGCTGTTCGCGCTCGGCGCCGCGTTCGGCGCCTACGGTCTGGCGACCCTGTTGCCGCATGGCAACGGGCTGATCGCGGCCTATGTCGCGGCGATCGCGCTCGGCGTTCGCCGGCCGGACATCCAGCGCGAGTTCGAGCGCCACGCGACCGCGCTGGTCGAGGTCGTCAAGCTCGGCGTGTTCGTCGTGTTCGGCGCCCTGCTGACCGTCGACGGCCTGCTCGGGCAGGGCTGGGCCGCGGTCGGCGTCGTCGCGGTGACCCTGCTGGTGGCGCGTCCGGCGGCTGTGTTCGCGGCCCTCGCCGGCACCGCCACCGACGGCGCGACGCGCGCGTTCATGGCCTGGTTCGGACCCAAAGGGGTGGCCACGATGACCTTCTCGCTGCTGGTGCTCGCGCAGCGGCCGGCCCGCGGCTCCGAGATCTTCAACCTGGCGGCGCTGACGGTGTTCTGCTCGGTCCTTGCGCACGGCGCGACCGACACCGCCGGCTCGGAGTGGCTGGCCACGCGCGAGGCCCGGCGCGGCGGTGGCGTCCCATAGTGGTTCGCTGTCAGCGGCCGCCGCGAGACGAGCGCCGCGACGGGTCCAGCGCCCAGCCCGCCAGCGCCGTCAGAACCACTATCAGGATCAGGCCGCCGATCAGTGGCCAGTACATGAGCGCAACGATACAGGCCCGAGTACCGGCTGGTGCGCGTGTCCGAAGGTCATGAGTGCAGCGCCACCTGCTCGCTGGGGCTGGGAAATGCCCAGGCGACCTGTAGCCGACGCTCCTGCCTGAACACGAACCGCAGCTGGCTGGGGGGCCGCAGCCCGTCCGGGTGAGCCGGTCGAAACGAGGCGCAGGGTCCGGTTCCAACGGCGCAAAGCAGGTTCTGCCCGAAGTGACAGCCATCGCAACTCGCCTTCCCGACCACCGTCCGTCCAGCCACACTGCCTCCTCTCAGATCCGCCGCTCCGCCGCTGCGGCACGGCATCAAAGCGGATCCCACCCCCCGCCACAACGGCGGTTTCCGGAAAACGCACGAGTTTTACGAAACCCGTCAGGTGCGGGCCTTTTTTGATATGGAGCCGCGCTCGCCCGCAATTTGCGTAGCTTCTGGCCCGGTGCGGATCCTGGTCACCGGCGTCACCGGATATATCGGCGGCTTGGTCGCGGCGCGCCTCGCGCGCGACGGTCACGACGTGCGCGGCTTTGCGCGCCGGCCGGCGCCCGCCCCGCGCGGCGTCCCGGTGATCGCCGGCGACTCGATCAGCGGCCGGGGCCTGGCCCGCGCGCTGCGCGGGACGCAGGTCGCCTACTTCCTGATCCATTCGATGGAGCCGGCGGCCGGCACCGGCTTTCAGGCCGCGGAGGCGCTCGCGGCGCGGCGCTTCGCGGACGCGGCGGCGAGCGCCGGCGTGAGCCGGATCGTCTATCTCGGCGGCCCGGCGCCGTCGGGCGTGCCGCCCTCCGAGCACCTGGCGAGCCGGCTCGAGGTCGAACGGACGCTGCTGGAGGCGGTGCCCGGGTCGGTCGCGCTGCGGGCATCGATCGTGATCGGCGCAGGCTCGCGATCGTTCCGGTTCCTGGTTCGCCTGGTCGAGCGCCTGCCGGTGCTGGCGATCCCGGCCTGGCACGTACGGCGCACCACGCCGATCGACGAGCGCGACGTGGTCGCCATGCTCACCGCCGCCGCGACCGTCGAGCCCGCGGGCGGCGAGATCCTCGATGCCGGCGGCCCCGAGGTCATCAGCTACGGGGACCTGATCGAGCGGATCGCCGACTTGATGCTGCTGGCGCGGCCAGCGCTGCGTCTGCGCCACCTGACCGCCACCCCGGTCGCCAGCCGGGTCGCGGCGGTGATCGCGGGCGAGCGCCACGAGCTGATCGGGCCGCTGATGGACAGCCTCGCCGCGGACCTGCTGCCGGCCGACGATCGTGCCGCGGCCCTGCTCGGCGTCAGGCTGCACTCGCTCGACGCCGCGATCGAACGGGCCCTGCGCGAGTGGGAGCGCGTCGAGCCGCTCGCGGCCCGTTAGTGTGCTGCGCCGATGAGCACGGTGTCGGCCAGGATCGAGATCGGCGCGCCGATCGAGCGGGTTTGGGCGACGGTGATGGACCCGATGCGACTCGGCGACTGGGTGACGATCCACAAGTCGGTGCGTGAGGTGTCCGACACGCCGTTGCGCGCCGGCTCGACGATGGAGCAGGCGCTGCACGTGCTCGGTCTGACGTTCAAGGTCCACTGGACGTTGACCACGCTGCTGCATCCACGGCTGGCAGAATGGCAGGGCGGCGGGCCGGCTCACTCCAACGCGATCATCCGATACGAACTCAGCAGCGTGAGTCCGGACGTCACGCTGTTCCACTACACGAACGAGTTTCACCCCCCCGGAGGAAGGGTCGGCAGCCTCGCCAGCCGGATGATCGTGGGCGCCACCTCCGAGCGTGAGGCGACGCATTCACTCACACGCCTGAAGGCCCTGCTCGAGCGCATCTGACCTGGCTGCCCGTCTCGCAACGACGTTGTGTGTATCGTGATTCGTTTGCAATTGCGTTTTCGATGCACCTCGGAGGTGACTCGGTTTGGCAGATTTCGTTGACAGCACGGTAAAGGACATCGACAGCCGCCTGCGCGAGCTGGAGGGTGAGGTGATCAAGTTGAAAGCGGCCCGTGCCGCGCTCGTCGGCGAGCGCCGCGTCGGTCGCCCACCTGGCTCACGCACGGGCTCACGCACGGGCTCGGTTCGCCGTGCCACGGCTCGCCGCGCCACGCGCGCATCAGCCGCCCCGCGCGGCCGTCGGCGCGGCGGCAACACCCGCGCCAGCCAGGCGCTGGCACTGGTTCACTCCCGCCCCGGGATCACGATCCCGCAGATAGCGGCGGAGCTGAAGATCGAGCCGAACTACCTGTACCGCGTGATGCCCGGACTGACCAAGGATGGCCAGGTGCGACGCGAAGGTCAGGGCTGGCATCCGGCGGGCGAGGCGGCGTAACCACAGCGCGGCTACGGCCGACGGGACCGGGGGCCGCCGCGACCACGCTGGGTCGGGGCGGCCCTTTAGGGCTTTACGGGCCCCCGGGTCAGATCAACCCCAACTCGGCGACCGCCTGGCGCTCCTCGTTGAGCTCCTTGACCGACGCGTCGATCCGCGCCCGGGAGAAGTCGTCGAGCTCCAGCCCGTCGACGATCGAGTACTCACCGGCGCTGCACACGCAGGGGTGACCGCAGAAGATCCCTTCTTCGACCCCGTACGAACCGTCAGACGGGATCGCCATCGAGACCCAATCGCCGGCCGGCGTTCCGAACACCCAGTCGCGGACGTGATCGACTGCGGCGTTCGCCGCCGAGGCGGCACTGGACGCGCCGCGCGCCTCGATGATCGCCGCGCCGCGCTTCTGCACGGTCGGGATGAAGTCCTCCTCGATCCAGGGGCGGTCGTCGACCGCCTGCCCGCCATCGACGCCGTTGACCTTGGCATGGAACACATCCGGGTACTGACTCGCGGAGTGGTTGCCCCAGATCGTCATGTTGGTGACCTCGCTGATCTCCGCGCCCGTCTTGCGCGCCACCTGCGCGATCGCCCGATTGTGATCCAGGCGCATCATCGCGGTGAACCGCTCGCGCGGGACGTCCGGGGCGTTTGACTGTGCGATCAGGCAGTTGGTGTTTGCGGGGTTGCCGACCACCAGCACCTTCAGATCCGAGGCGGCGTGATCGTTGAGCGCGCGCCCCTGGGGCTTAAAGATCCCGCCGTTGGCCTCGAGCAGGTCGCTTCGCTCCATTCCCTTGGTCCGCGGCCGCGCGCCGACCAGCAGTGCCACGCTGACGCCGTCAAACGCGAGGTTGGGGTCATCGTGGATGTCAACTGAGGCGAGCAGCGGGAAGGCGCAGTCGTCGAGCTCCATCGCCGTCCCCTGCGCCGCCTTGACGGCGGCGGGGATCTCCAGCAGCGACAGCGCCACGCGCGTGTCGGGACCCAGCAGCTGACCGCTGGCGATCCGGAACAGGAGCGCGTAGCCGATCTGACCGGCGGCGCCCGTCACCGCGACTTTGACTGGGGTGTTGCTCATAGACCGACCTTTCTCACAGGAACGTTGTTTCAATCGGCGGTACGGGCCGGTGCCAACCCGTACACATCTCCGAGCTTATCCTCGAGGTAGGAAACGAACGGCGCGACCGAGATCGGCCCGCCGGCCTCTCGCTCCAGCAGCTCCTCGGTGGCGAACTTGGCCCCGTGGCGGTGTACCCGCATCCCCAGCCACTCGCGCAGCGGCGCCAGCCGAGCCTGCGAGATCTGGTCCTCGAGACCGTCGATCTCGGCGTGCGCGCGCTCCCACAGCTGCCCGGCGATCAGGTTCCCCAGCGCGTAGGTCGGGAAGTATCCGATCAGGCCCGCGGACCAGTGCACATCCTGGAGTACGCCGTCGGCGTCGTCGCGCACCTCGATCCCGAGGTAGCGCAGGACGCGCTCGTTCCACGCGTCCGGCAGCTCGGGGATCGTCATCTCACCGTCGATCAGGGCCTGCTCGAGCTCGAAGCGCAGGATGATGTGCAGCGCGTAGGTGGCCTCGTCGGCGTCGACGCGGATGAACGTCGGCTTGACACTGTTGACCGCCCGGTACAGCCCGTCGGCGTCGAGGTTCGACAGCTCGCCGCCCGCGAGCGCCGCGATCCGCGGCGCCAGCACGCCACAGACGGCGCGGCCGCGACCGACCATGTTCGCCCACAGCCGGCTCTGGGACTCGTGCAGGCCCAGCGACTCAGACGCGCCGGTCGGCAGTCGCCGCAGCGAGACCGGCAGCCCCGCCTCGTACAGTCCGTGGCCACACTCGTGCATCGCGCCGTACAGGCCCGTCGGGAAGAAGCGCTGGTCCCAACGGGTCGTGATCCGGACGTCGCCGGAGCCGATCCTGGTCGCGAACGGGTGCACGGTGTCATCCAGCCGCCAGCCCTGCTCGCTAAAGCCCATCATCGCGACGACCTCGTGCACCAGTGCTCGCTGAGCATCGACCGCGAACGAAGCGCTGACGGGTCGATCGTCGACGGCGCCGGCGCATGCCGACACGCGCTCGATCAACGGCACGAGCTCGGCACGCAGCTGCGCGAACAGCGCCGCGACCCGAGCGGTGGGCATCTGCGGCTCGTAGTCGTCGAGCAGGACGTCGTAGGCGCACTCGAACTCCGGCGAGGACAGGTGGCAGTCGACGTATCGCCGCGCAAGCTCGAAATTGCGCTCCAGATGCGAGGCGACGCCCTGAAAGTCCGATCGCGCTCGCGCCTCGATCCAGGCCTCCTGGCCCAGCGAGCCGGCGCGCGCCAGCTCGGCCGCCAGCTCCGTCGGCACCCGAGCCGCCTTCTCCCACTGGCGGCGCACGAGCGCGACCAGACGCGCGTCGTCGGAGTCCGGGTCGGCGCCGTCCAGCTCGGACTCGGCGCCGTCGAGCAGGCGAGAGACCTCGTCGGATACGAACAGGTCATGGCGGATCCGCGTCAGCGTTGCCAGCGATTCGGCCCGCGCCTCGCCGCCACGCGCCGGCATCATCGTCTGCTGATCCCAACTCGCGAGCGAGATCGCGTGGCCGAGGTCCGATAGCTCCCTGCAGCGCTGCTTGAGCAGCTCGAGCCGTTGGGTCATCTCATGTCTCTCCAGTCTGCGTGGGCATCGACCCGCCTATGCGACCATTGCAGCATGTTGCGGCGGACGTCGATCAAGCTGGTGGATGCGTTCGGAATCCGGATCGGGGTCGATGCGAGCTGGTTTCTGATCCTGTTCCTGCTGATCTTCTGGCTGTCGGGTCCGTTCCGAGACACGCTGCATAGCTCCGACGCGGTCGCGTATCTGACGACGGTGGTCAGCGTGCTGCTGCTGTTCGTGTCGCTGATCGTCCACGAACTCGGGCACGCGCTGGTCGCACGCAGGCAGGGCATCGAGGTCAAGCAGATCGATCTGTTCCTGTTCGGTGGACTGACCCGGATGAGCCGCGATGCGGCCACGCCGGGCGAGGACTTCAAGATCGCGATCGCGGGCCCGCTCGCGACGCTGGCCGTGATCCTATTGTGCCTGGGGGTGGACGTCGCGATCGTCGGCACTCACCGGCTGACGCACGCGGTCGCGTTGGAGTCCGACATCCGGATCACGCCGGTGCTGCTGTCGCTCAGCTGGCTGGTGCCGATGAACGTGCTGCTGCTGGCGTTCAACCTCGTGCCCGCCTTCCCGCTCGACGGCGGCAGGGTGGCGCGATCGGTGATCTGGCGGGTGACGGGCGAGAAGCACCGCGGGACGGTCGGCGCGGCGCGGATGGGCCAGGCGTTCGCGGTGCTGTTGGCCGGCGTGGGGATCTGGTGGCTGGCGGGGTTCGGGAGCTTCGGCGGGCTGTGGCTGCTGGCGCTCGGCTATCTGATGTGGCAGTCGGCCCGCGGGGCGCTGGTCCAGACGGCGCTGACCGAGCGGATCGAGGGCGTGCGAGTGGCGGACATCATGGACGCCCAGCCGGTGGCGATCCCATCCCAGACGGCCGTAGGCACGGCGCTGGACGAGTACTTCCTGCGCTACGGGTGGAGCTGGTTTCCAGTCGTCGACGAGCACGGGCGGCTCGAGGGGATCGCCCGCCAGGAGCGCGCACAGGCTTCGCTGGACGCCGGGGAGGGCTGGCTGACCGTCAGCGCCGTGCTCGAGCCCGGCGAGGCCGCCCGCTGGCGGGTGCGCGAGGATCGGCCGATCGCCGAGCTGCTGTCATCGGAGGCGCTGGGCCGGCTGGGGGCGCTGATGGCGGTCGACGACCAGGGGGTGCTGCGCGGCGTGGTGACGCGCCGGGCATTGCAGCGGGCGCTGCAGTCGGCGGTCAGCGGCTCGGTCGCCTGATCCTCGCCTGGAGCGGACGCCGCAGTCGGCGGTCAGCGGCTCGGTCGCCTGACCCTCGGTCAAACCATCACGCGGACGTCAAGTCTGTGACGGATCGGTGCCAAAGCGCCGCCGATCGCTCAGGCGACCCCCCGGGGCGGCCCAGAGTGACGCGGTGGTGCCGCCAGAAGCTGTCAATCAGAAGCGCGCATCGACATCCTCGGCGGTGCGCGCTCCACATTGCCAGCCGGCTGTCGATCCACCGGCCCGCACCGTGCGCGTGCTCGGTGCGCGCTTCAGATTGACAGTCAGCGGCACCCGAGACCAGCGGATCGCCCAGATCGCAGGCCACCAGCGGGGCCTGGTCGCGCGGCGCCAGCTGCTGGCCGCCGGGGTCGCCCGCAGCTCGATCGCCATGCTCGTGGCGCAGGGCCGGCTGCTGTCCGTGCACCGAGGCGTCTACGCGGTCGGCCACGCATCGCCGGCGCCGCTGGCGCGGGAGACCGCCGCTCTGCTGGCCGTCCGCGAGGGCGCGGTCGTCAGCCACCTGAGCGCCGCGGCGCTGTGGGGCATGGTGGCACGCGCAGACGAGACGATCCACGTGACCGTGCCGCGTAGCGCCGGCGCCACGCGCCCCGGCGTGACGGTCCATCGCGCCCGGAGCCTGCGCCCGGCGGATGTCCGCATCCACCTCGGCCTGCCGGTGACCTGCCCAGCCCGCGTTCTGCTGGAGATCGCGCCGACAGTCACGGCCCGCACGCTCGAGCTGGCCTACGACCGCGCGCTCGTCGAGCGGATCCTGACCCGCGCGGAGGTTGCCGAGCTGGTCACACGCGCGGTCGGTCACTCCGGCGGGCGCAGCGTGCGTCGCCTGCTGGAGTCCGCCTGCACCACGGTGACGCGGTCCGAGGCCGAGGAGCGCGTGCTGGCACTGATCCGGGCCGGCGGCCTGCCGACACCGGCCGTCAACGCGCGCGTATGCGGCTACGAGGTGGACTTCTGGTGGCCGGGCCACCGGGTCGTGCTCGAGGTGGACGGCTTTCGCTACCACGGCACCCGCCGAGCGTTCGAGCACGACCGCCGCAAGGGAGCGACGCTCGCGGCCGCGGGAATCGTGACGACGCGCGTCACCTGGCGCCAGCTGGAGTCCGAGCAGATGGCGGTCGTCGTGCGGCTCGCGCAGGCGCTCGCGGCCGCCGGGACGGGGGGCGGAGCGGCATCCGAGCGCTGACCACGACCGGGCCGCGACCCCACCCGGCGAGCGCCTGCCCCGCGGCGCTCTTCAGGGCCCGCGACGAAGCAATTGACAGGCTCGTATGGCCCTCGATCGCGGCCTGCTCGGCATCCAGCCTCGCTGGCTCGGCCGCGTTCGAGTCATCCGGCTGCGGCGCCAGTCGCCACCCGCTCGCTCGCCATAGCGCTGCTATGGCTCCGCTCGCGTCCGTCGCCTGGCATCCACGAGCCAACCATCCGATCCCATCACTTGCTTCGTCGCGGACCCCTATATTGCGAGCGTGCCCTCCCACGACGTGCTGATCATCGGTGCCGGCCTCGCGGGTCAGCGCGCGGCCCTGGCCGCGGCGCAGACCGGCGCGTCGGTGGCGATCGTCTCCAAGGTCCACCCGGTGCGCTCGCACTCGGTCGCCGCGGCCGGCGGGATCAACGCGGCGCTGAACCCGGAGGACACCTGGGAGTCGCATGCGTACGACACCGTCAAGGGCTCTGACTACCTCGGCGACCAGGATGCGATCGAGATCATGTGCCGGGAGGCGCCGGACGAGATCCTGTGGCTCGAGCACGCCGGCGTCACCTTCCATCGCAACGAGCGCGGCAACCTGGGCACGCGCGCGTTCGGCGGCGCCTCGGCGGCGCGCACCTACTACGTCGCCGACATCACCGGCCACGCGATCCTGCACGTCCTCTACGAGCAGCTGATGAAGCACGCCTCGCAGGTCGACCGCTACGAGGAGTGGTTCACCACCGACCTGCTCCAGGACGACGAGGGGCGCTGCATCGGCGCGATCTGCCGAGACCTGCGCGACGGTCGCCTGGAGGTGTTCGACGCCAAGGCGGTGATCCTCGCCTGCGGCGGCGCCGGCCAGGCGTACAGGCCGACCACCAACGGGCTGATCGTGACCGGGGATGGGATCGCGCACGCATACCGGATCGGCGCGAGTCTGATGGACATGGAGATGATTCAGTACCACCCGACCACGCTGGCCGGCAACGGACTGCTGATCACCGAGGGCGCCCGCGGCGAAGGCGCCTGGCTGCTGAACGCCAAGGGCGAGCGGTTCATGGAGCGCTACGCCCCCAACAAGCTTGAGCTTGCCTCCCGCGATGTCGTGTCCCGCGCCGAGCAGACCGAGATCAACGAGGGTCGGGGCTTCCCGGACGACACGGTCGCGCTCGACATCACCAAGGTGCCGCGCAGGCGCACGCTGGAGGCGCTGAGGGAGATCGTGAACATCGGTCGTGATTTCGCGGGGGTCGACATCACTCGCGAGCCGATCCACATCCACCCCGGCCAGCACTACATCATGGGCGGCGTCAAGACCGACTCGGACGGCCAGACGACCGTGCCGGGGCTGTATGCGGCGGGCGAGGTGGCCTGCGTGTCGGTCCACGGCGGCAACCGACTGGGCGCCAACAGCCTCCTGGACACGCTGATCTTCGGCCGCCGCTCGGGCGAGCACGCCGCCGGCCTGGCGCGACAGATGTCGATGCCCGCGACGCCACCGTCGCGCGTCAGCGACACCGAGCGCCGGATCCAGGCGATCATCGACCGACCGACCGGCGGGCGCCGGGTGGCGTCGATCAAGGACGAGCTCGGCGACACGCTGAACAAGCACTGCGCCGTGTTCCGTGACGCCGAGGGGCTCCAGGCGGCGCATGACGTTGTGCGCCGGCTCAAGGAGGAGGAGCCCAAGGCGTCGATCGACGACCGCGGCAACGTGTTCAATCAGGACGTGATCGGCGCGATCGAGCTCGGCTACATGCTCGACTGCGCCGAGGCGATCGTGGTCGCATCCCAGGAGCGCAAGGAGTCGCGCGGGGCTCAGTTCCGGACCGACTTCCCGGAGCGCAACGACGCCGACTGGCTGAAGCACATCGACATCTCGATCAACGGCGACGACGTTCCCAAGGTCAGCTACTCGCCGATCACGATCACCAGGTGGGAACCGGAGGAGCGACACTACTGATGCCGGAGTACCTGCTCAAGATCCGCCGCTTCGATCCCAAGTCGGGGCAGGCCGCCTACTGGGACGAGCACACCGTGCAGCTCGGCGCGCGCAACTCGGTGCTCGACGCGATCCTCAAGGTCAGAGACGAGGTCGATGGCTCGGTGGGAATCCGCTGCTCCTGCCAGCAGGCGATCTGCGGCTCCTGCGGCGTGCGGATGAACGGTCGTCCGGGGCTGGCGTGCAACACCCACCTGGAGGTCGCTGCCGCGCGCGGGAACGGCGCGCAGTCGGCCGCTCCGGCGAACGTCGCAGGCAACGGCAACGGCAACGGCGGCCCGGCCGGCGTGATCGAGGTCGAGCCGATGGGCAACATGCCGGTGATCCGTGACCTGATCGTCGACATGGACGCCGTGCACTGGAAGAAGATCCAGCGGGTCACCCCGTTCCTGATCAACAAGCAGCCGATCCCCGAGCGCGAGTACATCGTCGCGCACGAGAACATGGTCGACATCACCCAGTCGATGGCCTGCATCCAGTGCGGCGCCTGCGTGTCTGACTGCCTGTCGATGGAGATCGATCCGCTGTTCGCCGGACCGGCCGCGCTCGCCAAAGCCTACCGGTTCGTCGGCGACCCGCGCGACGCCCAGCACTACGAGCGTCTCAAGGACCTCAGCGAGGACGAGCACGGGATCTACGACTGCACGCACTGCTTCAACTGCATCGACGCCTGCCCTAAGGAGGTGGCGCCGATGAGCCAGATCATGCGTCTGCGCCGCCGCGCGGGCTCGGACCATAAGATCGTCGATCGCAACAACGGTCACCGCCACGAGGACGCCTTCGTTGGGCTGGTGCGCGACTTCGGACTGCTCAACGAGGCCGAGCTGTTGCCGCGCAGCTACGGCGGCAACTCGTGGTTTTCAAAGTTCCACCCGGCCGCCGGGCAGGAGCTGCTGTCCTCGCTGTCGACCGTGCTCACCGGCGTGCTGCGCCGGAAGATCAGCCCCAAGATCGCGCTCCTGGGCCACAAGCTGCCGAGCGCGGACCTCGCCGCGATCAAGAAGCTGTATGCGCGGATCGAGGACCGGCCGCAGCGGGTCGAGCTGAACCTGTACGTGTCGGGTTCTGAAGACGAGCCTGAGCCGGTCGCGGCTGCGGCCGCGGGAGAGGGATCCCAGACCGCCGCGAGCGAAAGCGAGCCGACATGAAGGTCGCCTACTGGCCGGGCTGCGTGAGCCGCGGGTTCACGCCCGAGCTGCACGGGTCGATGGCGAGGCTGGCGCCGCTGCTCGACCTCGAGCTGATCGAGCTCGATCGCGCCTCGTGCTGTGGCGCCGGCGTGATCGCCGAGCACAGCCAGGAGCTGGCCGACACGCTGAACGCGCGTACGTTCGCGCTCGCGCAGCAGACCGACGGCGAGCTGATGATGAACATCTGCTCCACCTGCCAGGGCGCGCAGTCCGAGTGCCAGGAGCGGCTGGACGCAAATACCGAGTACCGGCAGCACATCAACGCCAATCTCGCCGACGAGGGACTGTCGTACGAGAAGGGATTGACCAACAAGAACCTGCTGTGGCTGCTGGTCGAGGAGATCGGGCTCGATGCCCTGCGCGCGAAGGTGAAGCGTCCGTTGACCGGACTCAAGGTGGGGCCCTTCTACGGCTGTTACATCGTTCGCCCCGTGCACCGGCTCGG